>JASEES010000008.1:50149-75034 GCA_030019395.1 Methanolinea sp. | reverse complement strand
TCCGATCTCACGATCGCAGAAACGGGACGCGAGGTTCAGGTCATGGATGGCCATGATGACGCCGGTTTTCTTTTTTGCTGCATGGGCCCTCACGATTTCCATGACCTCGAGCTGGTGGCGGAGGTCAAGCGCGCTTGTCGGTTCGTCGAGGAGGAGAAGCAGGGGCTCCTGCACGAGGGCCCTCGCGATCATCACCTTCTGCCTCTCGCCCCCGCTGATCTGGGTTGCATTCCGGAACGCAAGTTGCGAAAGGCCAAGGTCTTCAAGAACCGCGGTGACCCTGGCGATGTCACCTTCCCCGATCCCCCACGAAACATGGGGGCGCCTGCCCATGAGGACCGACTCGAATACGGTCATGGCCATCCCGATCGAGAGAGCCTGGGGAACGTACGCCATCAGGCGTGCCCTCTCCATCGGGCTCATGGCAGAGACCTCCCGCTCCCCGAACGTTACCCTTCCCTCCGGGACGAGAATGTGGTTGATGCACTTGATCAGCGTGGTCTTCCCGCTCCCGTTCGGGCCGAGGATGCCCACCACCTCGCCTTCGTCCACGGACAGGCTGACCCGATCAAGGACGCGTCTCTTTTCGTAGGTAAACGAGAGTTCCCTCACTTCGAGTCTCACCAGTACTCCTCCCTGCGGCGCATGAAGAGATAGAGGAAGAACGGGATACCGATGAACGATGTCATGATCCCGACGGGTATGATCTGGGGTGCAAGAATGGTCCGTCCCAGGCTGTCGGAGGCAAGCAGGATGAGTGCCCCGACCAGCCCCGAACCGACGATGAGGTACCGGTGGTCGCCCCCGATGGCAAGCCGCGTGATATGGGGTGACACGAGGCCGATGAAACCGATGGTCCCCGTGAAACAGATGACAGCCGCAGTGATGAGGGATGCAGCAACCATGTTGAGCGTCCGGGACTGCCCAACCCTGACCCCGAGACTCTGGGCGACGTGGTCTCCCATGGAGAGAGCATTGAGATCCCACGACTTCCAGACAAGGAGGGGTGTGACAACCGCGACCACGATCGAGACGAGGGCGAGTTTCTCCCACGACGTGCGCTGCAGGCTCCCGAACATCCAGAATACGACGGCCTGGAGCTGTTCCGTCGTTCCTGCATACTGGAGGAACGAGGTCATCGCCCCGAAGAGGTACATGAGGATGATGCCGGCAAGAACCATGCTCTCCGACGATACACCGCGGATTCGGGAAAGTCCGTAGATTGCCCCGGCCGCAAGAAGGCTCATGGTAAACGCACTTATGACAACCAGGGTGTCCGAGAAGACCACGGCCGGTATGACGATGATGGCAAGAGCGGCACCAAATGAGGCTGCAGATGCGATACCGAGCGTGAAGGGACTTGCAAGAGGGTTTCTGAGCACTCCCTGCATGACCGCGCCTGCAACTGCCAGGCCAAAACCGGCAACGAGGGCAAAGAGGACCCGGTGGAGCCGCAGGTCCCAGACGATGGTATGGACCATCGGGTCCGAAGAGAAGGTTCCCGGTGCAATACCGGCAAGGACGGCTGTCATGACATCCGCGGCGCCGAGCCCCGCCGACCCGATGACAATCGAGGCAATAGCGAGGAGAAATGCAAGGACAAGGAGGGTAACGAGGAAGAGAACCCTGCGCACCTGGGTCTTTCGGAATGCTGCGGCGACTGTCTCCTTTCCTCCCTCCATTTTTCCCACCCCCCTAGTCAACAGGATAGATGAACATGTCCGGTCGTGCGAGCGACGGGGCGAGGCCCTGGAACTCTTCGAGGTACCTGCGGTGGAGACCCTCCGGGTCGAGGTCCCCTGCCTGCTGCGGGTGGAACCACCGCGCCATGTACGTCACGCCGATGATGTACTGCGGGCCGCCGAGGATCCCGTTGTGGAGGACGTAGACCCGCCCGTTCCTGACGGCAGGCAGGCTGTTCCATCCCGGGCGTGCGAGGATCGCATTGTATACCTCGGCAAACCGGGTACTGTTCTCCCCCGAGTATCCCCCGAAGATGTACTTACCTGAACCTGCCAGCTTCACAATCACGTCGGGTTTGCGGGCAACGATGGACTCGGGGTCGACTTCCGGGTACTCGGCAGGACTGTCCGCGAAGATGTTTGTACCACCTGCCATCGTGATCTTGTCGTGGTAACCCGAACCGCGTGATGCGCTCTTGAAGTCGTTCCATGTCTCGAGGTACACGAGAGGCGGGTCCCCTGCCGCGGCCACACGTTTCACCTTTCCGAGGGCTTGGGTATAAAAGTCCGAAAGCCGTTCAAAGTCGTGTTCCCTTCCAAAGATACGGGCAATGTTTTGAGAATCCCCAAGGTAGGTCTCCGGCAGGTAACAGTCGAACCGGAAAACGGCGGTCCCGGGCAGGGACGTTTTGACCCTTTTTTCGATCTCGTCGCACTCCGCCGTGCTCACCGATGCATAGAGGAAGATGGCGTCAGGCTGCAGGGAAATGATTTTTTCGTAGTCAGGAGCCCACACGGAGCCAACCGAGGGGTACCCTGCATATTCCGGAAAGAACTCGGGTTTATGGGCGTTGTACTTGTCCACCGCGATAACAGACTCCCTGCCAACCCCAAGGGAACGCATCGTCTCGAGGGTCTCGCTGTTCATGACGATAATTCTCCGGAGAGGCCGGGAGAGGGTTACAGCCCTCCCTGTTGAGTCTGTCACCGTCCGGGCTTTCCCGTCCCAGTGAAGGTATATCCAGGCTGCGTCCCGGAGATCCTGGAATTCCTGGCCGGAGAGTGGTTTTCCTGATTCCATGGCGGCTATAACCTGCCCGGCCAGCTCATCGCGCGTGATCACACCGTCCGAGTCAGGGTCACCGGGAAGACCCGCGGATACGATGGTGCACGTGATCAGGATGAAGGCCGCTGCGACCAGGAGAAGCGAACGCGGTGTCATGGCGAACCGTTCCTCCCTTCCCGTCTTTTCCACGCACCAAGGATTGCTGCCATCGCGGCAACAAACGGTAGAATGAGATTTAACCCTGCCTTTTTGACGGGCGAACCAGTGTCCTTCTGCTGGTCCCCGCCTGCAGGAGACCCTGATTCACCTGGTGCAGAGATCCCTCCGCTTTCTCCCGTCGCGATATCTGCCCATGAACCCCTGATTGCTTTTTCCGGGTTTTCCTGCCCCTTCAAGAGGTAACTCACGTTCCGTTCACCGAGGACGGCGATATAGAGAGTGTTCCCGTCAATGCGGAACTGCCCGGGAGGAACAGAGATATCCCCGACCTCGTATCCTGCCGGGATGGACTCGGAGATTCCTGCCACCATCTCATCCGGCAGGTGGAGGATGACCCTGTACGTGGTATTTTCCACCGGGATTACAGTCCTTTCGACGGAGGCGGCCATCGCCTCCGGAACGACGAGGAGGGATGCGAGCAGGGCAACACATGCAACCTGACACCAGCGGTTCATTGCAATACACTTCTCCTGTAATACACTAAAAAATAATTGTTTTATTTTGCTCTTTTGAATTATTGAAATTTCATTATTAATATGCTTAGTCGGGAGAATCTTCATAATTTTTCTTCTATATGTACGACCATGATAATGAAGACGGTACTTTTCCCCCCGGAAAAACCAGGTTACGGGCCGGTACCCACGGAAATGCTATCTGCATGGAGGAAAGACTCTATGACGTGACACCAATGCCCGGGGCAATCATTCCATGACCATCATCGAGACATCGGGACTGACGAAGTACTACGGGGACCTGTGCGCCGTTGACCATCTCGACCTGTCCGTGGGAAACGAGATCTTCGGGCTCCTCGGACCGAATGGTTCGGGAAAGACAACCACTGTACTCATGCTCACGACTCTCCTCGAACCAACCGGGGGGTCTGCCCGCATCTGCGGTTATGATACGAGGGAAGAGGCGCGGGAGGTTCGCAGGCAGATAAGTTATGTTCCCCAGGAGATGGCCGTGGACATCAAGCTCACCGGCAGGGAGAACGTGGCTTTTTTTGCGAAGCTGTACGGTATCCCCCGGAGGGATGAAGCAGTTGACCGGGTCCTTTCGATGATGGACCTCTCCGAGAGGGCAGATGACCTCGTGCGCACCTACTCCGGCGGGATGCGACGGAGACTCGAGCTTGCACAGGCACTCGTCCACGAACCAAAGGTGCTTTTCCTCGATGAACCGACCATCGGCCTCGATGTCGCTGCCCGGCGGAAGATCTGGGAACACATCAGGACCCTGAAATCCCGCGGCATGACGATCTTCGTGACGACCCACTACATGGACGAGGCTGACCATTCGTGTGACCGCGTTGCGATCCTCGACCGGGGACGGGTGATAGCGGTCGATTCTCCTTCTGCCCTCCGTGCCCGGGTCGGCAATGACATCATCAGTGCCCGTGTCAGGGGGCAGATTGGAGATACCTTCCCCGAAGGTATCACGCATCTTGGAGAGAGAGATAACGGCGAGATTGTCTTTTCAACAGACCACGGGTCCGAAAAGGTGCCGGTGCTCTTCCACTGGCTCGAAAAACGGGGAGTCTCTGTCCAGTCCATATCAGTGCGCGAACCCACCCTTGACGACGTCTTCCTCTCCCTTGTAACGCAGCGTGAAGAGGGTCATGGATTTGACGACCACAAGTTCAGGACGATGCTGCGGAGGAGATGATGAAGGATATCCTGTACTACTTCGAGCGGGACATGCTCCGGTGGATCAGGGGCAGGATTTCCGTTATCTCGGCCCTCATCATGCCTGCAGCATGGCTCATTTTCGTCGGGCTCGCACTCCCGACCACGTTCTCGGAGCACTACATCGACTTCATCACGCCGGGAATTCTCGTCCTGACAATGCTCGGCGCGTCCCTCCAGGGAGGATCGCTCCTGATATTCGACAAGATACTCGGGTTCCTGAACAAGTTCCTGGCACTCCCCTCTTCCCGCGAGAGCATCCTGCTTGGAAAGATCCTCTTCATCACGACACGGGGGCTCATCCAGGCAACAGTCATCCTCGTCCTTGCCTGGGCCCTCGGTGCATCGCTCCTCTCACCGGCGGGCATTCTCCTCTCCTACGGTATCCTTGCGCTCTTTGGCATCCTCCTCTCTGCTTTCTCGACGACGATCGCCCTTTACCTCTCCGACCATGACTCGTACGCGGCTTTCAATGCAATGGTGAGCATGCCGCTCTTCTTCACGAGCAGTGCCCTCATGCCCTATTCCGTGATGCCGTCGTGGCTTGCGCCTATCGCATACTGGAACCCGGTCAGCTTTGCTATCGATGCTATCCGTTCCCTGCAGGAGGGTGTCCTTGCATGGACACGCATCGGGGGTCTTGCCGTGCTTGCAGCCCTCGTTGTTGCTTTCTGTGTGCAGAAATTCCGGAAGGTAACCGTGTAAAAACGGATGGAACACTTATCCCTTCCGGTGCAGGAAACGGGGGAAATCCGAATACTCCCCCGGAGAGGATGGGACACCCGGAAGAACCACGATTCCGGGGAAAAACTGACTTTTCATCCCGTCGGGAGGCCTGATGGGATGATTCATCATTATCTTTGTTAAAATAATTTTTACTATTTATCATATTTATTATGAATATAATAAAAAAATTTATTACTACAAAGAGCAATAGATCTCTGGCGGATTTCAGTCGCGTGATATCCTGCCACAGGCAAGAAGAAATTCCCCTTCAAGGGGAATTGAATCGCCTCATGGTTAAAAGAAATGTGCGTGAATGGAGAGAGATCCATGAAACTGGCCGCAGAAGCAAAGGGTGGTTCCACACTCGATATCAAAAAGGACGCCTGTCTTTTCCGGGCCCAGAGGGGGCCTCCGGGAAGTCCCTATTCCCGGGGAAAAGACCTCTATGTACACGAGAGAAAGGGACAGACTCCCCTTTATTACCTCCACCGCTGGTCAGTGAATGCAGGGGAGAAGGAGAGTATTGTCCCAATCTCACCGATCATGGCTGCAAGGTTCCTGGAGGAGAGGGGTCTTGTGTGCCCTGATCTCGGGCACCAGCGGGGGGCAGAGATCCTCCGCAGGTGGGGGTACGGTATACTGGAAGAGTTTTGACCCGGTCCACCAACCAGCACAGTCCAACTGCCCGTCCCCGGGGGGCTTTTCGTCCCCCCAATCTCTTGTTTTTGTCCCTGTTGCCGCCTGAACAACGTTAATTTCCTTTCCCGATTCGTATTACCCTATCACAGGTCAGGTGCCTGGAAACAGAGCATCCCCGGTTGTTCATCAACATGACGGTGATATTCCCTGGCCCAGTAAAAAAGGGGAACAAGAGATTTCCAGAGTGCCATTCCCTTTGTCGTAAGGGAATATTCCACGCGGGGAGGTATCTCCGGGAAGGACTGTCTTGTAGCAATTCCATGTTCCTGAAGATCCTGCAGTACTATCGTGAGGGAACGGGGAGATATTGTCCTGCACACCAGCAGAATCTCGGAAAACCTCATCCTGCCGTGCCGTCCCAGGGTGGCAATTACGCATATGGACCACTTCCGTGAGAGGACCGGCATTATTTCGCGGAGGCAGCACCTGCATGTCGTATCACTATACTTTGGCATAGTAAGTAAATTAGTATACACTTTATAGTATTAATAGTAATTTTTTGATATTTTATGGAATGAAGGTAATACCAGATGGCTATCCTTCAGGCATGGTGGCACCATGCCATGCAGTCTTCCAAAAACCGGATAAAAGAGGTTTCGGACAGTATGACGCGATACCAGGAGACAATCGATCTCTACACAGATGATGGGCGCCTGCTGAAGAGCAACGTGTTCCTTCACCGCATCAACCCCCTCATCAACCCTGCAGCTCTCCAGATCATCGACCTGACCAAGAGGACAATCAATGTGAACCTTGGTGGGATCGAGGATGCTTTGAAGACTGCAAAACTCGGAAAGGGAAAGATTCCCGGGCGGGAACTCAAACTGCCCATCATGGAAAGAAAGGATGAGATCATCGATAAAATTCGGTCGATGGTCCAGGTCACGGAGGATGACGATACCGAGGTTATGCAGTTCGCCGGAGGAAAACTCCTCCTCGTCAGGGTACCCACACAGAGGCTGACAGGTGCTTCCACGTACGATGCTGCGATCACGGCGGTTGCATCCGCAGTGACCTATGCTATCGTCGACACCTTCGATGTCGGTCCGTTCGATGCATCCACCGTCAAGGCAGCATGCTGGGGCAGTTATCCCCACACCCAGGACATGGAAGGGGCACTCGTCACGTCGATCCTCACCATCCCCCAGAATAACGAGGGGATTGGATACGCGCTCCGCAATATCAATGTCAACCATTTCGTCATGATGACAAACAGGAATGCCCTGCAGGGGACCGCACTCTCCGCAACCCTCGAGACCGCGGGGATCTTCGAGATGGGGGGTGCAATCGGGCCTTTCGAACGAAACCAGCTCCTCTGCTATGCATACCAGGGCCTCAATGCCAATAACATGGTGTACGATATCGTGAAGGAGAATGGCCGGTCAGGAACCGTGGGCACCGTCGTGCAGTCCCTCGTGGACCGGGCACTCGAGGACCGGGTCATATTCCCCGGGAAAAAGGGGGCGTATTTCCAGTTCTACGACACGAAAGACCCGATGCTCTGGAATGCCTATGCATGTGCCGGAACGCTGGCAGCAACCATCGTGAACTGCGGGGCAGGCCGTTTCGTGCAGGCAGTCTCTTCGACACTCCTCTATTTCAACGATCTCCTCGAACATGAGACCGGGCTCCCGGGGGCGGATTTCGGACGGGTCATGGGGACTGCAGTCGGGTTCTCGTTCTTCAGCCATTCAATCTATGGCGGTGGCGGCCCCGGAGTCTTCAACGGCAACCATGTTGTCACCCGCCATGCATACGGTGTGGCCATCCCGTGCGTGGTCGCTGCCGCTGCCATGGACGCCGGCACCCAGATGTTCTCGCCGGAAGCGACGTCAAGGATCATGGGCGAGACTTACGGCAAAATCGATGTTTTCTCCCGGCCGCTCCACCAGATAGCGATGGGGGCCTGAAAAATGACAGATGTTTTAGAATTCCCTCAGTGCCGGATCGTCCCGATGCGGCTCCTTGGTGCCGATACAACGAGGCGTCTCCTCGACAGGCTTGCCACAATCCACGGTGTGCGCAGGATTCTCCTCAACGGTCAGAACCTTCCCTCGACCGTGCCCTATGGCCCGTCACGGGGACTCGCCACTGTCCACCCCCAGCGGAAAAAAATACGCGTCCTCGGTACCGAGGTCGACCTCCGGGTGCAGGTGGGGAGCCTCGTACTCGAAGTTGAAGACAGGTCTGTCATCGACGAAGTCCGGTCCCTCTGCGGGGACTTTTTCACCGATTTTTCATGCTCCGTGCAGGAGGGCAGGTTCATGAAAACAAGGCCCAGCCTTTCAGATTATGCCCGGTACGGGCCGTTGCCTGATCCCGCGATGATAGGCCTGTCCGACCCGAAACAAAAGGAAGACCCGGTTTTCCTGACCGAGCCAACGGGTTGCAGGGGGGATCTCTGAATGGCCCGGAAACCCCAGTTCGGTCCCGGCACGTCCATTGTCGCCGAGAACCGCAGGAGGCAGATGGATCCTTCGAGACGCCTCCCCATCGTCAGGAACGTGACAGAGGAAGATATCGTCCTCCTCCTCGGCCACCGTGCACCCGGTTCGGCGTATCCGAGTGCGCATCCCCCGCTGGCCGAGCAGCAGGAACCGGACTGCCCGATGCGCAAGCTCGTGTCCCCGACCGAGGGTGCAAAGGCAGGGGACCGTGTACGGTACATCCAGTTCGCAGATTCGATGTTCAATGCGCCCTGCCAGCCCTATCAAAGGACGTACGTGGAGATGTACAGGTTCCGCGGGATCGACCCCGGCACCCTTTCGGGACGCCAGATCGTCGAATGCCGGGAGCGGGATCTTGAAAAGTACTCCAAGGAACTCATCGAGACCGACCTGTTCGATCCCGCGCGTTCAGGTCTCAGGGGGGCCACTGTGCACGGTCATTCCCTGCGACTCTCCGAAGACGGGATGATGTTCGATGCGCTCCAGAGATGCATCCTCGACCGGGACGGAATCGTCAAGTACGTCAAGGACCAGGTGGGTGTTCCCCTCGACCGTCCAGTCAGCGTCGGAAAACCGATGGACGAGGATTGGCTGAAACGGAAGTCGACGATATTCCATTCTCTCGTCGGGACCCCCCTCAGGAACGACCCCGAATATATCGAGTACCTCCAGAGAATCCACTCTTTAAGGACAAAATACGGCTTCATGCCCATGGAGGGGTAAACAATGTCCAAAATCGAGAAAGTACAGAAACTCTTTCTGAAATCCCTCAAGGAAAAGTTCCGTGGAGAGGACGTGGCATCCGAGCACACGACATTTTACAACTTCGGTGGCGTTCGGCAGTCACCCCGGAAACGCGAGTTTATTGAATTGTCAAAGGTCATCGAGGTCCAGCGGGGGATACCGATGTACGACCCCGAACGCTGTCACCTCGGGGGAATACCCATGGGCCAGCGCAGGCTCATGACCTACGAGGTATCCACGACCGGTGTCTTCGTGGAGGGAGACGACCTCCATTTCGTCAACAATGCAGCAATGCAGCAGTTCTGGGACGATATCAGGCGGACAGTCATCGTCGGGATGGACCTTGCCCACCAGACGCTCCAGAAACGGCTGGGAAAAGAGGTCACACCCGAGACCATCAACGAGTACCTCCACATCCTGAACCACGCCATGCCGGGCGCTGCTGTTGTCCAGGAACACATGGTCGAGACGCACCCGGGACTCGTGGATGACTGTTACGTCAAGGTATTCACCGGGGACGACGACATGGCAGACGATATCGAGCCTGCATTCCTCATCGACATCAACAAACTCTTTCCCGGGAAACAGGCCCAAACACTCAAGGCCGAAATCGGGAAGTCGATGTACCAGGCCATCCACGTCCCGACAATCGTCGTGCGGACCTGTGACGGCGGGACGACCAGCCGCTGGTCAGCAATGCAGATAGGTATGGCATTCATTGCTGCTTACAGGACATGTGCCGGGGAGGCTGCAGTTGCAGACCTCTCGTTTGCCGCAAAACACGCCGGAGTCATCCAGATGGCGTCTCACCTGCCTGCCCGGCGGGCGAGGGGGCCAAACGAACCCGGCGGAATCAAGTTCGGCCTTTTCGGGGACATCATCCAGGCAAACCGCAAGTATCCCAACGATCCCGCACGTGCGTCACTCGAAGTCGTGGCTTCAGGGGCTGTCCTCTTCGACCAGATATGGCTCGGTTCGTACATGTCGGGAGGTGTCGGGTTCACCCAGTATGCAACTGCGGCCTATACCGATAATATCCTCGACGATTTCACGTACTACGGCCTGAACTACGTGAAGGACCGGTACGGCTACGATTATTCAGCTCCCTCGCCCGATGTGACCATCAGGCCGACACAGGATATTGTCAACGATATTGCAACAGAGGTCTCCCTTTACGCGATGGAACAGTACGAACAGTTCCCGACAATGATGGAAGACCACTTCGGGGGTTCGCAGAGGGCTGCTGTCATTGCAGCTGCATGCGGTCTTTCGACGTCGATTCCAACCGGGAACTCCAATGCCGGCCTGAACGCATGGTATCTCTCCATGATCATCCACAAGGACGCGTGGTCCCGCCTTGGCTTTTTCGGGTATGACCTCCAGGACCAGTGCGGTTCGGCAAACTCTCTCTCCATGGAACCCGACAGGGGTGCGATGGGGGAACTGAGAGGCCCGAACTATCCCAACTACGCGATGAATGTCGGGCACCAGGGGGAATATGCTGCAATCGTGGCCGGAGCACATTATGGGAGAAACGACGCGTTCTGTTTCGATCCGAGGGTGAAAGTCGCATTCGCGGACCCTTCCCTGAAATTCAACTTTGCCGAGCCACGAAAGGAGTTTGCACGCGGGGCAATCCGGGAGTTCCCTGTTGCAGGTGAGCGCTCCCTGATCATCCCTGCCCGGTGAAGGTGGAAAGGTCATGCGAACTGACAGGGGAATGGAAATAGAGGATCATTCAAATTTCTCTTTCCCTGGAGGAAAACTCATCCATGGGGCAGGTGAGAATTGTCGCATGATGTAAAAGTATTTTTCATACAAATTATAATAATGATATGATTTAGTAATATTTTTATAATATTAATAATTAATCAACCTGCCATGGATCAGATACCGAAACCCCCCTGTGGCCTCCTCTGCGAAATCTGTTTTCTCTACCGGGCAGGAACCGATGAAGCCCTCCGGGTCCGGGTAGCACAGGACTTCCGTATCCCCAGGGAGAAAGCTTCCTGTCCCGGGTGCCGGGTAACCGAGGGTTTCTGTCCCGTTATTGACGGGCAGTGTGCGACTTTCCGGTGTGCAGGAGAGAGGGGAGTTGCATTCTGTTCGGAATGCGTGAATTTTCCCTGCCGGAAACTGATGCCCTGTGCAGATCGTGCATCCGAGCTTCCCCAGAATATCAAGGTTTTCAGCCTTTCCCTGAGGAAAAACAGGGGAGACGAGGAATGGAGAAAAGAAATCCTGCATGTTTACCGGCTCTACTTCAAAGGAAAAATGGTCATCGGTAACGGGCCCGTCCCAGGGGAATGAAGGGTCAATCCTCGTCAGGGGATTTGTGCGAATGGAGGTTCCTGCTGCGCCATGATTCCCAGCGTGACGGGAGGTCAAAGGGGAAAAACATTCTTTCCGGGATACGCGTATGAAAATGGGAACCGCGGACGTGGTCTTCAAACATGTCCATGAAATCATCATGCAATCGACCATGGAGCCTGGAATGCACGGAGTGAATTCCATTCCAAAATCCCACCTCCGGTTTTTTCCGGGGGGTTTGTGACTCCAAGGTCCCGTATGCGTTCCAGAGGAAAAGGAGAACGGGAAAAAATGCTGTATCCCATGACAGTCGTTGCAGGGTGCGGAAACCCCCTTTTTGCGGATGACGGGTTTGGCCCGGCAGTCGCTGAAGAACTGCAGAAGACCCCCCTTCCTCCTGGTGTGAAAGTAGTGGATGCAGGGATATGCGGGACATACTACATCTTTTCACTGGTTGATGCCGAGAGGACGAGGAGACTTATAATTATCGATTCCGTCGATTTTGGATCTGAACCCGGGTCCATTGGATTTTTCGGGGTCGATGACCTGCCCGCGGGCTCTTACTGTGACCCCTTCTCGTGGGACATCGCGTCACCCTTCGATCGGATCAAGGATGGCATTGACATACTCATCATCGGTTGCCAGCCCCAGAGAGTGTCAATCCCGGTAGTCGAGTACGGTTTGTCTGATCCAGTCCGGAATGCCATCCCCAGGGCGGTCGGGATTGTTCATGCCGTCATAGGCACAGGCGCGGGTCTGTCAGAAAGGGATTTAATATGCGAATTGAAGGGAGAATTGCGGCAAGCCTTGTCTCGATAAAGGGAATCAATTTCATAGCAAAGTTTTTTCCCCGGCCTGGATTTTCATAAATCCAAATAGCCAACCAGCGACTATCTTTGCTTCAGGATAATTGGATTTTTCCTTTCGTGGTTTTAAATTTTATAAAATTTATTCTCTTCTGGTTTGCCTCACAAGAATACCAACATCCCTCTCAGGGAGCACTTCTGCCTCGAAATCTTTCTCGGAATCGTCCCAGCGAATCTTTCCCTGAATTGACCCTATCTGGAGATAATTGAAAGTGGCCGGAGTTTTTCTCCCGGTATCTTTCCCAAACAGGTAAATCCGTGCACCCGGGGGATCGCTCTCCACCGTCAGGTTCCCCCACTGATATGGTTCAAGGGAGAGATCAACCGACATGTCAATAGGTTCACTGGCGAAGTCAACGAGAGTCACGAGTCTTTCGGCGGGAAAATAACCGGGACAGGAAACAACAATCCGATGCTGCCCGGGGGAGAGATTCCCTATGGTAGCGGGTGTGACCTTCTTCGTCGGAAACCCGTCGATGCTAATGATGGCACGGGGCGGCGTTGAGGTGACCTTCACTGATGCAGCAGCTCCTCCTTCCCGCGTGAAGATGAAAGAAGACCCATCCTGTATCCGGGGCGGGATTGTCTGGGAATACAATTCCCCGTCTACCATGACCGAAACGTACGGGGAATGACCTTCCAGAGTTACTTTCGCGGGGAGTACAAGGACCGGCCCCCTGCCATTCACTGTGAAAGATGCGGCCTCAAATTCCCTTGACTCGATGGTCAGGGTCCTAAAATACGCTCCACCGGTGGTAAAGGACACAGGGGTAATTTCGCCCGGCTCCACCCAGACCTGACGGGAATCAGGGGTAAATTCTGCCTCCTCCTGATCCACCCGGACAGTATGGAGTCCTGCCTTGAGCCAGTTGGCAACCAGAGGGGTTTTGGACAGGACTTTCCTGCCATCGATGAAGACTGCTGCACCACCTGGGTAGGAGGTTACAAAGATACCTCCCGTTACCGGCTTTTCAGGTGAAAGTGTATCGTTGGTTCCCGTCGGCATAAGGGTGCTTTCCGTCATAACGGGTGTGGGGAGCGTTTCCGCATCTCCTGTCGGGTTGCCGGAAAGGAACATCGTTTCCCCCGATTTCGCTTTTCCGGTCTCCTCCTCCTGTTCTTGGGGAACGGGTTTTTGCAGATCGTCAAAAGCCGGGGTTTTGGACGCGGGGTGGGGTATTGGATAATCTTCTCCTGCAGGGAGAGGAGAAAGACCTAAAACCTTGAAAATATGTGCAAATATCCACTCGATAGCACTATCGAGAAAACTGCGGGGTTCCCATCCAGTGGGTGATGTTCCGGTTGCAAGACCACCCGGAGGGAGAGAAGTTTCCCCGGTCCCGGGACTGACCTCTCCCTTGTCTGTTCCCTCCCCCTGGTTTGTTTGTCTTTCCCCACCATCCGCATGCGTGAGGACGAGAACCGCATTCCTGTTCTCCATGTAATCCCCCCCTCCTTCAGCGGAAAAGCTCGCAATTTCAAGTATGTTATCTCCCTTTAAGAGATAGGAACGGACGTCCAGATCTGCCATGCTGATCCCGGAAGAGCCCGCATTGAGGAGATTGTACCACTCACCACCGTTGAATATGACGATATTCTGGTCTTTCCCTTCTCCGGATGCCGCAGTACTTACAATGAAGAGGCGGGCACTATCAATTCCCGAAATTTCTATATCCCCGGGGAACGTGACCCTCGTGCGGGCGTCCTGTGCACTTGTCCCGAACCGGGGATCGGGAAAGACGATATCAGAACCCTCGCAGATCCAGTAGGATATCTCCGGGTCTTCTGGATTTTCCACAAGTGCAACGAGGAGGACCCCGTAAGTGGCAAATTCCCTGCCTGTCTCTCCGCTGTTCCTGACAGTAACCGTGCCTTTTTCTCCTGTCTTTATGACTCCCTTTCCGTCGTAAGCAAATGTCTGGACAGGATAGTCATAGATACCATCTCCCTTCCGGTCGGCATAGATAGCATCCAGCCTCAACTCCTGTCCATTCCAGAAAACCGTCGAGACTGCGGGGACCCCTTCCCTTTTCGTCGTATCGTGGCTCCATGTTGTATAGAGGTAAAGGCGGGAGAGAACGATCTCACCTTCGCCGGGCAGGGAATTGGGGAGGATAAAAGTCCTCTCCTGCCCCGCAGGAATCATTCCGGTGTAATCACCCGCACAGTCCGAGAAGAGTGTTCCCCGGAGGGTCCCTTGTTTATAAAGAGTGAGCCCGGACCCGCGGTATCCCGAGGGAGCCTGCACGGTGGCGGGCGGTACTTCCCCGGTTGAAAACCCTCCGTCCCCGGCGGGAAAGAGTCCTGCCTGCAGGGACAGCGTCTCCCCGTCGGAGAGCCTGGCAATCTCTCTCCATTCCCTATACCCGGTAAGCCGGATAACAACTTCTCTCTCGCCGGCAGGTATATCACCGATAATGCAGGGTGTTAGGGCCGGATGTTTCACCCCATCAATGAATACCTCGGCTCCCGGGGGGTTCGTCTCGACCGTGATGGTTCCTTTACCCTGGTGGAGGGTGAAGTGGATGCTCGTGGTCTCACCTGTCTGGACGAGGACAGTCTGGGGAGCCGGAACCCTGAAACCCGGTATTTCCACCATGACGACATGGTTTCCCGCCGGGATACCGGAAAAAGTTGCATTGGTGCGCTGCACCTGTTCTTCGTTATCGATGGAGACTTTTGCACCCGGCGGGCTCGATGTTACCGACAGGTTCCCTGTCTCGCTCCCCGGAAACCGGACTGCCAGGGTGGCAAGGATGATCTTGAAATACCTCTCTATGTTATCGTAGGAGAGGTCCGAGTCCCTTTTCTTGCGGATACTGTCGGTTACGTCATGCCTGTCGAGACCTGCGTAGGGACCCTGCGGTTTCCCGGCTGGAAGGGGATCCCCGTTGAAATCGTACTCCGCGTTCCTGCTTGCCAGGTAAACAACATTAAGCTCAGCCTTGTCCCAGTCCTCCGTGAGCATACCAGTCCCAAATGTCGTTTCCCCGACATAGGTTTCCCCGAGCATCTCTTCGGTCAGTTCGCTATCTTCGTCGTGACCCTGGTTGACCCAGTAGAAAACCTTGTCCTGGTCACCGTCTTCGTATGCAGCCACGAGAACAATGGCCTTGATCCTGCCGTCGAACGTGCCGGTATAACCCTGCGGACGCGATGTCTTTACCCTTACAAGCACGTTACTGCCCTGGATGCGGTCCTTGACGTCATACCACATCAGGTAGTCACTCGTCACGCGGTTAACATGGTCACTAAGGCGGACGGGGCCCGAACCTCCCTCCCCGGGAAATGAATAGGGAACGTTCAGTATTTCTGTCGCCAGTTTTGTTATCCCCTGCCCACCGTTGAACTCGATGTCGGCCCGGGTCTGGTAGTTGTTCTGCATGTGACCGCAGTAGACAACGACGTAGAGGCGGGCCCACTGGATGCCAGTATGAGCCGGCAGCACGAAGGTCGCACTCCCGTCGGTTGACATGGGATACGCAGCATCGACAAAAATGCCGCCGGAAACGGTTCCTTCCCTGACCGTCTCGAGCGGGATACCCCCCAGGCAAGGGTCTGCACCCGTAGGGATGCTCACCACGGTAACGATCCAGAGGACCAGGACCAGTGCCCGGAATAACTCTTTCCTCTCCATTTTTCTACCTTCCTGACCGTATCGCTTCCACGGGGTTGAGACGGGACGCCTTCCACGCCGGGTAAAGACCAGCAACGAGGGAGAGCCCGATTGCGAGGGCGAGGCCGCCTGCAAGGAGAGGCCAGGTTACCAGCGCAATCTCGGAGTCCAGAAGACCTGCAAATGCATCGCCGAAGCGGGAGGCGAGGAACGGTCCCCCGAGGGTGTTGAGGATAAATGCAAATAAGATCCCGAGCAGATCTCCGCAAATCCCGCCAATGCATCCGAGGACTGCGCACTCGGTAAGGATCATCTCCATGACGTCTCCTTCCGATGCCCCGACGGCCATCGCAATCCCGATCTCCCTCGTCCTCTCATATACAGATGTTATCATGGTGCTTGCAATCATGAGACCACCGACCAGGAGGGAGAGCCCGGCGAATATCCCAAGGAAGATTACCACCATGTCCATCATCCTGTTCACAGCCTCGATCTGTTCAAAAGAGCCACGGGGAGAGAGCCCGAGTGCCCTGATGCCCCCCGCGACAGGAAAGACCTGGTCGGGGCCGGTAGTCCGAAGAAGGACTCCGCTGTATCCCCCTTCATCTCCCCCGAGGGAGAGGGCAAAAGAGAGGTCCATCAGGAGGATCTGGTCGAAATCGTCGCCCCTTTCCTCCATGATCCCGACCGGGACGACGCGTGTCTCATTGTCCACGGGGCGTCCCGCGGCATCGTACGTCCTCCTGATGAGAACGAGCGGATCCCCAATGCGGGCACCCTCGTACCGCTGGAGCTTCTGCCCAAGGGATGCCCCGAGAACGACCTCGTTCGAACCGGCGGTAAAACCTCTCCCTTTCTGGAAACGGGAAATGAGCACGTCATCGAGCGATCCCGCGGGCAGCCCCACGACCTGCACGTATGTCTGTCCCCGCGTTGCAAACGTGCTCCTGACGAGAGGGGCAGAGGCCTTGATCCCGGGGAGAGATCCTGCGGCAGACGCTTTCGTTGCAGTGACCAGCTGGAGAGTGTTTCCCTCGACCGCGGGGAGTGCCTCAATCAGCGTTAAGTCTGACTGCGTCCGGATGGCTTCGACGGCCTGGGTACGTATACCCTCTCCGAGTGAGACTGTCCCCACGAGGGCAGCGACCCCTATGGCTATCCCGGCCACGGTCAGGATGACACGTACCTTCCTCCGGAAGAGCTGGCGGAATGCGAGCTCGATGAATTCCAGGAGACGGATGGTCATGCGACCACCCGGCCGTCTTTCATCCCGATCGTTCTGTCCGCATAATCAGCGAGTTCCCGTTCGTGGGTCACCACGATGAGAGTAACCCCCTTTTCTTTGTTCAAACTCCGCAGGAGGGAAAAAATTTCTCCGCTCGTTGCCGAATCGAGGTTTCCGGTTGGTTCATCAGCGAGAATGAGGGGGGCGTCTGACACGAGGGCACGGGCGATGGCGACCCTCTGCTGCTCGCCTCCCGAGAGCTGGCCCGGATAGTGGGAGGCCCGGCCCGCAAGGCCGACCGTGGCAAGGAGAACTTCTGCCTTCTTCCGCCTCTCTGATGCCGGCCGGTACGAAAAGAGGAGGGGGTATTCCACGTTTTCACGGGCCGTGAGAGAGGGAATGAGGTTAAACTGCTGGAAGACGAAGCCCACCGTCGTCCTCCTGTGTGCGATGAGTGCCTTCCGGTTCGTGTAGTCCAGCATTTTTCCCCGGATGGAAACAAAGCCCCCCGTCGGGGCGTCGATGCCCCCGAGAATATTGAGGAGCGTACTCTTGCCGCTCCCGCTCCGGCCCACTATGGCCACGAACTCACCGGTCCCGATTGTGATATCAACTCCCCGGAGGGCCTCGACGCCACCGGGGTACAAACGGGTGAGCTGCCGCGTCTCGACCATCGGCGGACTCATTCTCTCTTCTCCTGGTAGGTTACGGAAAGGACTGCGTTGCAGAGCATCAGGTAGTCCCCGTTGTCCCTCACTTCGATAAAGTTGTCAGAGTACCGGAGGAACGGCTTGACCTCTGCCTGGGCGATTCCTATCTGGTGGTCCTCGTCTGCCGAAAAGGCATCACTCCATGCACGGCCCCTGTAATGGGGGAAGAGTACCTTCAACACCGGTTCCACCAGCGGCGGGAGCTGCCCCCGTCCCGGCGTGTTCATCATGACCTGGTTCATTTCCGGGACTTCTTCACGGGAAAAACCAGCCGAGGGAGCAACGAGGAAGAGGCGTGCTGATTCCACGCGGGGGATATCGACTCTCCCGGGAAAGTCCACCCTCGTTGTTGCAAGCTCGGGCGGGATACCATAACTCCGGTAAAGAAGGTCGGCTCCCTCCGCAACCCAGATGGCGGTCTCCCGCCCGGCCGTCACCTCGTAGACCGAAAGGACGGAAGTTCCCTGGATGGCAAAGGTACTGCCGTCTTTTGCTGTGTTGGAGATGTATACAGAGAAATTTTCCCCTCCTGTGGCAGGCACGAGGTAGCTGTCCAGGCCAGAGAAAAAGTCGTTCTTGCTCGCAAATCCCTTGCTGTCAGTGTACCGGGCCGAAAGTGCGAGAAGGGGTCCTTCCGGCCCGCCGAGACGGACTTCCATGCTCGGATACGACGCGGACTGGTCGATCCGGCTCCACGTCCAGTAGACGTAAAGGCGCTCGAACCGGGTGACGGCACCTCCGGGTATCTCCCGGGTAAAGGAAGCGGTATAGGTCTGTCCCGGGTTGAGAGTGCCGCTGTAGCCGCCGTCGCCTTCCGAGAAGGTATAGCTGCCTGAAACGGTACCCCTGTAGGCGAGCGCGAGGGGCCTGTCCCCCGCGTAACTCGCCCCTGCAGCGGCTGTGCAGAAGAGGATGCACGTGCCGGCAGCAAAGAGCAGGTAGGCGTTACGGGAAGTCATACGTTGCATCTGCCCGGTTGTTGGTCCTGTTCTTCTCCGCGACAGTCCCTTCCTCGTCAGCGATCACGGAAACTGTATGACGCCCCGGGGTGGTGTAAACTGCAATGTCCTGACGTACGAATCCCCCGGCAGGCACCCCGGGTACCGAGATTCTTGTGACCTTTTCCCCGTCAAGGATGACCGTTACAGGGAACGCAGGGGCATCACTCCCCCCCGTGTTCCTGATCTCGACGGGGAGCGAGTACGCAGTAAAGGAGGTTCCCGCGGCAGGTGACGCATGGACAAGGGGGATGACCAGGAGGGAGGATACAGCAGCAACTGTCACGATGAGAGGAAGGAGACCGGAACGGCGCGAGCAAAGCCACAGCCCGATTGCCGATCCCCCGGCAAGCGCGGCGATAGGGAAGGGTGTCGTGGTCACGGAGGAACTCCCCGGCCCGTCCTGGCGCTCGGGCGGTCCCACCGAGACGACAAGGTCGACGGGAGTCCCGGCTTTCATGCTTTTTTCGGCCTTCCCCGGCGTTGCGCCGGGTGCAGTTGCTTCAACACTGACGAGGTGTGTTCCCCCGGCTGCATCCCATGGAAGGGAGACATCCGCCCTGCCGGCAGGGGAAAGGGTGACTTCAGTGCTTCCCACACGCGTTCCGTCCACGAGGAGGGACACTGTCACCGGGACTTTGAGTGCCCGGCCCGTGTTCCATACCACGGTTTTTACCTCTGCTCTCTCCCCGGCATACGCATTATTTATCTCGAAGGGCTCGACAGAGAGGGCAGGGGACGATGCCTGTCCCTCCCGTTCTGCCGCGAGTATTACGAGGCAGGGGTGGACATAGTCCTCTCCCTCGGGTGTTGCCCCTGTCGTCGTGATATTGCCATCCCCGTCGAGGTCACGACCGCGTTCAAAGACCAGCAGGTTCTCCGCCCGGAGATGTCCGGTGACATCGAACGACTCCATGTCCACGTACCGGCTCTCGATTCCTTCTCCCCCGGCTGCATCAAAGGACTGCTCGTTCCCGATATCCTTTGCCCCGGGCAGGTAGGTTCCCTTTGCGGGCACCACACCCATGTCTGCCCCGTTGAAGAGGACATAGTCAGGCTGCCCGCGGTTGGTTGCCGCCAGGAAGACGGAGAGGTCCGCTTTCTTCACGCTGCCCGTCGGCATGCCGCTGATGGGTACCTCCACCCGGTCCTTCCGCGTGGGGTTCGTGCCTGACCACCCCTCGCCATGGAGGTTCTCGTTCCCCTCCATGATGATATACCGTGTTGCAATTCCTGTGGTATCCTCTACCGCCGCGACCACCATCACCGCGTAGACGCGGCCGTCGATCCTGCTCCCGCTCTCCCCCTTGCTCGTCGAGACGCTGATGGTATTCTGCCCGGGCGACAGGAGAGAGGTCGCGTCCCGGGCGATCCAGTATACACCGTGACCGCTGCAATAGATCCCCTCGGTACGGTCGTCCTGGCCATAGAGGGTGATCTGCTCCATAGGCCTCCCGTTGACCGTGAACCGGACCCATCCGGTGTACCGCTCGGTCCCGCCCCAGACGCCGCAGTACATCCTTGCCCATACAGGGGCACGATCAAGCGTGATCGTGCATTCCATCGGGGGATTAACCAGTCCGAACGTTCCGGCAGTGACAAGCCTCCCGTCAACCTCTCCCATGGCTGCGGGGCGAAAGGCGAGGCCCTCGAAATCGTAGAGGGCGGTGCAGGGTGCTGTAAAAGTAAAAAGAAAGAAGATGATAAATAATGGGAGTAAAGGACTACCCTTCATAAAATCCTATTATATCGGCGAAGTATTAATAGTATAATTATTGTTTTTTTATGCAATTTTCCGTTAAATAATTCACATCTAATTTAATTGATACCGTGAATAATTCTCTTTTTTATTAAACTTAAACACAAGAACAATACTGTCCTCGATGATCCAACAAAGAAATACTGCCAGAAAACGCATTTTTTTTCCATTTTTGTCACTTTAATAAAAAAGGGATTATCTCGCTATTCGCTTCCTCTTGCTGTCAAGAAATCATTTGCAGTCCATTTACCTCTTTCCTAATGAATAAAAAAACGTTGGAAAAAATACCATACACATGATATCTATTTATATAACAATATGAATAATTCTGAATCATAAATCCAACAAGGTGGCTTGATGAACAAAAGAACAGATCTTACCCAGGTCCTTATATTAGCAATTTTTATCATGATGAACCTGGCTCTCGTAACGCCTGCGATCGCTGACGGATACGTCGGGGGAACTCCGCTCTCTACCATCCGATCGGGTGTCGTGTCCGGTGGACTCTATGTAGATGCAGAACCCCCTGCCTGGGGACCTTCCGATGTGACCAGGACGTTTACGCAATTACCTGAAGGAGTGGATATTGAGTGGGCAAGGCTCTACGTTGCTGTCTATGCCGGCCACATGAAGAACAATTACGCGGGGACTGCCACCATCTTCTTCGACGGGGATGGGGACGGGACTTTCGAGACTGAGATTGGCAATGAGAGCCTCGACACCCCGGGAGGATACACGTATCCCGGCGAAGGAGGGAGCGGGACCATCGCAGTCAATGATCACTGTACCAGGGTCACGAGTGACTACCTGATGTGGTACGATGTTTCGCAGGTGATTTCTTCACGGACACCTTCTGCCCGCGTGGTCACTCAGAAAGTGGATGCAAGTTTCGACGGCCGTGTCAAGATGCTGACACTCGTTGTCGCATACAATGACAGGGATACAGACCAGGTCTATTACTGGATCAATCAGGGGCACGATGTGGACTCCTACTATGCTGATGACCATGGGATGCCCTACACGGGAGTAACGCCATTCAACCTCTCTGGTCTATCCGGGACTGTTCAGTCCGCAACCCTCACGGTCAACCATTTGGCAAGTACCGACGGCTTCTACACATGGTGTGGTGATCCTCTTCCGGCCGATCCTTCGGCATCCACCGTCCCTCCCGGGTGGAATGTCCAGGGAGCATATGCAGGGTATAACTCATGGGATGTAACGGATCTCATCGAGCCGGGGGCAATCAATGACCTTACCTATGACCGTGTCGGACAGTTTTACAAGTTACCTCTCGCCATACTCTCCGTATCCCTCGCACCAACACCCTCTCCGGACCTCGAAATCACCCTCGTGAATCCGGTGACTGGAAATGTCTTTGCACGGGAGCCCAACACGGTCCGCGTCACTATCAGGAATAACGGCCCCGGCAGTTCCGGCCAGACAACAGTCCGTGTTTTATCGTCGGATGGATTCGAAGGCTACAGTACAGTACCCCCCATTGCGGCGGGACAGAGCATCACTGTTCCAGTAGTAGATACGACCATCCGGAATACTGCCGGGGAGATGGTGACATACACAGCTACCGTCGATCCTGATAACCTATTCATCGAGACAAATGAGGGGAACAACGCGAAGACCAGCACGACGAAGACCGTTATCTACAACGGCTACAAGGGTGCCCGTTACTGGACGGGAAAGAACGATATTGTAACCGCGAGAACCTTTGACCTCCACGGTGGCATTCTCCACTCGAGCGGGAACAGTGCATATAAACCCGGCGGCATTGGCGGTGCATCATGGAACGATTATACCGTCACCTGGACAACGGGAGACCTCGCGCTCCCCCCGGGGGCAACAGTGAAGGAGGCACGGCTCTTTGTCCCGTATACCTGGGACAACTCAAACGAAGTGCCGGACCAGTTCCGCATCACCTTCAACGGAAATGTCATCCCCTACGAGACCTGGTATAACGACAAAAGCAACTTCGGTGGATATGCCAATTACGTCTATGGTCTGCTCGCTTACAACGTAACGGATTACTTCTCGACCGGCGGAAACACTGCCATTGTCCACAAGGATAATGCGGGGAGTAACCTGGCCGTGTACGGCCTCACCCTTGCTGTGGTCTATGAGAAGGCCGGCGAGCCGCGGCGGCAGATCTTCCTCAACGAAGGGTTTGATATTCTCGGTGCTGACGACACGGGATACGCGACGACACCCGAGGAAGCAACAGCATACCTTCCCTTCTCCGGGATGGTTCTTGCTCCCGGTGATGCCACCCATGCCTACCTGACTACCTTCGTCCCGGCCGGGAACGGCCCCGAAGGTGACCTCCTCTGGAATGGTGCCACGGTGGCCACGAACGTCTGGGACTACGGTTCCTCGTCAGGGACGCAGGTGGCCGTCGATACCCGTGACGTGAAGTCGTCCCTCCTTGTGGATGGGAACGAGGCGGGCATCCGCAGCACCGCCGGATCGACACCTCTTCTGGCTGCAAGCCACGCGTTTCTCGTCGTGGAATACCAGGATGATGCGATACACGCGGATTTTTCAGCGAATCTCACTGCGGGCCCGGCACCCCTGGTGGTCCAATTCACCGACAATTCGACAGGGATCATCACATCGTACGCATGGGACCTCAATGGTAACGGAATTATAGACAGCAGGGAACAAAACCCGGTCTGGACATACACGACACCGGGGACCTATACGGTAAACCTCACCGTGACGGGTCCGGGAGGAACTGACACCATGGAGAAACAAGGCTACATTTCCGTGACGGGGACACCCCTCCCTGATCTCGTTATTACCGGGATCTCCACGAACGGGAATGAGCTCTTCGCGAGCGAACCCAATGCTATCAGTGCCACCGTCCTTAACAACGGGACCGGGGCTGCTGGTCCGTTTTCAGTCCGGTTCAACGTGTCCGGAGCCCTGTACACTGCATCCCTTCCCGGTCTTGCAGCCGGGGCCAACGGGACTGCAACTATCACCGATACAATTCTCAGGACGGCAGGAGATACCGTTATGATTACCGCCGAGGCAGACCCTGACGGTGATATCCCTGAAATTGACAGAACCAATAACGGCGCTGACCTGACGAGAGTCGTTGCGAACAACGGGTACAAGGGCAAGAGGTATACGGGGGGAAGCGACATCGGCACGGTTGCAACCTTCGAAGGCCGGATTAACCTCGCGGTGTCGACCGGAGACTCGGCGTACCGATCGACAGGATGGACCGGATCTGCCACGAACTGGACTGTTTCCGACCTGCACATCCCTGAAAATGCAACCATCCTCCATGCACGGCTCTACCAGGGATATACGTTTGACCAGACGCCGGGAGGCAAACCCTCCTGGACCGCCCGCTTCAACGATGAGACCATTACACCGGACTTGACATATACCGACAGGAAGGGATACGGGACCTACAACTACCCCTCGGGCGTGTTTGTCTACAACGTGACGCCGTTCTTTTCAAAATCAGGGAACCATCTCGTCGTGACCGCGGAGGAGGGGAATTCGAACGGCCTCTACGGGAGCCTCCTCCTCGTGGTCTATGCCGATGAGAGAGAGCCCCAAAGGAAGGTCCTGATCAACGAGGAATGTGACCTCCTGTATGCCGGGACGTCCCGGTTCGTCTCCGACGAGGAGGCAACATCGTACATCCCGTTCCAGGGCGCTTCCGGTGACGGCCTGCAGGAAGCAAGGGTTATTGCATTCCTCTACTCGGCAAACGAGGCAGGCAAGAGTGCGTTCATTTTCAACGGCAATTCACATGGTGACCTCTCGGGGGGTTTCGAGGCGGGGTCCCAGGTGACGCTGAAAGAGTTCAACGTCACCGGTGACATGGCTGGTGGCGACAACACGGCCCTCTACCGGAGCGTGATGGTATCAGGAAGCGGTGACAACATGGTCGCCGCTGGGGCTGTTTTGGTCCTTGGATACGCGGAAGAACCCCCGGCAGCAGATTTCTCGGCATCACCCCTGACCGGCACCGCGCCGCTCTCCGTCCAGTTCACCGACCTCTCCACCGGGCCGGTCACGGCACGGACCTGGCAATACCGGCCGGGGAACGGTACATGGACCCAGTTCTCCACCGAATCCAATCCCGCATTCTCCTTCTCCGACCC
>JASEES010000008.1:36829-50049 GCA_030019395.1 Methanolinea sp. | reverse complement strand
ACTGCAGACTTCTCGGCATCACCCCTGACCGGCACCGCGCCGCTCTCCGTCCAGTTTACCGACCTCTCCACCGGGCCGGTCACGCTGCGGATGTGGGATTTCCAGAACGACGGGCAGGTGGAGAGCATCGCGAAGAACCCAACCTACGTATACCGTAAACCCGGTGTCTATTCGGTCCGCCTGCGGGTGACAGGGCCTGACGGGACCACGGAGAAGGTCAGGGAAGCATACATCACGGTGATTGCACCGGAAAAACCACCCGTCGCCCGGTTCACACTCTCACCCCGGAGCGGGATTGTTCCCCTGACAGTCCGGTTCACGGATCTCTCGACAGGTAACGTGACCTCCTATCTCTGGAACTTCGGAGACGGCACGACATCGACAGAGGCAAACCCGACTCACACATATACCCGGGCAGGGTTCTACAGGGTAAACCTGCGGGTGAGCAACAGCGCCGGAAGTGCCTCTGTACCCTCAGTCGTGTTCGCTATCCCCTCTTTCCGACTGCCATGGTGAAACCCCCGACTATCATTTTTCCGACCAGGAAGAAACTCACATTTTTTTCTTTTGAGGAAAGAACAGTTATTTCTTTTCTCCAGATGATGGGATCGTTCTCCCTTCCGGGTATCAGTATATTCCTTTAGCAAAGGAGAACTGATAGTGCATTACCGCACCATCGTCCTGCGGCAGGGATTGGATATTTAATCAATAAAAATAAGTAAGATAAAATAATACAAAAATAAAAAAATTTAATACAAAAAGGTGAGTATATTTATCGGGCAGAGTGCACCACCAGGCACTTTTGCCCGACTGGCGGGATACCCCGTCAAGGAATCGAAAAGCAACGGACATACACCACATAACCGAGTCAGGAGAACCAGGGTCGTGCATGGCAGAAGGCATCTGAATTCCCCCTCCCGGAGGAGGTATGCCAGAATGGCTGGTCAGAGGAGGGAATTGTCAGATACCATGGGGGTGACCGCCCTGCACGCCCCCCAATCTCTTTTGAATGGTATCACCCCCCTGCCCCCCCATGCATTCCTGCCGGGGATATCATGGGAGGAGTTTCATCACCCCATCGGAGATCCGGGTATTCTTCCCCGCGGCAGTCCATGCACAGAACGAATGCCTCGATCTGCGGACCGTCCGTCCCGGAAAGGAAGAGACCTTCACCGGAGATGTTCGTGATGCCCCGTAGTGATCCCTGCTTCCGTTTCTGCCACCGGACCAAGTTCCGTGCCCCGGTCAAACCAGTTTATTGTGAGGTCGGACAGCGCCCCTCCCGTTCATTCGCTTCCTTTCCGGATTACCGCAGGTGGTAACAGTCACTCCGGCAGGTATTCAGGCAGCTGAAAACCGCGTGCCGGAGAAGAGTCCTGCAATCTCTGCCCCCGATATGTCCCGGATTGTGGCAGGTGAAAGGTCACTGACAGGGTAATACCGCCCTCCCGCCACCTCAGCAACCTCGCGGCAGTACCCAAGGTGCATCTTCACAAACGATGATCGTGTCTCCTCGGTGTCGATGACGACCGTGTGGATACCCCGCTCCCGGAGCATCTGTGCAGCTTTGCGGATTTCCGCCCGGATGTCTCCCCCGGACGAAACGTTTGCCCTCCCATCCGAGATGAGCACAAGGACAGGGACCGCCTCGCCGTTCTTCTGCTTTTCGCGTTCGAGTACCTCGATTGCCTTCCAGAGACCCGCAGAGAGCGGGGTCTTTCCACCGGTGGGAAGATCGGCCAGGCTCTTCTGGGCAAGGTCCACACTGTGCGAGAGGGGGAGAACAATCTCGGCCCGGTCCTTCCGGAACGCGACCATGCCGATGCGGTCCCTGTGCTGGTAGGAGTCGAGCAACAGGGACAATATGGCCCCCTTTGCAGCTTCCATGCGTTTCATTGCCCCCATGGAACCACTCGCATCGACCAAAAACACGCAGGATGCCGAGACCTTTCCCACGCGGACCCTCTCCCTGATATCCTCTTCCCTGATGGCAATGGCAAGCTCCCCCCGGGTTCTTGCGTGCTGGTGCGGTGCTGCTGCCCTGACCGTGGCGTCGAGTGCCAGGTCCCCCGAGCCTTCCGGCAGGCGGGATGAGATGGTCGCCCCGTTCCTGCCGGACGAGTAAGTCTCTATCCGCCGCCCGTTCAGCCTCTTTCTCCTCTCCCTGTCCCGGTCCCGGGCAAGGGAGATGTGGCGGGTATCGACCGGGTCACCGATGCCAAATACCCTCTCCCTGCCCTCTCCTTCGGAGGATCGCGGTTGCTGCTGCCGGGGTTGTCCGCTCTCTTCTCCGCCCTGTCCCGGGGGATGTGGCGGAGCCTTGCCCTTCTCCTCTCCGCGGGAAGTCTCCTTATTCTCCTCCTGCCGCCGGTTTTCGTCCGCATTCTTCATGGCAGAATCCAGCTGGTCGGGGTCGAGGCGGGGCTCCTCGAAGGGTTTGCGCCGCATCCGGTGGGGCAGGGCGTATTCCATCGCCTCCCGGACATCGTCGCGCGTCACCTCCGTCCTCCCGTCGAGAGCCGCAATCGTTCGTGCTGCCCGCGTTACCGCTATCTCGGCCCGGTGCGTCTTGACGCCGAGCGAAAGGCATGCCTCCACGAGCGCCCGCAAAATGTCTTCCGGCACGGTCACCTGCGGGAGGATCTCCTTTGCACGGATGATGGTTGCCCGGAGAGCCTCCTGCGCCGCCGAAAACTCCCCTGCGACCCTGCCGGGGTCCGCGTCGAACGCCTCGGCATTCCTGACGATTGCCATCCTCTGCTCCGGGTCCTCGATCGCCTCCACCGAGACCTGGAGCCCGAACCTGTCCAGGAGCTGGGGGCGGATCTCTCCCTCCTCGGGATTCATCGTTCCGATCAGGATGAACCGTGCCGGGTGGGAGAACGAGATTCCCTCGCGTTCCACGACGTTGACGCCGAGCGCCGCCGAGTCGAGGAGCACGTCGGCGATGTGGTCATCGAGGAGGTTCACCTCGTCGATGTAGAGAATCCCCCGGTTGACCGCGGCAAGGATCCCGGGCTCGATGACTTTCCGCCCCTCCTTGATCGCACACTCAATGTCGATCGTCCCCACCAGCCGGTCTTCCGTGACGCCGAGGGGAAGGTCGACCACCCTGACCCTCTGCCATTCTGCCTCGAGGGTATTTCCCCGTGAAAACTTTCCCGCGCAGTCCTCGCACATCTCCCGGGGGTCGTGCGGGTCACAATGGAACGGGCAGCCCCTGACGACCTCGATCTCGGGCAGGAGTTCGGCAAGCGCCCTCACCGCCGTTGACTTGGCGGTCCCTTTCTCTCCCCGGATCAGGACGCCGCCGATGCGGGGGTTGACCGCGTTGAGGAGGAGGGCCTTCTTCATCTTCTCCTGCCCGACAATGGCCGTGAAGGGGAGGATGGTGCGGCGGGCAACGGGTGACATGTTCCCTGAATGTGGTGTGAGATTTAATAATAAAATTGTTGTTTTTCTGTTATTGATAATGGGAAAAATGATTTATTGGTATGACTCTGTCTGCACGTGGAAAATAAAATTTTTACGCAGTTTCCAGATATTTTACATTCAGGATTGCCGGAAAAATAGGAAAATGGGGAAGATCAGGGTTCGATCTTCACCTTTGTCCGGGCAAACATCTTCCCGTTTTTGTCCGTCAGTTCCACCCAGAACGAGTTGCCCTGGTTTGCACTCACATTGAAAGCATATGTAGCAGTTGTTCCAGGCTGGAAGTAGAGATACTCGTGATATGGCGGCAGAACATAGTGTCTCTCGCCAACCTTCCAGGACTTCACACCGGTATAACCCTCGGGGCGGAGCCAGTAACTGCTGTTATAAGCAGTCCCGGTTAACCCGGTGGTGTCCTTGTCACTGATAAACGACTTGTTAATTGCCCAGACAAAGTGCTCCGAATTCCCAAACGAGTCCGAGCACCGGACATACACGTTCGTGCTCATCGTGCTCAGGTCATCGGGTCCCGTGTTCTCCATCCAGAAACCTTTAGTTTGGCTGTAACCTGCCTTTATCACCGCATTCGGAGCCTTGTCCCCGCCTGATATGACACCGCCGGCAAAGCCGCTCACGATGGCCGCGATGATGATCGTCACCACGAGCATCAGCATGACACCGACGACCGGCGAGACCGCGTCCTCTCTCATGAGTTCCATGATCATCCCTCCTCCACCTTTACCTTCTCGTCGAAGATGACCTTCTGGGACGGTATGTGGATCAGCTGGACCTGCACGATGTCACCCGCCCGGAGCTCGTACCAGTCATTCCCGAGGATTGCCTGCATGCCGTCAGTAGAAGTGCCCACTGTATAGCTAGAACCATTGGTATACTGATAGCGGGTAGAAGGACTGACTCCATAACCACCGTAAGCCTGACTCCAGCCATATGCCGTATTGTGCATCCTTGTCCCGGCCATCAGGGTATAATTCCCGAAATGCTGAGCGGTTTTATAATTACCTGAATATACATATTCAGCAACACCCGGTCCGAAACCGAGAGGTGACTGGTAACTAGTTGAACCGTAATTGGTATTCGGCACGGTGCTTGGACCTGTAATGACGTTCCGCACCACAGTCCCGTCTTTCTTCGTCCACTGCGTCACCAGCTTCAAATCCTTCGTCGGGATGGCGACGTCCGTGCTCTTGCAGAGCAGGTCGAACGTGCTCGTCCCCCAGGCACCGGAATTGGATATGCGGCACTCGAAGGACGCCGCGGGTGCCTTCTGCTGTGTCCCGGCAAGCCCGCCGGCAAAGCCGGAGACAATGGCTGCGATGATGATGGTGACGACCAGCATCAGCATGACGCCGACGACTGGTGAAACTCCCTCATCACTATGAATCATTCTCTTCATCCTTTTCACCTCCTCACGTCGTCGTCACCGTGAACTCCGGCACGAGGATCTGACCGGAGGCGATGATCTTCTTGCTGTTCGAATCGATCAGGTCATAGGTGAGGACATCGCCCTGCTTAATCGGGAAGGGATAGTTACCACCCTGATTCAGCCACCCGATGAAGTTCGTTGGGTTCGATCCCCCCGATCGTGCACCGTAATCTGCATGGAGGACAAAGGACTCCCCGGGAGTGATGACTGTGCTGGTTTTATCGGGGTACTTCTCGAGGTACTTTGACCAGCCATTGGACCAGCCCGGAATTGACGATTTTATTCCGATGGTCCCGAAATTCCCCTGCGACGTCGTGAATTCGGGTCCTGCTTGCGGCGTGAGAGAGCGGGAAACCAGCGTCCCGACCTGTGGCTCGCTCAGCTTGCCCAGCTGCATCTGGACCTTATCGAGGTTGAACGCGTCCCCGCCCTTGTGCTGGAACACGACATAGATGTCGGCTGCAGGGTTGCCTGCTCCCTGGTCAGGTCTGGTTATGCCCTGACCAAAGGCATTACCGGGAGTCAAATCCCTGACACCACTGATGACGAAATCAGTTGCAACGACACTCGCCTGCGGGACTTTCTCCTGGCTGCCTGCGAGCCCCCCCGCGAATCCTGAAACGATTGCCGCGATGATGATCGTCACGACGAGCATCAGCATGACGCCAACGACCGGCGAGACCGCTTCATCTCTGTGAATCACATGGTTCATCTCTGTTCACCCCTGCAGCGTGATTGTCTTGTCCAGGATGTACTTGCCGCTCGGCACGTGGAGCAGCTTGATCTCCAGCTTGCAGTTCTTCTGGACGCATTCCTTCAGGGTTGCAACTCCTGCACTGTATACCTCATCAGTACCAGGATATGGATTGTTTGCATCGGTGGGGATGAGTCCTACAAAATTTGCGGTAAAGCCATTATTGTACGTCCGCGCGACATCACCGGGCAACCAGACTGCATTTCCGAACCATGCATAATTGCCCTCTGGCAGAGCATCGACTCCGAGAATCTGCCATCCATTCACGGTGACATTGCTCGGCGGATTGCAGGGATACGCGTACTTCTGCGGATCTGTCAGATGCGGTCCACGCGAGTAGGAAGGATTTCCAGCAATTTGACTCGCGCTCTCGCTCCGCGCCAGCGGTGACGTCGGTGTCTGGACGTGCCTGATCACGGTTCCGTTTGGCAGGGTCAGGAACGTGATGAACTGGCAGTCCTTTGTCCTGATCGGGTCACCGCCCATGTGCTCGAACTTGATGTCGAAATTACCATCGACATACCCTGTGCTGATCGCGATGCTCGCCTGCGGTGCTTTCTCCTGGGTACTCACAAGTCCCCCGGCGAAGCCCGACACGACCGCCGCAATGATGATGGTGACAACGAGCATCAGCATCACCCCGACGACCGGCGAGACGGCATCGTCTGTTGGTGTTCTTCCTTTTCTCATGTCATTCCTCCTTTCATGCAAAACGGAGAGAATTTTCCGTTCAAAGTGGCATCATCCATGCACGGCAGTTGTGCATGGAATCATGACCAGAATCAGAGTATGATCTTTATATAAAAAAATATTACCAAATAAATATTATATAGTAGAAAATTAATAATAATTATAAATTAAGTACGATTGTTTTTATGAATGATAGAACGATTTTTTTAAAAGTGTATACTGGTGATGATTCGATTGGGTAAGGCATACTGTGCATCTTTTTTCTTCCCATCCCTGCATCCATGCTTCTCCCTTTCCTTCAACCGGGTGAAGCATTGAGGGATTGCCAGATATCCGTGAATTTTCTGGAACCACGGGATAATACGTGAAAAAAAGGATGGAGCCCACCCGGATTTTTATCGTCGCACCCGCCCTGCGAGCACCATCGCCACACCGAGCGCCACGGGCAGGATAAGTGCGGGGAAAGGTACGGTCGTGGGTTGTGCCGTTGGTGCTGCGGGGGATGCCGTCTCCTGTACCGGTGGCATTACCAGCTTCTTGTTGTAGCGCAGCACATCGGGGAGCGATTCGACGCCGGGCAGCGATTTCGGGAAGTTGGTGAAGATGACCCTCTTTGCACCGATTTTCTGGTCGTGGAGGGCTTCCTCGAGCCCCTTGGCCATCTCGCCGGACTGCATGTTCTCGATGACGTACCGGACATTCCTGTACTTGTCGGGGTTGTTGTAGATATCGTTGACAACGGCCCGCGGGACGAACTGCCCCCTCTGGTAAAACTCGGGGGCAAAGACAGACACCGTGTGCAGCCCGAGCCATTTTTCGGCGGCATCCTGCTGCCAGATCATTACCACGACATCCTGGCCTGCGATCACCTTCTTCTCTTCGGCCGTGAGATCTGCGGCATCGATCTGGGCGAGGTATTCGTTCAGGCGTCCCTCGTAGTACGTCCGGTTCGCGGGATCTGCCGCGATGAGCCAGCCTGCGACCTCCCGTGAGAGAGCCTTTGCCCCCTCGGGAGTGTTCCATGTCATGGAGGGATCCTTGAGGGTGACCCACTGCACCGTCCCGTAATTGTTGGCAGCCATGAAGTCACTGACATAGGGCATGACGTAGGACGCGTCCACCGACCCGTTATGGGCAATGAAGAGGTCAGCTGACCGGATGAAGTCCTTCTGCATCTGGATGCGGTTCGGGATGATATCCGATTGCATGTGGGGACAGATCGTGGGATCTGCCACGTAGATGACTTCGACCTTATCGCCCCCGATGAACTGGGCAGGGTCCCAGAGGACCGCCGTCGTGGAAACGACCTTCAACGCGGAAACACCGGTTAAAACGAAGAGTGAGAAAATTAGCAGCACTAGAATACATTTCTTGACCATAGCCTTACTTTTTACCGGCTGATGGTTAAGATTTTCGAAATGTTACGCGGCGCTTGGGAGAGAGTGCCACGGCGACAACGAAAACGAGAGAGAAGAGCACCGCCGTGAGCGGTGCAACGGGAAGGGCGTATTCGAGACCGGCAAGGGCCCCCGACACGCTGATGGCAGCGGCAACAACAGGTGCCATGATAAACATGGAAGAGAGCCGGTAGCAGAACTGGAGGGCGATTGCCGCCGGCGTCACGAGCCACACGTAGAGGAGGAGCCCCCCGATGATGGGGAGGCAGAGGGCAACGGTGAGAGCAATCACAAAGAGCATGGCGTAATAGATTGGCCTGACGCGGATACCGACAGATTCTGCGATCTTTTTGTTAAAAATAATCCCGCAGATCTCCTTGTAGAGCACGGCCACGAAGAGGATTGCAACGATGCAGATCACGGCAAGGAGGTATACTTCCTCGCGGTACAGGGAGACGACGTCGCCAAAGAGGAGTCCCATTGCAGAAAAACCCCGGCCGAGGGTCTGCATGTACGCGATGAAGAATATGGCAATCGCCATGCTGATGCCGAAGAGGAGGCCGAGTGCCGTATCCGGTGATACTCTCGCCTTGTCCGAGAGGGGGCCGATGAGGAACGCGACGAGGACGCCGCCGGCAATGGCACACAGGGTCGCATTGAGGGAGAGAAACATCCCGAACGCGGCTCCGGCAAACGCGGCATGGGCCATGGTAAAACCGATCGAGGAGATCTGGATCTGCGTGATGATGACCCCGAGGATCGCACAGGCCACCGAGGCAAAGAGCATGGCCTCGACGGCGTGGCACACGATGTTGTTCTGGATGATGAATTCAAGCATGGATCCCTGATGCACCCCGGATGACTGCTGCAACGCTGCCGGGAGCAGATTCCCGGTCGAGCACGATCCTGCCGTCCATCATGACGACCACGCGGACCGGTCTGTCCGGGAGATCGTCAAAGGCGTGGGAGACGAGCACCACGGTCACACCTTCCCCCGCGAGCCGGGAGAGCAGCCGGTTGATTGCCTCCCGGGAAAAGATATCCAGGTTCGAGAACGGTTCGTCGAGGAGAAGAATCTCGGGATTGCGGGCGAGGTTCTGGGCAAGCAGGACCTTCTGTTGTTGTCCGCCGGAGAGCTGGCCGATGGGCCTGTCCACAAGATCGGAAATCCCAAGCAGCGTCAGTGACCGGAAAACCGCCTCCCGGTCTTCCGGCCCCGGTTTCCGGAAAAGACCTATCTTTCCGTACCGGCCCATCATGACGACTTCCCCGACGGTAAACGGCGTCAGGGGATCAAAAGAAAAGTTCTGGAGGAGGTACCCGACCCGGCACCGGACGGGCACTCCGTCACCCTTCACGTTGTACCCGCAGACGCATACCCTCCCGTGGGTGATGGGGAGCATCCCGTTTATCGTCTCGAGGAGCGTCGTCTTCCCCGCACCATTGGGGCCCCCGACGACCACGAACTCACCCCGCCGGATGGACAGGGTAATTCCCTGGAGCGTCGGCCGGTCTGCCCCCTCGTAAGCCGTGTACGCATCCTCGATCTCGATCACGGGATCAGCAGCGGTCATCGTTATCAGGGCTGGATGGAAACGGAGAACAGTTTTTCCGCGGGGAGGGAGTACATCTCCTCGGCGACTGCCTCGATGGCTGCCTCGTAGTCCATGTCTCTCCGGGGGAGTGGGAACGGGCGGGGTGTTACGACCATCTTTTTTCCGTTCGCGACAAAGACACACCGGACTTCACCGGATGGCACGATCTCGATATTCCTCTTTCCAAGCGTACACCCGCTCCCGAGCTGGACTCCGTCGGCAAGGCAGGACTCCGGGGGCTTTCCCGCGCAGTGGATCTCGGCCTTCATCTGGAAGGGGTCACCGCAAAAATTCTCCCTCACATATTTTCCGATGCGATACCCGAGCACGATATAAGGGCCCAGGTGGCCGTGGAACGCAGCGAGTTCCTCGATGGAAAATTCGGGGACCAGGTTGTAGAACCTGCAATGGGAATGGGAGTGAGCATCCATAACTGTACCTTGCAGGAATGATATTTATCTGTTCCCTGATGCGAATTGATATGAAATAGACACAATAAAATCTACTAAATAAGAGAACTATACCATTTCGTTCCTACCTTTTCTTATCTTTCACGGGGAAATACTGATCCATGGACGTCTCTTCACCGGTCCATGCACCTATGGACCCATCGCAGTACGACTCCCTTATCGGGGTGATCGTGCCAGGCCAGTCTCTCCTCTTCCGCATGATTATCGATAACCTCCCGGATAAGTGCGGGAGGATCCTTGAACTCGGTTGCGGGACCGGGCTCCTGACCGGGATGCTCCGCGAGGCTTGCCCGTCAGCGGCGATCGATGCCATCGACATATCGGAAGAAATGGTACTTGCAGCCAGGAAGAAAAAGGACCTCTCCGATGTCGCTTTTTTAGTCCGGGACCTCCGCGATACCTGGCCCGAAAAGCCTTACGATGCCATCGTGACCTCCCTCTGTCTCCATCACGTCCCGGAAGCAGACAGGATCCGCGTCGCCGCCAGGGCTTCGAAGGCGCTCGAACCGGGGGGCAGGTTCCTCTGTGGGGATATCTTCCGTGCAGAGACACCCTGGGAGGAGGACCTGATAACCTGCTCCTGGAAGAAGAGCATGGAACAGGCCCGGGTTCCCCCTGCTGTCATCGGGGGGATGCTCCGTGAACGCCGGGAAAGGTTACCCCGGCTTGCAACGGTCAGCGGTTTTGCCGGGAGCATCAGGAACGCCGGCTTTTTTCGCGTCTGGGTCCCGTTCACAGCGGGGTTCGTGGGCCTCGTCATCGGAGAGGTTGGCAACGGGCGCATCCATCCCGTGCCGGAGAGTGGTTTTCGCCCCTGCTCCCCCCGGGACGGATGGGCCCTCTGTCGCCCCTGATACCCCGCTTTTTCCCAAGAGCTATTTCCAGAAATACCCTGTGACTTTTCACCCGGGATACACCATTGCAGGTGAAAAGAAAAACCCCGCAATGACGCACAGGGGCTGAACCTTTGATTCTTCTCTCCAGGTATTCTGCAGCACTTTCCGAACCTTCCCGATGTCCGGTCTGTTGCGCTTGATATGAAATTATTTTAATTTAATAGTAATATTTATTAATTTTAAAATTATTCATAAGATTAAGGTAACCGGATACCGGAAATGACCGCGTTACCTCCTGCTGCATGGTTCGTTCTGCCATGCCCAAGGGATACACACTCACTTCGAAGGAAATGGAGACTGGAGAATGGACGTAAAAACATCACCAAAGGAGAAGAAAGAAACAAGGTCCAGCGAAAAGGCAAAAGAATCACCAAAAGTTTCACCGACAGGTCCAAAAGACCCTGCACGTCCACCTGTTGTCAAGGAGAAGGAACCATCTTTGGGGAAAGGAGGAGCCCAGAAAAAGACACCTGTCCGGAAAGAGGCACAAAAAACCGGGAAGGCGTCTGCCGGAAAAACTCCTGCAACAACATCGCGGTCAGCCGCCCGAACAGCAGGGAAAACGACCGGCAAGGAAACAAAGGAGTAAAGTACCTATTTCTCCTTCACAACATTTTTTTCTTCATTACGGGAATACCTGTCACATCTCATCGCTCATGCCGATTGATGGGATTACTGTGACCCCTCGCAGGTGACTGTTATCTCCTGCCAAATGCCTGGTTGGAAATAAAAAGCGAGGTTTCCCAGAGATCCGGCACGATCCAGAAATGCATTAAAACTGTTCTGTGCGGATCGATTCAAGGCGGAATGGAAATGTACAATACCGATTAATCAGGGGACTGCAAAATACCTTCAGGAACACGAACATCCTTTCGTAGTCCTCATGACTCTTTCAGAAAAACGAAGGGCCAAAAAAATGGATTCGATCTCTCCTCATGAATAAAATACGAGACTTCCCCGGGAAAGAATGGAATCGGACTTCTGGGAGAGGAGAGTCCAAAAAAATTCCCTGTTATTGTACTGGAGAGAGATCGACTTCTCGGTTGTATTGAAATAGGTATGGTCTCCGGATCTCTTTCCCTTCAGGATGATCGTGTCACCGGGCCGGACGAACCCGATTCCTGCCTTGTTGGAGAGGTTGTATCCATTGGCCCGGTCAATCGTCGCGTTCGTTATCCGAATTTGCTGGTCCCCCTGGTCAAGGATAACGATAAGCTGGTCGATCGAGAATTGATCACCACCTGTGTGGTCAAACAGGATCTCTTCTGTCCCGTTAACACGCGCCGTAATCGTCACCTGTAAGGGTTTTTCCTTGACTGTTATCAATCCCCCCGCATACGCACTGACAACGGCAGCAAGGATGATCGTCACGACAAGCATCAGCATCACACCAACGACGATCGATACCCCCGAATCCCCCGATAGTGTATTTCCCATGATCATCTCCACCTCATAGTGCTTTGGGTATGACTTTGCTTAATTCTTCTCTTATTTTTTATTAATAACATTTAATTTTATCTTTTTAATATACCAATCATTCCCAATCATGTCACCGAAAATGTAAGGTTGTAGAAGCGAAACGTGATTTGTCCGTCAGTGACAGAATATATAAACCTGTCCTCTCCGACAGGATATTTTTCCGGATGAAAACGATCAAGACTCGCATTGACACTGGAGTTGACCGCATCTCCAAAAGGAGTGCGGACATTGTTGACAATAATCCGTGGACGGAAAAGGTTCACCCTGCTTATTGTCCCTTCCATTTTCACCTGCACCATCGCATTTCCACTGATCTCGCGGGGGCTTCCGGCAAGAAAGTTCGCAACAACAATCTCTCCAGTTCTCTCGTCGCACGTAAAAAGGCTGGATGCAAATGGTTTGTATCGCTTGTTTTTCACTTCTGTTTCGTCGATATCGAACCTCCACGTTGTCCTATCCCCCTTCGTGACATTCACGCATCCTTTCTCCCATATATATCCCTGGTCGAGCCAGAAGTTCGAGACCGGCATATACCTAATAGGATAAAGGTAAATCTCCTGGGAAAAGGAATCATTGCTGATGTTTAAAATATACCCTTCATTGGTATCATCGGCAATTTTCAGCCATCCCCCGGACCGCATGGAATGGACAAGGGTCTCTCCCCCGCCCAGCGGTACATTCTCAATCATTGTGCCCCCCCACTGGCGGGCTATCATATTCGAAATATCCGCGTCGATATGGAAAAATGCCTCTTCCACCTGCTGGAGGTGTTCCACCTCTGCCTGCTGTTTCAGTCCCGGTAAATAGAGCGAGTTCCAAAGGGAGAAGAGAGTGACAGCAATCGTGAGGATGAGCATCAGTGCAACGACAGGGGAGATGGCATCGTCCTTCACGGTATCACCCCGGAATAGAGGACTGCGCGGCTTGTTACGAGGCGGACGGTATCACCGTGTAAAAGGTCTCCTCCCTTGCCCGCATCAATAGAACCACCGAGGTCAAAGAGAAGATTGGGGTCCCGGACCGGCTCCCCATTCAGGAAAAATGAGGTATTCTCGACCCCGCC
>JASEES010000008.1:0-36819 GCA_030019395.1 Methanolinea sp. | reverse complement strand
AATCACTCTTAGATCCCCCACCCTGACCGCATCCCCACCCTTATGGTAAAAAGTAACGGTCTTTGTCGTATTTTTCATAATAACCGTAACAACGGGTTCACGAGGCGGCGGGAGGAGGGACTGGGCATTGATCGTGACGACCGCGAGAATGATGACAACTGCTGCAAGCATCAGCATCTCGCCGACGACGGAAGAAACGGCAAATTCCATAGACCGTTTCTCACAGGACATACGCAAACAGCACCACCGCAGCGATCAGGAAGAGAATCACGTGCTTGAACCCGGCAAGGATGCTCCCCGACGAGAGCTGCCCTGCCATGATACCGGAAAAGACGCCGAGGATGATGGACATCCGGAACATGTCGAGCACGTTTCCCGATATATCGATGTTCGTATTGAGCTTCTCAAACGACGAAATGAAGGAGACGTTCAGCTGGTATGCGGTATAGAGGAAGATCCCAAAGGAGAGGTATATGATCATGATATAGGCGAACGAAACCGTGTACCGCTCCCTCTTCATCTTGAGGTAATGCTCAAGATCACTAATTGCGATGATGAGGATATCGCGAATGTAATCCGTAACCTCGCTTGCCCGGATAATCAACGATATCACGCGCTTGATGACGAGGACGCCTATCCTCTCCTCGAAGCGGACGAGCGCATTGGAAATACTTGTCCCGAACCGCACGTCGCGGGAGACCAGCTTGAGCTCGGTGGACAGCAGTCCGATCTTTGACTCCGCAATGAGCCGGATAGCCCCCTGGAGAGTCATTCCGATGTCCTTGAGGTCAACGAGCTCCCGGAGGAAATCGGGGACCTGGCTCTCGACCTGGTGGACGTAAAAGCGCCGGAGCTCGTAAGCTGCAACGAGGGGCGCGAGCATTGCGATGGTCAGGAGGCAGACAAGGATCTCGGCAGGGTACTTGGGAAAGACTCCCTCGAAAAACCCTAGCATGGACAGGATCACGATAAAGGACCCTGCTATTATGCCGACTGTTATCCCGATCCGGTAATCAGCCATGTAATTGCGGAGGGGGTCCTTCAGGACGGCAAGCAGGCGGAGGAGCTTTTTCTTTGCGAGGATGCGCCGTGAATATTCTGCATCGGGTGCTTCCTTGTCCCGGGATACGGGGATCGCGCTCCCGAACTCCGTGCTCCGGCTCTCCCTGCGGGTGATCTCGACGTTCTCCCCGGGGACAACGAGTGATAGTATCCAGACCATCGCGATGGCACCGAGGGGGAGAAAAATGAAGAAATAGGGCATCATCGAGGAGAGTGTCGACTGCCCGCTCATGTTCTCGGCAACGACCATGATGATGACCGCGATTGGTGCGGCTACGAACGCGGTAACGTAGACCTCGGCCATGATCTCCATGGTCTTGAGGGACATTTCGAGTTCCTTTTCGGCAACTTCCCTGTAGTGTTCCGATCGGGAAGCGAGGAAGGACGGCAGGTCTCCGCCACTCTCGAACATCAGGATGAGGTCGTCCAGGAGCTTCTTGAGGTTCTCCGACGGTGTCGTCTGTCCCAGGTTCCGGATTGCCGTGACGAGATCGTCCCCGAAGAATTCCACGTCGCGCACTATCATCCCGAATTCCTTCGAGACTTCCCCGTAGAGGTCTCCCTGCTCGTAGACCCCGCGGATCGAGTTATACAGCGTGAGCGTGGTGGAAAGGGCCTGCATATAGGTAATGGCATAGGGCAGATCCATCTCGATGCGTGCTTTCCTTCCCTTCGCTGACAGCATGGGCTGAAAATAGAGGAGGAAGAAGAGCGTCGTTGCCGGGACACCGATGAGGAGCACGTCCTGAACCCAGGGGGAAAATGGCTTGAGAATGATGAAACGGATAGAAAAGAGGTGGAATAAAATGGCGACCAGGACAGACCCGGCGAGGACGAGCCCGGTCTGGACGAGGACTTCCCGCGTGTACTCGTGGTACGATTTCTTCATCCGGGCCGCCCGCAGATTCCGGGAAAATTCCTCCCGGTCAAAGACACGGTCCCTGAAAGCCGAGAATGCATCAGCCTGCAGCATCTGCTTCTCCTATCCTCCCTGCAAAATTGGCCGACTTCCGGACGAGGTGGAACACGTTGCTGACCTGGTCGGACCTCACGATACCCTTGCGAGCCATGATCCCGAGGGCATGGGCCCGGAGGGAGAGCTGTTCTTCCGTCTCGGAACGCGTCCATCCCCTCGCGTAGGCAATATCGTCGAGGACACGCGACCGGTAGTAGTTCCGCTCGAAGACGTCGGTGCGCGGGTTCCACCGGTAGAGTTCGTGGTAGGAGATGTTTGCCTGGGCGTCCACCGAGATCTCGTTGAGGGAGAGGCACCGGCGCACCGCTCTGCCCTCCTGGTACTGGAGGAGCTGGACAACCATGAGATCGAGAGCCCCGAACATCGCCCGGGGGACATTGATGGGCGGGTTGACCAGCCGGTTGATCGATTCCTCCACGCTTCCGGCGTGCAGTGTGGAATACGTGGTATGACCCGTATTCATCGCCTGGAAGAGGGTCTGTGCCTCGGGACCCCGGACCTCGCCGACGATAATGTACTCCGGCCGCTGGCGCAGGGACGCCCGCAGGAGGGAGAAGAGATCAATATCTCCCTTTGCTGACTGCGAGGAGGTCTCGCGTGTGCGGGTCGGCAGCCAGTTCTTGTGGGGGAGCTGGATCTCGCGGGTATCCTCGAGCGATACAATTTTTGCTGTGAGCGGGATGAAGTAGGAGATGGCATTCATCGTCGATGTCTTGCCGCTTGCGGTGCCACCCACGATGATCATGCTCTTGCGGTTCTCGACGGCGAGCCAGATATAGGCCAGGATCTCCGGGTCATACGTTCCGTACCGGATGAGGTTTACCGGTGTCATGGGGTCGCTCTTGAATCTCCGGATGGTAAACGAGCTCCCCTTGGAGGAGATGACGTCCGTGTACGTGATCTGGGCACGTGACCCGTCAGGGAGGGGGGCATCGAGGAGGGGGGAGGAAATGGAGACCTGCTTGTCAGCCTTCTGGGAGAGTTTGAGAACGTACCTGTTCAGTTCCTGCGCCGTGAACGTAATGTTCGTCGGTATGGACCCATAGTTCGTGTGATACACAAAGACGGGCGATGTGTACCCGTTGCAGCTGATGTCCTCGATGTATTGATCGTGCATGAGAGGATCAATGGGTCCGTATCCCTGGAGATTCCGCTCGAGGTAATAGTGGATGACAGAGACACGATCATCGGAAAGCCCGGGATCAAAGAAGGAGATTGCCTTCCTGACATCAGCGAGGCTTATCTTGATTTCCTCCTTCGCGGTGACCTTTTCGTAGATGAGCACGTCGCGCAGGTAATCGTGGACTTCTTCGAGGAGAATACGTTCTCTCTGCGTGACGGGAGGCTCCGTCACGATGTAACTGGTATCGAAAAGATCATTCTCGATGATGGATGCATAGCAAAACCCCTTCTTCAACCAGTACCTGTCTTTTACCTTCTGCTTTCCCGTCCCTGTACCGTTGGAAATGTCAGTTTCCGGCCCGGTAACGGGGAGTGGAACTGCCACGGTATCCTTCCCGTCCCTGTCTTTCCGGAAAAGTGACCCAAGGATGCTCCCGGGTGACTTTCTTCCCGGCACATCGCCTCCAGGAACCCTGACCTCCCTTTCCATCTTTCCTCCCGGGATACCAGCGCCTCCCCTCCTGCCACTAAAGAGCCTCATGGTTTATCGCCTCCCATCTTCACGCGCAAGGTGCCTTTTGACGGAGGAAATGGCGCGGAATGCCCGGATTGCGACAAACTGCCGGGCGATTCCGGGCGTTGGAGAGATGTTTCTCTGCTCTCCCTGTCACCCGGCGGAAAAGAACCGGTGATGTTCACCTGGTCTCCTCCCGGTTTCTGGTTACCCGATGGTTTTTCTGCAGGTGAAAGCCCTTGCTCTTCCCCAACCGGAACGGCAATGGCTGCCTCTGCCAGCCGGAGTCCTTTCCGGACTTCTCCGTCAGAGGGTAAAAGGGATTGCGCCCGTCTCAGGGCACTCACAGCCTGTTCCTGCATGCCCGCCCTGAGGAAGGCCCATCCCAGGCATTTCCATGCTTCTCCATCACCGGGGGACGCCCCCGTGACAAACCCGAAAGCCTTTGCCGCGTCCTCGTACCTGGCTGCAGAATAGAGGCACTTCCCAAGGGATTTCCAGATGCCTGCATCGTGCGGGGACTTCTCCACCGCCTTTAAGTAAACCCTGATCGCCGGCAGGGTCTCCCCTGCATCCCGGAGGGCATTTGCCCAGGATACGAGGTAACCGGTATTTCCCGGGGAAAGGGCTGACGCCCTTTCCCATGCCGCTGCCTCCTCGGGGTATTCTCCCATTGCGTGGAGAATGGTTGCAAGTTCCCTCCATGCGAGGTGATCGCCGGGAGAAATTGCGAGTGCAGAGTCCACCACTCCGACAGCATCTTTGGGACGTCCTGAAAGAAACAGGATCCGTGCCTTTTCCAGGAGGAGCCCCGTCTCGCGGGGGTTTTTCTCTATCCCGCTCTCGAGAAGCGCGATGGCTTCGTCGTTCCTCCCGATCGTTGCAAGTATCTGCGATTTCTGCCGGATAAGCTCGGGGGAAAAGGGATCCATTCCCAGAGCCCTCTCGCAGGCCTGGAGGGCTTCATGGTCCCTATGGAGGGCATGGAGAGCCCGAGCCCGGAGGGACCAGACATCGACCGAGTGCGGGTTTCGCGACAGGGCTTCGTCGCAGGCACGGATGGCCTCCTCGAACCTTCCCAGCCTCTCCAGTATTTCCGCCTGGACCCTGAACGTCTCGAATGTCCCCTGGTTGTTACGTATTGCTTCCTCGCAGAGAGCGAGAGCATCGTCCGGCCGGTCCATCTTCAGGAGGACGGCTGCCTCGAGAGGGATGACACCCGGGTATGCATGGGGGTCCTGCCGCTCTCTCCGGAGGGCCTCGAGGGCCTCGGCATACCTGCCCATGGCATACAGGGAGATGCCCTTGAGCCCCGATGCATCGACTCCGCTATTGGCAAGGACACTGTCAAAACCAGCGATGACCTGGTTCCCATCAACGGGATCATTGTCCGGCAGGCCTGCTTTCCCAACGGAATCGACATTTCCTTCCATCACCAGTGGCCCGGGGGAGAATGGATCCCCTGCGCCTGCAGGGAATGGGCTCAATCCTGATTCCCCTTTTTCTTTCCGTGAAAACAGTGTTCCGAGTTTCGGCAGGGTCCCCCCTGCCCGGGATAAAGACGATGGTTTTTTGGACTTTTCCACCGGGACATGATCGGAGGGCAATGTATTGCTGCCCCCCGTGACCGCTTGCCGCATTCGGAAGAAAAAATCCAGACGGCGTCTCTTATAGTCTCCCTTTTTCTCGCTCTCTGAAGGATAGATTGTTAGCTTTTCCTTCCTTCTCCTTGTTATGAGGAGGGCGAGGACACCGGTGGTCACAATGCCCGCTCCCGCAAGAAGAACCAGGATCCCCCCCGAAAAAGGCAATGGAAATTCCGGTATTGTACCGGAAACCTTCTTCAGCCTTTCCGCTACCACCGGATTTCCTGGTTCCAGCCGTTCTGCAGTCCTGTACGATTCGGCTGCCTCCCCGTTTCTTCCCAGTGCCACGAGGGCATCTCCCCGGTATATCCAGGCAGGGACGTTCGCGGGGTCCCGGTCAAGGACAACCTCGAACGCCAGGAGAGCCTCGCCTGCACGGCCGAGGGAGAGGAGTGCCATACCGCGGTTTATCCGTGCGGGAAGGTAACCGGGATCTGCAGCAATTGCCCTGTCAAAAGTCTCCAGTGCTGCCTGATAATGACCGGCATTGAGTGCGGCAATCCCTTCCCTGTCCAGGTCTTCGGCCCCGTTTGCTGCAAGGGCAGCCGGAATAACAAACAACAATAAAAAAAGTAAAAACAACACTTTCAAATGATAATGATATGCCGTTATCTCGTTTTTTCCCTTTCTCTCAGATTTCCGGCAAGATATGATCATAATCCATCCTAATGAATGACAATAGATCTGTTATCTATCGTATAATATCATACTTTTATTTCATTTTTGTTTATAGATACATGAAAACTTGGGAGGTACTTCCCTGCTTTCCCGGGGAACTGGAGAGTGACAAGGATTGTCTTCGTTGTTCTCAATCCCCTGCCCGTTCATGGCACCAGGATTCGCGAGAGCGAGCAGCCCGCGGTCAACCATTGTACGGTCCGTGACTTCGAGGATCCACGGTATTCTCCGTGAAAGGTGCCGGAAAATCCACGGGAAATCAATGCTCCCCATTCCCGGCGCGAGGTGGTCGTCGGTCTTTCCCCGGTTGTCATGGATGTGGACGGCGCAGGGTGACCCACGGGAGAGGAAGTCGTCCAGGACTCCGTTCAGGAAAGCATGTCCCACGTCGAGGCAGAACGAGAGCCCCCTCCCGGAAAGTTCGGGGAGAAGCCCGGGGTCCCGGAAGTGGCACATCTCCCAGCTTCCCATATTTTCGACGGCTACGTCCATGCCCGTTTGCTCCTGAATGCGGGCGAGATCGTCGAGTGAACGGAGGAGCGCTGAGAATGAATCCTGCTCCTGTTCGGGCCACGGAGAAAAACCCGGGTGGACGACGACGTGCGATGCCCCCATCTCTGCTGCCCGCTGGCACACCCCGGCGATGAGACCGATGGATGCATTCCGGACCGTCTCGCGGCAGCTCGCGATATTGATATCAGCTGTCGGGGCATGGACGGAGAGAGTGATATCGTCATCCGGCACGGGCAGCGGATTCCTGCCGAGGATATCGTGGGCTGCATCCGCAAATATCTCGATCGTATTCGTCCGGGCACAGAGTTCTTCGATGGCCGCGGGGAGGCCCCGGTCAAAAAAGCACCAGGTGGAACAGCCGGGCTCCCTCATTTCTTTTCCCCCGTAATCTCCCTGACTGCAGCAAGGGCTGCAGGAACATCATCAGTAACACGGGCCCCTTTCTCTCTCAGCGAACAAAGGATCCTTTCTGCCTCCCCGCCGGTGTAATCCCAATTCATGCCGTCCCATGACGCAATACCCATAATCACGATGGTGCCAGCGTCCAGGGCCGAAAGAACGCGCAGGTTCTCGATGTTCCCTGCTCCCCACGGGCCGCGCGTAACGACGATTGCGTCCGCGTCTCGCGCGAGCATCTCGAGGTCCCGTCGGGACCCTTCTGAAATGGGACAGAAAGGTGGTTCGGTGAGACATGGTATCCCAAGTGCCTCTGCCGCGAGGTAATCGCTGTCATTGAGGGAAAGCACCCCTGCCGTAACCCGGTATCCCCCGTCGCGGAGTGCAACGAGTATCCCTGCACCCTCGCCACCGCCGCAGATGACGTGAACACGCGAATCCTTCACTGCTTCGCATGAAGGATGAAGCACGGGAGAAATGACCAGGCGACCTGACAGCGGGTTCATCCGGACTATCGCCCTGACCCCGAACACCCTGGCGATGTTCTCCTCTGTCAACACCCCTGCCGGGTCCCCCATTGCGAGGATCCTGTGGTCATGGATGAGGATAATGCGGTCGCAGAAGTATGCCGCATGGTTGAGGTCGTGGAAAACCCCGATAACAGCAACCCGGCGCGAAAGATCCCTGATCATCTGGAGAATGCTGACCTGGTGCCCGAGGTCGAGGTGGGCAGTCGCCTCGTCGAGGAGGAGCACCTCGGGTTCCTGGGCAAGCGCCCGCGCGATGATGACCCGCTGGAGCTCGCCCCCGGAGATCTCCCGGACCGACCTTTCTGCGAGCTGGGCAATGCCGGTCACATCCATGGCCTTCTTCGCAGCATCGCGGTCGGCAGGAGTCTCCCCCCCGAACATCCCGATGTGGGGATAGCGCCCCATCATCACGACGTCCCGCACGGAGTAATCGAAGCCGGGTGATGATGCCTGGGGAACCAGTCCTACCAGTCGTGACAGACCGATGGCCGAAAACGCCCCTATCTCCTTTCCGTCGAGCAGGATGACGCCGTGCGAGGGCATAAGGAGGCGCGCTATCGCCTTGAGGAGCGTGGTCTTTCCCGAGCCGTTGGGACCGACGATGCCGAGGAATTCCCCCTTCCCCGATCGGAAAGACACTTCTGACAGGACCACCTGCGCCCCGTAACCGAGCTCGACTCCCGAGACGTCTATCACGATGCATACCTCCTGCGAAGGAGAAAGACAAAAAACGGGGCTCCGAAGAATGCCGTCACCACCCCGACGGGTACCTCGTTTCCTGCAGTCCGGGCAAGGGTATCGGAGAGGACGAGCAGGATCCCGCCTGCCATCATGGACGACGGGAGGAGTATACGGTGACCCGGACCGACCCAGAGGCGCATGATGTGGGGAGTTATCAGCCCGATGAAACCGATGCTCCCCGCGATGGAGACGGCAACAGCAGTCACGAAGGAACTGATGACGAGGAGACATTTCTTGAGAAGCTCGATGTCCACACCGAGTGAGAGGGCATCTTCCTCACCGAGCGAGAGAATGTCCTGTTCCCGCGCAAGCAGGAGGAGGGGTACAGCCGCAGGGAGGACCAGGAGGCCCGTCCAGGCATCCTGCCAGGATGCCGTCCAGAACCCGCCCATCAGCCAGAGGAAAATCTGGTGGAGACTTTCTCCCGATATGTACATGAGAAACGAAAGGACCGCAGAAAGGAACATCGAGACCGCGATCCCCGTGAGCAGGAGCTGCTCGACGGGCACGCGCCCTGCCCGCCGTGAAATGCCATAAACGAGAAATGCCGCCCCGATGCACCCTGCGAATGCGAGGGGCATGGAGAAGGCGCCTCCGAGCAGGACGATGGCGGTTGCGGCTCCGAGGGCACCCCCGGCCGATGTACCGAGAAGGTAGGGATCTGCCATGGAGTTCCGGAAAAGGCCCTGCATGACGACACCGGCAGCCGCAAGGCCGGCACCGACGAGAACAGCGGAGATTACCCGGGGCAGGCGTACCCCGTAGAGGATGGTCGCTCCGGACTCGTCCCCGGCGAGGGAGAGGAGGGGGACACCTGCAGGGCCGACGAGCGTGCATATCACGATGCTGGCACCGAGCAGGCATGCGAGGAGAAGAAATATAACTCCCGATCTGCGCCACGACATATGAATAAAATTAATTTGTTTTAACTAAAATAATTTTTTATAGAGTCCGTGGTGATGCAGGTGGACCTGGTGGTGGGTGGAGGAAGATACGGCACGAAGGCGGCTCGCTACCTCTTCACCAGGGGAATTCCCTGTATCATCGTCGATCCTGATCCCGGCTGCCTGGCAATCGGTATCATCCGGGAGATGGACAACGGCTCCTTCTTCGTGCATGGGGGACTCGAAGAGGCATTTCGTATTTTCATCCAATACAGACCAGTGCGCGTGTTCCCGACCGCTCCCGTCCACGTGGCAGCAGGCCTGGTCTCTGTTGCGCATCGCGTCCGGGAATCTCCCCCGGGTCTCCAGCCCCTCCTTTCGAGAATTCCCCCGGATCTCATACAGGGAACGAACGGGGGTTCCGTGTACCTTTCGCAAAACAATGGGTGGTTGTGCATTCCTGACTGCCCTGAGCCGCCCACGTGCCCCGTCACAGGAGAACCACGATCCATCCGGCTCTCCTCGGAATTGAAGAGACTGCTGCCTGAAGCCCAAGTCCTCGAAAGCCTGCAGGTCGCACCAGGCCTGGGGGCCCTCCGTGGAAGTGATGTGCAGGTACTCCTGGCCATGAATACGAGCAGGGAAAAGATAGTTGTCGGGACTGCCTGCAGGTGCCACGGGGTTCTCACGGTCCTTGAAAAAGACACAGGAGCAGGCTATTCCTGACGTGGCCGGGACTTGTCCATGGTTGAACAGGAATAAAAAGGCTTCCATGCTTTTTTGAGGCAGATCAGAGGCAGAAACAGGATCTCCTTATCAAATCGTTCTTTGGAAAACAAGCTGCCGCGACGTGGGTTTCGGGGGAGGCATGGGTGTTCCTGCCGGAAAAGGGAGCCTTGCCTTCCCATGGTCTATTTCCACGATCCAAAAAAAATTGTGATATTTCAATGCTATTTGAGATAAAATATAAAAGAATGTTATAATCTATAACCCTGTGGTGATAACCAATGGAATGCCCCAGGCCCGCAAAAATCTCTGAGAAACAGATCGAGGAGATCAGAGCACTTGAAAAGAAACTCGGCGTCATTCTTGTCGCGTATGACAGGATACCGGCGTACAAGAAACTCTCGCCCCAGGAGCTCTCGCGTATCCGGTCCCTCGAAAAAGAATCCGGAGCAATCCTGGTGGCGTACGAGGCATGAGATAATCCCCCACTTTTTCCGGTAACCCGGGAGAGAAAACGGGACGCCGGGTCGCTTGCACCCTGATTCCTGCTAAAATGCCTGGCTGACTCCCGGATATGAAATCCTGCCCCGGAAAAGACATTTCCGGTGATACAAAAAATTCGTGTCTCCCCGTTCCAGTTCATCCTGACAATCCGGGCGCCATGTTATATGAACCATGGGTACGCAAGGGCAACCAGTGATAGTGTCCCCCTGCAACTGTCTCTCCGGCGAGGGTATTGGAGAGTCTTCTCCAAAGAGTGATGATGCGAAAAGAAAAATGGAATTAAATCCCTTTTGCACCCAATCGTTCCCTCTCCTTTCCGATCGCCCACAGGACGAATTCATCGACCGAGGAAAATGACATTCCCGGTAGCGGGACAGTCTCTCCCTTCCGCGTGTCGAGGAACGCAACCGTGGTTCCTCCCTGTGGCCTGAAGGAATACCGGACTTCGTAGGTTGGTTCCGGGCCCCGGATCGTCGGGTGCCTCGTCCTCCCGAATGCCATCGCCACCGCCCATTCCTCCTCGCGGATGTCAATATAGACCGTCCCGAGGAGGACCCCTCCGGGGGCACTTACCTGCGTTGTCGATTCAAACGATTCGACGGCACTCTTCACGGTGCCTTTCGGCGAGTAACCATAAAAACGTGACATTTCATTTCACCTTCGCGGTTTTTTCCAAGGAATTTCCTGCTTTTTCACCGTCCCGGACAAACACCATCACAGATCCGGAGGTTGAATCTGTCCCTTTTTTTGGAAAGAAGTCACGGAACTTTGCTTTCCCCCCTGAAAATACCACGACGACTGCACACGCTGCAGTTGCCGCCAGTGCCTGAAAACCCGGCATTTTCTTCCCGTGCGATTCCCGCTCTCCCTGATCACTTTCTCCACCCTTCGCAGACCGGATGTCGGTTGCAAACTGCTCGAGTGCGTCCACGATCCGGGGACCTGCCCGATCCACCGTGTCGGAATCGACGAGGAAAATCCGTTGGTTACGGATAGCCGAAACCCTTCCAAACCGCGGTTCCTCCCTGAAGTACCGGGCTATTGCATCTTCCCCGCCGCCCATCCCCGATCCCTTGTTCACGATGAGCACCTCGGGGTCGGCCGCTATGAAGTCCTCGATCCCGACATTCTTCCACCCCTCGACATGGGAAAATGCATTCTTGCCCCCGGCGAGACGGATGAGTTCGTCCTGGAAGGTCCCGTTGCCGCTGACGTAGAGGGGGTCGCTCCAAATGATATGGGCGACACGGGGGTGGTAGTCAGATCCCTCTGCCCCCATCTCCACGGCACGGATCCTCCGGCGGAGCTCGCCTGCAAGGGTCGTCGCGTTCTCCACGTCACCCGTGGCCGTCCCGACGAGGACGATGGAGTCGAGAACGTCGTCGAGGTTCGCGGGATGCAGGGAGATGACGGGGATCCCGAATGAGCGAAGGTTTTCGATCAGTTCTTTGCCGTTCCCGTAGGCGGCAATGACCAGGTCCGGGTGGAGCGCAATGACCTTCTCGACATTCACCGTGCTATATCCCCCGACCTTCGGTATTTCCAGGGCTTCCGGCGGATAATTGCAGTAATCCGTCACCCCCACGACCCTGTCTCCGACCCCGAGTGCAAAGAGAATCTCGGTGTTCGACGGGGCGAGGGAGACGATGCGCTGGGGTGGCGATGCAATCGTGACCGTTGCGCCCGTGTCATCGGTGACGACAGTCGCTGTCGCAGAGACTGTCAGAAATAAAAGGAGAGCACATGCAAAAAGGAAATAGAAGGGGACATATCCCCTTTGAATTCCCGGTTGCAAACAGTTTTTTCTCTCCAAAAATGATTCGCTGGTGCATGCGTGCCCGGCGTCGAAGAACGGAAAAAATGTAAAAAGTCCCCTCATTGCAGGACGAACTCTCCCTTCTGGATGACCTTCTGGCTCGCTCTGTCAATGATGGCGTACTCGCACCGGGTATTCAGGTAAGCCCCCATACCTCCCGCTGCCCCATCGGGTTTCCAGGATATCTGCGAACCCATGGGATCTATCCGGCAGTTATCGGCATTCAGCATGAACTTGTCTCCCGACGTGATGAATCCGTCACTTGACCCGACCTCGGTAAGATACTTTTTGACATCCGTGGGAAGGCATGTGGATGAGGGAATCTTGTCAGTCAGGGAGATTGTGTACTTGGCGTCCTGGCTCTGGATCTGGATGGCAATGTCCGCGAGGGCAAACCCATCCCCCCCGGTATGTTCGAAAAGGAGACCGTTCCGGGCAGTGAATCCTACCGGGTAATCGGACTCCCAGTTTGAGGGGTTCGTGTCCTGGATGGACTCGATCGCCGGACTCACCTTGATTGACGCCTGGGGGGCTTTTTTATTCTCACCCACAAGCCCACCGGCAAAACCGCTCACAACCGCGGCGATGATGATAGTCACGACGAGCATCAGCATGACGCCGACAACCGGTGAAACCGCAGAATCTCTATCCTGTTTCATTCCACGACCACCTCCTTGTCATAGATGTATTTACCGCTCGGAATGTGCAGGATCTTGACATCAACGACACACCCCGGCTTGAAATCGGTCTCGTTGAAAGTGCCAGGATCCGGATATGTTCCCCGGGTAAAACCTATACCGAGCAATGATGCAGTTCCGGCTACATTGCCAGTACTCAGGACGTCACCCGTCTTCCATGTAAAGTTCCCAAAATCCTTGGCCGGGTTGTTTCCAGAATATCCAGACCGCATGTCGTTAATGAACGGCACCCGGGTCAGGGATCCATACCCATAAAGGTCAGTGGCCTCACTCGAGGCCGTCTGTTCATGCTTGTAGACGTACCCGGTTCTGTTCGTGTAATACGTGATGATCTTCAAATCTTTAGTGTTAATAGGGTCACCACTGAGGTGTTCAAATGTCATTTTCGTATCGGTACCACCCATTGTATTATCGGCCGCGGTATCAATCCTGACAGCGATAGATGCCTGGGGTGCCGCTTTTGTACTACCCGCAAGACCGCCGGCAAAACCGCTCACAACCGCGGCGATGATGATCGTCACGACGAGCATCAGCATGACGCCGACAACCGGCGAGACGGCGCTTTCCTTTTTATCATCCATTCTATTCCTCCAATTTCCAGGAGTTGTGCAGGGTGGGCCCGTCCGCTGCACAACAAAAAATAATTTGATCTACAACTATTTAAATTGATCAATTTAAATTGTAATAAAACAAATTTATTTATAATTATGTGAAAGAGATAATCCCCGGAATACTCCCATCCATGCCCTGAAAGGTTTTAACACGCATAAAACAATGCGAATTACGATTAGGAGAATAAACCGTATTGGAAGGAGGGAATATGGACTATCGCTGGTCTCCCACCACTCTTATCATCGAGGGAGATTTCCTCGCCGTATCGACAGGAGTCGGCGGGGGGTTCTCCAGGGTATCCGCACTCTTCAACCATACCGTTCCGCGTGACTGGCACGACGCTGATCCCCTCGCCTTTATCCGTGACATTGCGCGGGATGAGCGAATAAACGGATCTTTTTATGGCCTCCTTACAGCAGTCCCCATGCAAAACCTCGTCATTTGTAAATCAGCTTTTCTGACTGTTTTCATCACCGCCGGGTATTCTTCAAGTACAATCAATATCATTGCTGTAAGCCGTGAAGGACTGCGAATGAACGCACTCGCAGAGGCCATTGGAACAATCAGCAGTGCCAAGACGGCGGCCCTCCTCCGGCGAGGCCACGACTTCATTGCAACACCCACCGATGCCGTGATCGTTGCTTGCGAGGGCAAACCAATCCATCGGTATGCAGGAACCGCAACACCACTCGGACGAGCCCTTGTGAATACCGTCATGACAGGCGTTCCCCGTGCTCTGTCAGCCTATGAGAATGAATCGCGGGGCCCGATCGAAATAAAGGTGGACGTGTGACAGATTATGATTATAAAAGTTCTGCAGGGGTCTTCCGCGTCTTGACACTGAATCAAGGAATTCCTGCAAATGGTTTTCTGTGACTTTCATAAAGTTATAAGAAAATATAAAAAAATAATAACACTTAATACATGCAATCGGCAGATATTGGTGGAATGAAGGGCGGAAGAGTCGATCTCTGGAAGGCTGTGCTCTGGATCACTTTCCTCCTCGTATGCATCGTTTTTTCCTGCTGCTGCATCGAGGTTGGGTCCGATGAGTCTGCAGACTCCTCTTCTGCACCCGCTCAACCTGCAGTCACGGAGGCACAACCGCATCCTGTTCCACCATACATGCCAAGCGGCCCGGGAGTCCCGGCCGCACCTCCCCCCGTTATGGTCACCCCCTCGCCCGGTACGACAGTTACCGGAACCGCGATGTACACTGAACCCATACCCCCCGCGATTGCCGCGAACTTCAGTTACAGGGATATCCCTACGCCCCCCGATTCCTTCCCGCGCCCCTTCGATTACCCGACCGCACCTTTCTTCTCGGGAACCTATCAGCTCCAATGGAATAATGTTGCACTCCTTGCCAAGCCTTCAGATCCACCGTTTGTCATCGAGATGGGCTTTATCGCGGGAACAAAGAACCCGTATGACGCACGTGCCATCGTGACCGTCCGGGATAACCGGACAGGAGAGATCGTTGCCGAAGACGGCTATAACGGCGAATTCAGTTCCGAAAAGGAGAAGCTGATCTGCATCAGGGAGATCGGTGACTACCATATCAACGTTTACGGATACCGGACAACGGTTTACCTCGTCCTGCGCGAGGGAGTGGACGAGAACAGGGCTGTTCCCTATGGGATTTTCGAAAAACCACAAGAAACAGTCTCCGTCGAGGAACAGTTCGAGGAAGAGTATTTCTGATAAAAAGGCTCCGCGTCTGAGGAGGACAAAACACGGACTTTCGGGAGGCATCAGCCCTGGAGAACGGGGATCGCTGGCGGACAGGATGTGGCCATCCTGCAAAGACTTATCAGGACCGATGTGTTGTTCACGATAACGAGGGAATACCAGACGATAATGACAAGGAGCATCATGAGTCCCGAACCGGGGATCTTTCCTTCTGACCAGAGAGCCGTCGAACCGACGATGACGAGGACAAAACCCTTGACGAGGAGATGGAAAAAGTAACTGCCGGCAACCGGGACCATGACCGCATTGACCTCGTACCCGCCAAGCGAGAGGATCATGGAGGTCGATGCAATATCAAGTGAAAAGAGGATATACAAGAGGAGGATGCAGAGAAAGAGGCAGTTCGGTATCTCGACGCGGAAAAATGATTCCACCAGATTGTTTTCCATCCGGAAAAACCTGGACATGAATGGTCACCTCCCGAAAGTAAGAGTTCCCTGCATTTTTCACCTGCCCGCCAGAGAATACTTGGCTTTCTGACATTTCGCAAATTCATTACTTTCCATCACTAAACCATTTCCATTTCAAAGTATCGAAAAATAATAAACGAAGGACCCTTCCGGCCTCAACCAGGCTTCCCATGACGCTCCTTTGATATCTCCCCTTAAAATGACATCTTCGGCCCGTGGACGATTCAGGAGTCCCTGCTCACATCGCCTCCCGACTGTTTCACCCCTTCATACAGGGGGCAGAATTCATGTTCCCTGCCCTGCATTCCGCCCGTAAAGAAGAAAGTATTTCCATCTATATGGCTTAATAGAGGTAAAGGAAGGTATTTTTCATGAAGAAGGGACTTGCTCTTGTATTAACCCTCTGCATCCTCGGAACGGGTGTTGCTCATTGTCTTGCAGCTCCCCCCCTTGAAGCCATTTCGGCCTATAACCAGGGTGTTGACCTCGCGATGGAAGAAAAGTTCGACGAGGCACTTGCATCGATCGATCAGGCCCTGTCGCTGGACCAGAACTTCACGCTTGCCTGGATCACGAAAGCGGGTATCCTGAACGTCAAGGGAAGGTACAACGAATCGCTCGAAGCCTCGGAGAGAGCACTTGCCATCGACGAGAATCAGGCAGATGCATGGACCAACAAGGCCAGCGCACTCATCTCCCTGCAGAGGTTCGAGGAGGGTCTCGAGGCTGCCAACCGGGCGATCGAACTCGACCCCCGGCTCTCGGAGGCCTGGATTGACCGGGCAACCGCGCTCTCCAGCCTCGGTCGGACACAGGAAGCAGATGAAGCCATGGCAATGGTAAAATTCCTGACGGAAACGCCATCAACGACAAGTCCCACAACCGTCCCGACCACCCCGGCTGCACCCACCTTTCCCTTCATGGCCCTCCTCGCATCAGGTGTAGCCCTCTTTCTGGCGAGGGAAAAAATCCGGTAACCCACATAATCATTTTTACCTCATTGTCTTGTGCAACGGGAAAGTGGTTTGCTCATCCTGCCCGGCCCGCTGCATTCTTCCGTATCGGGTTGAACCAGAAATCTCAGATGGATAAACCATTCTACCTTTCTCACTGGAAACCGACCTTTGCCCAGTCCGCAACGACACGGGAAGAGGTGTGCACGGGGGAGGACCCGCGTGCACGAAAAGTGATGCTGAGAGTACCGGTCACTCCTTGCACAGGAGGGGTTATGAATTTGTAGGATACTCCGGGTTCAATGCATTCGCATCACGGGGGATCCCGGGGATCCCTGAAACCGGCGGGTGGGACGCGAATCATGAAATGCGAATGTATCGTAACCGATCCTGATCGTCCTGTAACACCAACCATAATCATTTCAGGAATGCGAACCTCTACCTGTATCCCGGGCATTTTCACTTTCCCTCCTGATGACCCTTCCATGCTCGTCGATCTCTCCGCGGTAGATGCGGGTGCTGGATATCCACTTCCCATCTTCGGCAAGGACACAGGTTATCTGGTGGATATCGACCTTCCGGTGTCCCCTTTCCCGCCGCAGGACATTGATTTCGCGTGCAACGGGAAGCGTCTCCTCGCTCACGACGAGTGCGTCGAAATCTGCATCGAGCGCCGACCCGTACCGGTCGTTGAGAGGCTCGATCGAATAGGCAGCCAAAAAACCCTCGGACCGGATGAAACCTTCAAGTGCCTTTTTCCTTTCCTCGAAGGGACGTACAGGATGGACTTTCCGGGATGCAAACGCATCCGTGGTCAGTCCGATGACGACCGTTCCGTTACGTCCGGCGAGTTCAAAGGACCGTGTTATGAGCCTCTTATGGCCGTCGTGGAAGGGGTCGAAGGTACCCCCGACCATAACCTTCATTGTGCGTGATAGTGAACTTTTAATGCTATTATGGCTGTTGGTAAAGCCGGAACAGGTGGCCGGTTCATCGCCGCGAACGCAACAGTTCTCGGCGACGTGGAAATGGGGGACTCCGTCAGCGTATGGTTCGGGGCGGTTGTCCGGGGTGACCGTGACAGGATAACGATTGGGGACATGTCCAACGTCCAGGACAACGCCGTCATCCACACAAGTGCCGGGTTCCCTGTCCGTATCGGAAGGGAGGTCTCCATCGGTCATGGTGCCATCCTGCACGGGTGCACGATAGAGGATCGTGTCCTCGTCGGGATGGGTGCCATCGTCCTCAACGGGGCAGTTGTCGGCAGGGACACGCTTCTTGGTGCCGGGACCGTCGTGACCGAGGGCGCGGTCATTCCGCCTGGATCCGTTGTCGTCGGGGTGCCGGGCAAGGTCATCAAGCAGGTCACGGAAGAGCAGAAGGACCATATCGTCAGGAACGCATCCGTCTACTGGGAGATGGCCGGGAGGTACAGGGATGACTGAGGTCGTTGTCATCGGGGGAGGCGTGTCAGGGATCCAGGCTGCCCTCGACCTTGCCAACCATGGTATCGATGTCTGCCTCGTGGAGAAGGAGCCGTCCATCGGGGGCCACATGGCGATGCTCGACAAGACTTTTCCCACAAATGACTGCTCGATGTGCATCCTCTCACCCAAGATGATGGACGTGTACCGCCATCCCCGCATACGCACCATGACATGTGCGAAGGTAGTGTCTGTCAGCGGGACACCCGGAGACTTCCATGTCACAATCAGGATGATGCCGCGCTTCGTCGATCCGGAAAAATGCAACGGGTGCGGGGATTGCATCGAAGTATGCCCTGTCGAGGTTTACAACCGGTTCGACGCCGGACTCGGTGTCCGGAAAGCCATATACAAACCCCACAGCCAGGCAGTGCCGGACATCGTGGTCAGGGACACCGATCACTGCATCGAATGCGGACTTTGCTACGATATCTGCGGCAGGGAGGCCATCCTGAAGGAGGATCGGGAGAGGGACATCACCGTGCATGCACAGAGTATCATCCTCGCGTGCGGCTACGAAGTCTTTGACGCCCGGAAAAAGGACCAGTTCCAGTATCTCTTCCTCCCCGATGTCATCACGGGTCTTGAGTTCGAACGGATGATGAACGCGAGCGGTCCGACGGGCGGAAAGATCAGGCGCCTTTCCACGGGGGAGACTCCGCGTTCGGTCGTCTTCATCCAGTGTGTCGGATCGAGGGACGTCCCTCTCGGAAGGCCCTACTGCTCGGGTGTCTGCTGCATGTATGCAATCAAGAACGCAATCCTCCTCCGCGAGAAATATCCCGGCATCGACGTGACCATCCTCTACATGGACATAAGGGCATACGGCAAGGGGTACGAGGAATATTACCAGAGGGCAATCGGTGCAGGGGTTCATTTCGTCCGGGGGATGCCCGGTGAAGTGACAGGGCAGGGGGATAGCATCCGTATTCGCGTGGAGAACACCGAGAACGGAGAGATACTCAACCTCAACCCGGAACTCGTCGTTCTCTCCACCGGCCTCGAGCCGGCTCCTGACGCAGAGGATCTCGCAGGAATGCTCGGTCTCCCCCGGGAATCCACGGGATTTTTCAGGACACTCAACGAAAAGGTCGATACCGTGGCAACAGAACGACCCGGCATCTACCTTGCGGGCACTGTGACCGCACCCCGGGATATCCCGGACTGCGTTGCCCACTCCGGGGCCGCTGCGATGCGTGCGTTCATCGATGCTTCGAGAAACAGTCAGTGCCGATGAAATCCATCGAGACCATTTCGTGGGAGGATGAAACCGGAAACGTCATCCTGATTGACCAGACGCGTCTGCCGGGCAGCTACCGCCTCGTCCGGTGCAGGACAACGGACAGGCTTGTCCGGGCCATCCGGACCCTCGAGGTCCGCGGCGCGCCGGCACTCGGCATTGCGGGGGCATACGGCGTGCTCCTAGCGATAAAACAGATCCGCGAACGTGACCATTCTCTCTTTCTCCGGAGGCTGTACAGGGAAGCAGAAAAGATCAGGTCTGCGAGACCGACGGCGGTCAACCTCTCCCTCGGGGTCAGGGTGGTCATGGAGGCCGTCGAAAGTGCGGGTTCGGTCAAAGAGGCAAAGGAAAATGCACATGCTGCAGCGAAGGCCTTCGCCGATGCTGAATCACGGTCATGCCACGAGCTCGGAACCTGCGGGGCCGCACTCATTCCTGAAAAATGCACGGTGCTGACACACTGCAACGCCGGGGCGCTCGCCTGCAGGGAATGGGGTACGGCCCTCGGTGTCATCAGGTCAGCCGTTGTGCAGAAGAAGCAGGTTTCTGTCATCGCGTGCGAGACCCGCCCGCTCCTCCAGGGCGCCCGCCTGACGGCATGGGAACTCCGGAGGGACGGCATCCCTGTCACCGTCATCCCCGACTCCGAGGCTGCCTTCCTGATGCAGCGTCACGAGGTCGACCTCGTCATCGTCGGGGCTGACCGGATCACGCGGGATGCTGTTTTCAACAAGGTGGGGACATACATGCACGCGGTCTGTGCCAGGTACCACAATATCCCGTTCTATGTTGCTGCACCTGTCACCACGTTCGATCCCATCCATGCTGCCCGGGACGTTGTCATCGAGGAAAGGGCAAGGGAAGAGGTGGCATCGTGCGGGAGGGCTACCGTGGTTCCCGATGGGGTGGCGGTAAAGAATTACGCCTTTGATATCACTCCCCACGATCTGGTCAGTGCATTCATCACGGATATTGGCGTCTTTCATCCGCCCCCCGACTGGATGGCACTTGAAAAAGCATTAATATCCAGAAATCCGGTGTAATGCAATGGTTTTTGCACCTGTGACCATTGAAGGTATCATCTTCCTCGTGGGCGAGATCACCCTCCTCATTCTCTTTGGTCTCCTCGTCTTCTCCCTCCTTCTCGTATGGATATCCATCGTCTCGATCAATACGGGCAGGCTCATCCTTCCCCGTTTTGTCAAGGCCGGCATGGTACTCGTCGAAGGGTTGGCAAAAGCATTCTTCCGCCTCTTCGGTCTCGAAGACAGCGAGGTTCTCACTTTCTTCATCACGCTCCATAATACCATGCACAAGCAGAGCTTCGCAGAGATCCCGCCGGAAGAGAGGGCGATCTTCTTTCCCCAGTGCCTGCGTTCGTCCAGGTGTCCTGCCCACCTCTCGCCCGAAGGTCTCGCCTGCAGAAGCTGCGGGTCATGCAGTATAGGGTACTGGAGGAAAGTACTCTCGGCCATGGGCTACCGTGTCTTCATCGTGCCCGGATCCTCTTTCATCAAGCGCATGGTCCGGGCATACCGCCCGAGAGCCATCATCGGTGTCGGATGCCTCGCCGAAGTCAAGGACGGTCTCGAGATGTCCGATAAGATGGGTCTTGTCTCGATGGGAGTCGTCACGCAGAAAGACGGGTGCGTGGAGACGAGTGTCGACTGGGAGAAGGTCATGGAGGTGGCGTCGCTGGGCGTCGACCCCGCAAGGATACCCCATGAGGCTTCAGAAGCCCTTTTTTCTTCCACTCCTTCACAGGAAGAGGGCCGCGAGGGAGAACACCACGAGTGACGTAAACATGGCGTACTTGACGAGTGTGGTAGCCCTTGTCCCCTTCAGGCATTCGGGTGTCCGGCAGGAGAGTGCCCTGAAGGCAGTCCAGAAAACGAGAAGATCCACGACGGCGATTCCCGCAAGGTAGGGCAGTCCCCACCAGAGAAACGGGACGAGGCTCGCACATATCGCAGCCACGAGGAATACAAACCCCAGCCGGATGACAGGGTATACTCCGATCCGCACGGGAAGCGTCAACGCCCCGCCCGCCGCATCACCCAGGACATCCTCGGCATCCTTCCAGAGCTCGCGGGCGAGCATGGCAAAGAAGGTGACAAGGGCGATGGGAAGGACCTTCATGGCCCCACCGGCACCTGCAAAGGCAGCCCCGAAGACGAATATCGAGGCCGTCAGGTATGAAATCGCAATATTCCCGGCCCCCGGAGTCCGCTTGAGGCTGATTGCGTACCAGACGAGGAGGATGGTATTGAAGGCCGCGATTGCCACGCAGAGGGGGTTCATCGTGAACGAGACGGCAAGACCACACAGGAAAAGGATCGCGGAACAGACCAGAACTGCATCCCTGTCTGCCGCGCCGGAAGGAATGGGTCGATCGGGACGGTTGATCCGGTCGATCTCCACGTCGCAGTAATCATTGACGGCGTTACCCCCCGCGGTAACGAGGAAAACGACAAGGAAGATCCATATGACCCCGGGAATGAGGGTTCCCGTCGCCATCAGGTACCCGACGATCCCGGCAAGACCTGCGAGGACGGCGTTGACAGGGCGGATGACCTGGATATACCCGGATCGGGGAAGGATGAGGCACTCCTCCTGCATATCTGTTATTATCCTGTCACAAAAAGGGTATCCCTCCCGGGAAAATCGTTATCAAACCACGGAAAACAGCGGGCGTGGAGGGATTTGAACCCCCGACCTACAGCTTAGGAGGCTGCCGCCCTGTCCAGACTAGGCCACACGCCCTGCCATAACTCATTGCCGATGAGAAGGTATAAGCGTGTCGAACCGCCACATTCTCCCGCTATGGAGTATGTTTGGGCAGAGGAGGGACGAATAAAGTTTTTAGTCCCGGCCACCGACCCTCACCATCCTTTCCCCCCCGGATCGGCACCGGTCTTCTACAACCCGCGGATGGAACTTGCACGGGATGCAACGGTCCTCCTCTCCAAAGTTCTCCCGGTCTCCCGTTACCTCGATGCAATGGGCGCAACAGGTGTCAGGGGACTACGCATTGCAAAGGAGTGCGAGGTCCCGGTGACCATCAACGACCGCGACCCGCAGGCAGCCGATCTCATCCGCCGGAACAGCGAAATCCTGGGGGTTCCCGTCGAGGTGGTCTCTTCCGACGCAAACTGTCTCCTCTCCGGGAGGGTCTTTGAGACCGTTGATATCGACCCTTTCGGCAGCCCCGCACCTTTCATCGATTCGGCTCTGAAGGGGTGTGGCAGGTTCCTCTTCGTGACTGCAACAGACACGGCACCCCTCTGCGGTGCACACAGGAATGCCGGGATTCGACGGTATTTTGCAATCGCACTGAACAACGAGTACCATGCAGAGACCGGACTCCGGATCCTCCTTGGATTTATCGCGAGGGAAGCTGCCAGGTATGACCGGGGAATCGAGCCCCTCTTCTCCTATGCACGGGAGCATTACTGCCGTGTCCACCTGCGCCTTCTTCGCGGAGCCCGAATGGCAGACAGATCCTTGAGCATGATGGGATACGTCCTCCAGTGCCCGTCCTGCATATTCCGGACCCATACCACGGGGATCCTGCCATCCCATGAAGAATGCCCGTATTGCAGGAATGCGCTCGTACCTGTCGGGCCACTCTGGACAGGGCCTCTCCACGACAGGAACCTCCTGGACCGTCTCCATGAATCCATCTCTTCAAGCGGATTCCGGCTGGGGGGAGAACTCCGGAAACTGGTGGACACGTGCCGAAACGAACTTGATATCCCCCACCATTACGACTATCACGGTCTCGCCCGCTATTTCCATATTTCCCCTCCCCCCATCGACGATGTGATCCATTCCCTCAAAAGCAGGGGGTACGAAGCATCACGGGCCCATTTCAGCGGTACCGCTGTCAAGACGATTGCGCCACATTCTGTACTCCGCGAAGCCCTGACCCGGAATCGTTCGTAACCGCCGGCAAAATGCGGAGCCCTTCTCAAAAGACCAATTGACTGGTCGCAGGACGCACCAGGAGAGAATGCCCTTTCTAATCCATTCTTCTCTCAAAAATCCAGCCCTGATACACCCGGTGACACACGGCAGGGGTCGTTCCCAGCCCCGGCAATACCCTTATTACTGCCAAGAGAGTTTTTTTACAGCTATGAAAGTCCTTGTCGTGATCCCTCCGGAGAATTTCAGGGACGAGGAACTCGCAAAGCCCCTCGAGGCATTTGAAAAAGCTGGAATCACCTTCGACATCGCCTCCACGCGGAGGGGACAGTGCAGGGGTATGCTCGGTGCCCGGGCGACCGCTTCACTCTCCCTCGAGGAGGTGGAACCTTCCGATTATGCCGGGATCGTCATCGTCGGGGGGACAGGGTCCCCTGTGCACCTGTGGAACAATGACATGCTGGTAGAGCTCGTCAAATACTTTTCAAAGAACAACAGGCTGATCGCAGCAATATGCCTCTCGCCGGTCGTGCTGGCCCATGCGGGTATACTGAAAGGGAAATCGGCGACATGTTACGAGAGCCCGTCCTCCACCAAAGAGATGTTAAAAGGCGGGGCCATGCTCGCAGGAACTCCCGTGGTGACCGATGGGAACATCATCACGGCAAATGGCCCGGCTGCCGCAGCTGAATTTGCCGGCGCGATCGTCCGTGCAGTGAAAGGGTGACACAAAAAGTATTTTTTGCAGCTTCAGGGGGGAAAGGTGTAAGGTATCGTTGCTCTTTCCCTGTCACACCCCGGTTGGTGAAAGGAGGAATTATCACCCCTGGTACAGTCCGATTTTTATAAAACTGCAACCGGGACGTTTCTTGTTTCGGGCAGAACCTCTCCTAATGTTCGATGATGATGGAGAGCAGGTCGCCTTCCTTTAACTTGTGGGACAGGCCGACCCTCTGGCCGGGATGCTTGACAGACTCTCCCCAGACCCGGGCATACCGGAAACGCTCCACGAAGTCGCGGTGCAACCGGCGGCACACGTCACCGACCGTGCTCCCCGACCTGATGATGAGGGGTTCCTCGAGGTCGGCAGCCCCGCTCTGGGGTTTGAGAAAGACCCGCATGAACCCCAGTGTATCGAAAATCCAGTCCTTGAATTCCTCCATGTGGTAACCGGTATGGGCAGAGATGAGGATGGGTGGGGACCCGAATCTTTGGGAAATATCGTTCCTGATGGCTTCCCGTGTCGCCTCGTCGACGAGATCGACCTTGTTGACTGCAACGAATGCAGGGATGTAGACCCGGTTCCCGAGCATCGCATCGATGATATCCTCCTGCGTTGCGTTTCCCCTGATCAGGACATCGGCATTCACCATCCTGTGCTCGGACAGGATGGCCCGTATCTCCTCGATATCGAGGTCCAGCACACCGACATGGTTCATCCTCACGCCACCTGATGCCGTCTTCCTGATGGTGATGTCTGGTTTGGGGCGGTTGATCCGGATTCCTGCATCGTACAGTTCCGACAGGAGGACGTCGACGTGGGAGGCATTGTAGATGTCCACGAGGATGACAATGAGATCAGCGCTCCTGACAACCCCGATAACTTCCTTGCCCCTCCCCTTTCCCATCGCTGCACCCGCGATCAGGCCCGGGATATCGAGGATCTGGATCCGTGCACCGCGGTGTTCGAGGGCCCCGGGAACGACCGAGACCGTCGTGAAGGCATATGCACCGACCTCGCTTTTTGTCCCCGTCAGGACATTGAGAAGCGTACTCTTCCCGGTCGACGGGAAACCGACAAGCACAACAGTTGCATCACCCGATTTCCGGACAGAATACCCTTCGCTTCCGCCCCCGGCACGCATCGCGCGGGAGACTGCCTCGTCTTTCAGCCGGGCAATCTTCGCCTTCAGTCTCCCGATGTGCTTGGACGTCGCCTTGTTGTAGGGTGTCCTCTGCAGTTCCTCTTCGAGTTCCCGAATCTGTTCTTCCAGTCCCGCCATCCGCCTTTCCTATATCAGTGGCTGTATCGCAGAGATATAACTGTGGGTCTGACGCAACGACAAGGCAAAAGGAGCAACCGGTCGGAAAAACAGGAAGTTGAACACGTCAATCACGCTCCCCATTTCAGGATAGTAAACAGTCAACAACAATTTTATGTGTCCCCAAGACCCATTTAATCAGGCAGTTGCTGCTATAGTGTAGTCCGGCCAATCATGCGGGCCTCTCACGCCCGCGACTGGGGTTCGAATCCCCATAGCAGCATTCTCTTTCTGTCATCCGGTTCGAAAGCAGGTAATTTCTAATCCTTTTTGACCGGATAAAAAATCTGGTTCGACAGCAATCGGGGAGACCAAAAGACAGACTTTTCGAAAACCAGGTATCCGGCACACAAGGCCCCTTGCCGGTAAAACAAAAAAGGGGATGTAAGAAAGAAAATCAGCCCTGTTCCTCTGCGCGAGTAAACTCCCAGTAGAACGGTCCCGGAACGAAATCCTCACCGATGAAGAGACCGGACTCGTTATCGGCGGTAACCTTCAGCCGATCGGTCCCCGCATCGTGCCGGATATCCAGGTGTTGTTTCTCGTTTGAAGAGCCAAGCCAGAGCCGGTCACCCTCTGACTCCCACGAGAAAACCATGGTTTTTCTGAATGGAGGATCGAGGTCTGGTGCGACGAGGTCGAACCTTCCTGTACCGTTCGAAAGAAAATCAAACCGGATTGCAACCCTGTTTGTACCGATAATTCCAAAATGCTGCCAGGTCCCAAGGAACTGGTTCCCCCCCGGGTGGGTAACGCCCGGCGTGAGAGTTGCCGGCACGGGAGTGGTATTGCCGGGAGAGGTGATCCCGTGTTGCACGCACCCGCCCAGGAAGATGAGGCCTGCAAGGAGTGCGGTTATAGACAGGTACACTGCATAACCAGAATTTTTTTCCATGGTTCTACCCCGGAACAATCCCTTTTACGTTCGACCGGTGTCAATATATGTTTTCTCCGACCGGGAAGGGACTTATGATTCCGGGACCCGTTTTCACTCGTATGCGGGTTCAAGTACTTCGTTTTTGCTTTCTCTTACCCTGTAATGGTTCGAGACATCTTCCCAGATTATCTCCTTGATCCGGGCTGATAGTTTCATGCTGACCTCTCCAGGGTCCTCTCCCGTCTCCAGCGCAATCTTCTGCGCAAGGCAGGGTATGACGTTCTCGTTGTAAGGGATAGAAAGCCCTGTGATCTTCCAGATGGCATACTCCATTTCATCTTTCAGTCTCAGGCGCATGTGATTACCTCCCCGGGACATGGTGAAAAGATAATCAGAAACACTACTATTATGGTTCACCGGGCACTCTATTAACCTGACGGAAGCAGAACCCGGCTGGTTATACCCCCTTGAAAAAAGCGGTAATCCTCTGATGGAACAGAAAGGGATGTTTTTGGGAAAAACAGTTTGAGAATGACCCGGCATGTACGAGGCTGTCTTACTCACCATACTCATATCCCTTGCCTTTTGCTTTACAAACGGATTCCAGGACGCAAGCACTGTCGCCGCGACTTTCATCGCCTCCCGGTCGGCAACTCCCCGGCAGGGGATCATCTTTGTCACTCTGTTCAACGTGATTGGGGCCCTTCTTGGTGGGACTGCGATCGTTCTCACGATTTCCGGGTTCCTTGCCGGGGGAGATGGTCCGGCGATGGTGCTTGTCATTCTCTCCGGAATCCTCGCAGCGACTGCATGGAATATCGTAACATGGTGGTGGGGCCTGCCGTCATCCTCCACGCATGGTCTCATCGGTGGCCTTATCGGGGCCGGAATGGCACACGGTGGGCCTGCGGGTATTAACTGGGGCATCACCGACCTGCTTTCTCCTTCCCCCCATATGTCGGGAATGTCCGGGGTCATTATATTCCTCGTGGTATCAGTTCTCCTCGGCCTTGCAGGTGGATACATAATGCGGTCACTTTCCCGTCTGGCTCTCCGGAATGCAAAACGGAGAGTGAACAGGCTGGTTGTCCGCCTGAACTGGTGCTCCACGGCACTCATGGCTTTTTACAACGGTGCAAATGATTCGCAGAAACAGCTTGGAATCATTGCCCTTGTCCTCTTTTATTCAGGACTCGTCCCGGTTTTCTCTGTCCCGCTCTGGGCCCGGGTTCTCTGTGCGGCACTTCTCGGTGCAGGCACGCTCCTTGGCGGGTGGCGCATCATGACAACGCTGGGTCGAAGGATATTCAGGATCGAGCCAGTCCATTCTTTCGATTCCCAGGTGTCTTCAGGTACGATCCTTGCTGTTTCCACCCTCGCCGGGGCACCTGTATCGTCAAGTCACATCATCTCTGCATCGGTAATCGGGATAGGCGCTGCCGAGAACCCAAAAAAAGTCCGGTGGCGCGTGGGCAGGGAAATTGTCACAGTGATGGTCCTGACTATTCCTGCGACCATCATTGTAGCATATGGTGCAGCATCGTTGCTCTTCTCCTTCATGAGGTGACACCGTGAAAGAAGGGACGTTTATCAAGAAAGTGAAGAAAAAGGGATTATTCCAGATGATTTTCCCCGAGGAATACGATTTTGAGGCAATGCTTGCCGGGCAGGCAGAAAAAACCGTTGAATGCGTTGAAGCCTTTGTCCAGTGGCTCAAGGCAGAGCCTGTCGGAGATCCGGCGGAACTTCGGTACATGGCTGCAACGGTGGACGGGATGAGGTACGAGATGGAGGAAAAACTCATGGATTCATTCTCGACACCCTTCGACCGCCAGGACATTTACACCCTGTCCCGCCAGATGGATTACATCGTGAATTACTCCTATGAGACAGCCCGGGAGATGTATGCCTTCGGAGTCGAACCTGACATTCCCATCGTGCAGATGGCGGGGGAACTCCTCAGGGGTACGAAATGTATGGCCGCGGGGGTTACTGCTATCGGCTCGGACACAAAAAACATCGAGAAGCGGATCCGATCTGCAAGGCAGGCCATGCACACCATTGACGATATCTACATTGAGAGCATGGCCCGGCTCTTCCAGACGAAGGATGCCATGGGCGCCATGAAAAAAAGGGAAGTGTACCACCATATGCGTGATGCTGGCAGGGCGCTTCGGGCAACTGTCGATACACTGCACCACGTTGTCGTGGGAATCAGTTGACCTGAAAGTACCCTTTTTTGGTGTGATTTAGTCATTTCAACCATTTATGAAGATTTTTACCCCGGAGGGAATGATCCATTCCGCTCTCTTTTGGTATTCCCGCTGGGGATGCACGGTTCTTTTCCGGGATGGATATAATCGCGTTTCGAACTGCCGGGATCAATTATATTTAAATACTTCCACCTCAATGGTTTTTTGAGGCACGTGTTTATGCCAAAAGCTGTTAAGAAAGCACCTGTAAAGAAGAAAGCAAAGTCAACCAGGAGCAGCTCGTTTGACCTCCCTATCGCACCAGTCGTCAGGATTGCCAAGAACAGTGGTGCCGAGAGGATCAGCATGGACGGCACGAGGGCAATCGTTGCCAGGACTGAAAAATACATTGCTGAAGTTGCCAGAAAAGCAGCGAATGCAGCAGCTTCTGAAGGAAGAAAGACAATCAAGGCCGAAGACGTGGAAAAGTTCTAGTATTTTCCATTTCTCCGGTTAATCCTTTATTTTCTCAATTGGTTCAAAAACGACCTGTTTTCCACCCGTACAACAGTGAATTTCCGTGATAAGTGCATTTTGGGGAGACTCCTGTTCAATAAAGTATTTTCACCAACCGGGATTTTTCAGCACCATTTCTTTGTCAATAGAGATGCAGATTATTCAAAAAATTAAACATTCATGATAAAATGAGGAGAAATCTCTATCTTTATCTTTATCTTTATACGATCACGTACTCCCTTTTGACGGTGAACCCCTCTATCATTTTCTGGACATCTCCCTTGTTCCGTGAATAGACATTCTCGTTCGTTGAATAGGGGCCTGAATATGTCAGGATGTAGACTTTCTTGTCGAGGAGTGCAAAATATTGCATGTAGCGCTTCGACGGGTTCCCTCGTGAATCCCTGGTATAGTATTCGATCCAGTAAGCCCTTTCACCCGATATGTACGTTGTCGCACTCTTACTGGTCGCGGTAATTGCAAGCTGGCGCTGGAGCGATGCTATCTTCTTGTTGAAGTACTCTTCCAGGCCTCCCGTTCCCGGATTGGTATCGATCGAGACGGAGAGTGAAGCCACATACTGGTAACACTGCTTTGATTCAGAACTGCATTTTGTTTCGATAGGTGCAGTAATCGTGACCACAGAGCTCGCCGAGGTCCCTTCCTTTACCGTCCATGTTGGTGGGTAGGGTATAGAAAAATGCCATTTCGAACTCTCGTATACCTTCCAGGCGTTCGGGTCTGGTGTCGGGGTTACATTGACTTCCTGTTCTTCTGCAGGGACTGTTTCGTTTTCCAGGGAGAGGAGCATCTGCAGGATTTCCTCGTCGGAGATCTCGTTCTTCTCGATCATGAGGAGAAGGTCCCGGGCAGTGAACTCCTTTTCATCACCACCCGATTGAACGGCCTCCGTCGTATTGTTATAGGTCTGGTTGCTTTCGTTCTCCGCCAGGGAAATGGTTTCATTGTCCAGGGGAGGGAATGCCTGGTGGTATGCATACAGGAGGGACTGGCTGATTTTCTCGGATACGGGGTTATTCCCGCCTGTCACGAGAAAGAATACATTCCCTGAAAGGGAGATGACAAGGAGCACCACCAGGACCTTCATTCTATCCATGCGACCACCGATCCCGGGGGATACACAACACCCCGGAACTTTTCACATTCCCCGGATCCGTATCGTTTCCCGTTCCGGGGAGAAATATTTCTATTTTTCAATTAAATGCCTATGGAAAAGGGCATTGCTTTTCCAGAAAAGTTTGGTTTCAATCCTTTATCAGTATTACCCCGAATATGACAAGGAAAATCCCAATCAGGATTGCGAGTATTCCGATAACGCCTTTCAAAAACAGAATTACGTCCGGCAGGAATATCCATACCCCGTATGCTCCGAGAACCAGAAGAATAATTCCTGCAATGAGACTTGCAACGCCTGTTTTGTCCATTTTTAACACGTCCTGTCCATTATCTCTTTTTATTTTTCTCTGTCAGAGAAGATAAGCATATTGCCCTCCATGTTGGTTTAAAAAAAATACGCTCCTTTTTAGACTGTATCCTCCCGAAACGCACACGAAACTGGAGAGGTCACCATTTTCCAGACCAAAAACAGCGATCAGGGTTTTTCTACCTATGATCACCTCGTGGTTTTCCATCATGATGTGCAATCGCTCATCGGTCAGCGGCAGTCCCAATGAAAGAAAGATGTTCACCTGCCCGCATGAAACGAGAACCAATCTGAAAACTGCAGGGAATTGTAAAAATTTTTAGTCGGATTCCTGCATCGCGGCATACACCTGGCGGAAGATCTCGCGGGTCTTGAGTCCCTCTTCGCGCGATATCTTCTGGATGGCAAATCCAACATGAACCAGGACAAAATCACCGACTTTCACGTCCACGAGGTCAAGGCGGACTTCCTGCTGAAGATCACCATAATCCACAATGCCGATGTTTCCCTCCCTGATCTCAATTACCTCTGCAGGAACAGCAATACACATCCCAGGAACCTCCTGAAGAGATCTTGCTCTTTTACCATGATAAAAGCTGATCACAGGGAAACCTCCCCGTTGACAGGCAAGGGGTGGTTTCCGCTCTCCTCATACTTCCTTGCCTGCACCCTTTAGACCATACCTCCGTACATGGGCCCATGCACGCGCAAGGGCCGGGTCCGGGTATTGCCGGGAATAGATACCCGGGTCAGTCCGGTCAAAGTGCTGGCGATCCTCGCCCACGGGGCAGACCTTGATGCAGACCCCGCAGGGAGATGCATGCCTCCGGAACAGGGCCGCACTGTATTCCGTGCAGGCTTCCTTCCTGGTAATTCCCAGCGGGTAAGGATCTTCCGGAAGCGCCCTTGCCGGGCACATCTCCACGCAGCGGTGACACCGGGTGCAGAGATCTATTTTCATCAGGGGATCGGGAGGAAGACGGGCAGTGGTAAAGACTGACGAGAACCGCACCCGCGGGCCGTATCCTTGTGTGAGCACCATGTTATTCAGTCCAAAGGTCCCCAAACCCGCAAGGAATGCTGCATGCCGGTGTGAAAAGAAAGCAACAGGCGATTCGCGGAGGACCTCGATGCTTCCATACCCGTCACGGGGGAGAGAGACCGAGGGATATCCCGCCTGGTTGAACCGCTCTGCAATCTGGTAAGTAAACTGGTCCAGCAGGCGGTTCAGGGTGTTATAATGCTCATGGTAAAAGATGGATGGTGTCGTTTCAATGACCGGGAGGTGCACGGGAAGGCCGATGACCACAACTGATTCCGTTCCCGGGAATATTGACTGCGGGAAAAAATCTTCAGGCATCCAGGGCACAAAAGGCGGGGTATGCCACCGGGTGGCATCGGCCACTCCCACCAGGGGTATCCCCTGTCTCCTGCACCATGCAACCATCCCCCTTTTGAGGTCACTCTCCATGTCACTCATGTCAGGGATGGAAGGGATAATAAGATAAATACAGAGGTCATGGTGTGGTAATCCACCTTCACGAAAAGGATGTTGCGTAATAAAGAATCCAGACGTGAACGAGTTATTTCGAGAAAACCGGTAACCGGCCACTGGAAATTTTCACAGGCGCTGATACTTCTGTCTATGCCGGTTCTGTGATTTGAACTCCTGGAGCAGACGCCGGGGAAGAGATTTGAACTCTTGAGGTGCCAGGCACCAGTGGCTTTCAAGGCCACCGCCTTTCCGGACTAGACTACCCCGGCCCGCTATTTATCATGGGTTTTGGGCCATCAAAAACCTAACCCGTCCCGGTAATTCACAGGGCAAACGGCCCCCGGTTCATATGATGGTACTTCCCTGCAGGGAGACAAACCAGGGTCTTGTATTCACGAAAAAATGGGGGGGATCATGACCGGTATCTTTTCCCGAGAGCCATGAGGGCAAATGCAATAACTGCAAGCAGGAGAGGTAACGGGGATTTCGTCGTCGGTGTGGTTGTCGGTGCAAAGACGGGAGGAATCTCCGTTGCTACTCCGATTTTTTCTGCCCCCTCGACAAAAACAGTCACGTCTCCCCTGTCAGAGAGGCGGTAGGGATAAACCTTGAGAAAGAGCGAGTCCCCGGATACATCGACTGCAATTTCTTCAGGTTCGACCTGGCCTTTGGAGTTAACCTTCTGGATAATGCCCCTCTGGTCTGCATACTCGATGACCCAGTCGGTCCCTGCAGATGTTGAGATTTTCACCTTTCCCTTTGGACCTGTAATGACAAAAAAAGCGGGTTTTTCGGCGCTTGACGGGGCCGTTGCGGTGATTGCAGCCAGAATCGCGGGGGTGGTTGCCAGAGTGGCAACAGTCTCCACCCTTTCGTTTACGGTAAACAGGTACGTCCCGATGAAACCTTTGCTGTCCGTGATGCTCAGCTCATACCTGCCTGCCTTTGTTATGGGAACGTTCAGGGAAAACGATCCGTCAGACGACGTTGAGATGAACTGTGGGCCGAAAACAACCTCGTCCCCGGGCCCGACGACCTCGACCTGCACACCGGAATTTGGATTTTTGGGGATAACCCCTGCAATCTCGAGGGTGCCATCCATCTCCTGCGTCCGCATGGACTTGATCGTCACCTCATCAGACCGATCTACCACCTGGACAATCCTCAGTGTGACCGATCCTCCCAGGAATGCATACCCCTGGATGCTGGGAACTTCCACCTTATACTGGCCCTTCTGGAGATCTTTTGTATCGAATACAACGGAAAATTCTTTGTTCGACTGGAGTGTGACGGTCTTTCGGGCAATTTCTTCTGTCGTATACTCCGACCGCGAGAGGACGATATCCACAGAGATTCCTGCAGGAATGTTGGAGGTCCCGTTCACGACGAGCGGTTTGCCCTTCTGGATCGTCGGGGGTGCAGAGATACTCAGCTCGTACGCCGAGACAAGGCCTGTACAGACCAGTAAAAGGATAACCATGGCCACAACGGTGCGTGGTGTGGGTCCCATATTCATGCAGCTCATTGTTCGGCACACTTCCTTTCCGCAAGAGGGCGTCTCCGGATTCAATGCATAATCTTTTGGTATTCGATTCGCGGAGACACTGTGCTTTTTTAGTATTGCGTCTGGAGAATTGAATAGTCTTCTGGTATCTGATCCCTGTTCCATGTCCCGGAAAATGAACAATAAACATTATTTTCCATGATTTTGGAGGGACTCCCGGAAAAAAAGGAATACGGGAGGGGGAATGTCAAATAGGAGAGGGAGCCCATATAGTACCCACGTGGCCGGAGAATTGAACGAGGCAAGGCCCTATGCGGCATGGACAGGATCAGACCGGATTGGTAACAGGGTTCTTTCAACGCTCACCGTCATCCTGAAAACCGGAGGATGCAGCTGGAACCGCTGCCGCATGTGCAGTTACCGGCATGTCAGGCTTGGTGCAGCAGGAGAGGGCGAGCTGGCACGACTATTACTTGCCCAGGTCTCCTGGCTCAAAGACCGTTTTCCCATGGATAATATCGATTGCGTCAAGATCTACACTTCCGGCAGCTTTTTTGACCCGGTAGAGGTTCCGGGGGCTGCAAGAGATGCCATCGGGTCACTGGTCAGGGGAAAAATTGTCATTGCCGAGACGAGACCGGAGTTCGTGGTCACTGACCGTGTTGCATCGTTCCGTGAGATCATTGACGATGGCAGCCATGATCTCCCGCTCTATGTCGCGATAGGCCTTGAGACCAGCAACGACTTTATCAGGGAAAAATGCATCAACAAGGGCTTTTCCTGGGATGACTTTCTTTTGGCCTCAAAAGCGGCGCGGTCCGCTGGTGCAGGTGTCAAAACATACCTCCTTGCAAAACCCCCCTTCCTGACAGAGCGTGAATCGATTGAGGACGTGGTTTCTTCCATAAATGCTCTCCGGGGAATTGCCGATATGATCTCCCTCAATCCATGTTCAGTCCAGAAGGGCACGGAACTTGAGTATTACTGGAAACGGGGAGAGTTCCGCCCCCCCTATCTCTGGAGTATCCTCTCCATCCTTTTACGTGCGGAACGACACATCCTGTGTGACCCACTCTCCGGCGGGAGGACGAGGGGTGCACACAACTGTGGAACATGCGACCGCACCATTCTCCAGGGAATCCGTGATTACTCTCTCTCGGGGGACAGGGGTTTGCTGGAGGCGTTACTCGGGATGGATTGCACGTGCAAAAAAGAGTGGGAGTTCGTGCTTGAAAACGAGCGCCCCTATTGCATGCCACTTACCCGTTGATTCTCCCGCTCTGCAATTCGAGCTGCTTTTCGAGAAGGGGGAAGAAAGTCCCGGCATCACTGACAACACCGATGGCCTGCATCGTCCCCCTGTCCATGAGCTTTGTCACAGACGAGGGATTGATGTCCACGCAGATTGTCTTGACATAGGATGGCAGGAAATTCCCGACGGCAACCGAGTGGAGGAGCGTGGCAACCATGAGGACCATGCTGCAGTCCCTGATGTGCTCCCTCATGCGGTCCTGTGCAGCCATTGCATCCGTGATAACGTCGGGCAGGGGGCCGTCGTCACGAATGGAACCTGCAAGGACAAACGGGATACCCCGACGTACACATTCGTACATAATGCCCCCCGTGATGATGCCTTTCTCGACAGCCGCTGCGATGGAGCCCGCCCGAATCACTTCCGATATTGCATAGAGGTGGTTCTTGTGACCCCCTGTGACGGGTTTTCCGGTGGAGAGATCCATTCCAAGGGATGTCCCGAAAAGGTTATACTCGATATCATGTGTCGCGAGGGCATTTCCCGCAAAGAGGACATCGATATACCCGTTCCGGATGATGCGTGCGAGCGCCCCTGCAGCACCCGTATGGATGATCGCAGGGCCTCCGACGAGGGCAATTTTTCCTCCACGCCTCTTGACCTCGATAATCTCCCGGGCTATCCGCGCGATGATCGTCTCACTCGGCCTTTCGGGCGAGACCGTTCCGTGCATGAACTCGAAGGTGGAGACGTTGCGGGGTCTCTCGGGAGGACTTACCCTGACTCCCTCTTCCCCGACGACGACGAGATCTCCTTTTTTCAGCTTCGAGATGGGGGTGCACAGTGCGGTCTTTTTTTCCGGGTCAATCACGATCAGGCAGTCCATCTCGATATGCCGGACGGGTATCCATTCCCCCGCATACTTTACGAAAGTCGGGTGGTGGGTCGTTGAATAAAACCCCTTGGGGACGACGCGGTCTCCTTCTGCAGGGACCGTGACAACGTCTCGAATCTCGAGCAGGCGGGCTCCATACCTGTGGATCTCTGAGAGGATGGCATTCAGGTTCTCCTCGGTATCGGCGTTCACCTTCAGGTGGGCATAGCTGGGATCGGTCTTCTTCTTTCCGACATCAAAAACGATGATCTCGAAGTTACCCCCCATATCCATGATGGTGTCAAAAACACGGGTCATGATCCCTGAATCGATGATATGCCCCTCGAGTTCCACTTCCCGCGATACCTGCATATATGTGTACTTGGTCAGGAATCATTTTATGATTTTCCCGTGAAATTGACGAAAAATATCGGAAAAACCGGGGGAAAGGGTGCGACGGGGGAAGAGTGAATCAGGGAATCAGGAGGGCCGGCGAGATTGGGAGATGAGCCTTTCGGCGATTTCGAGTGCACTTTTGGTATTGACATGGCATGCAAGGCGGGCATCCGCTACAAGCACGCGCTCCTCTTCCTGGGGAAATGCGATCATGTCTCCACGCAGGATGTTGATTCCCGCGGGGCACGCTTCTATGCCAGATACCATCCCGATGCAGGGGGGCTGGTAGCCATGTTCTTCCGCAAGCGCCATGGGGACCCACGTGGAAAGGGCGTCCATTCCGCACGTGGTATACCTGTCCATGAGGTCTTTCACAATATCAGAAGAAAGGAGGGGCAGGTCTGTTCCGCAGGTGAAAACCGGTGACGATATCTCAAGTGCAGTGACCGCCTCGATGATATCCTCCATGTAGCCCCTCCCTTCCGCCACGTAGTGGAAAATTCCGTTTGCCCTGCACCAGTTCCGCGTATAAGGAGTCCGGGGCGAAAGAACAGCCACAACATCGCACCCGGCCTGCACGAACGCATCAGCAACCCGGCGTATCATGGGCACTTCCCTGACAGTCACGAGGGCCTTCTCGCCAAGGCCCAGCCGGCTTCCCATCCCTCCCGCAAGGATCAGTGCATACATGCTTCTAGTGCCTCGACAAGGAGGGCGTTTTCCTCCCGGGTCCGGACTGCGACCCGGATTGATTCAGGTAACCCGAAAGAATGGCAGTCCCTGACAAGAATCCCTTTCCGGAGAAGGCGGGTGCAGAGTTCCCTCACGTCGCGTCCGGTGTGGATGAGAAGAAAGTTCGCTTCCGACGGTTCGATTTTGATGGGAAGATCCCGGAGGGCGGAACAGAGCCATGCTCTTTCCTCCCTGATCTTCTTTCCCGATGTGGCGAGCTCATCGTAACGTGCAAAGGCTTCGAGCGCAACCTTCACTGCAACAGTGCTCACGTTCCATGGAGGGCGAAACGCCTCGAGGCGGGAAAT
>JASEES010000007.1 GCA_030019395.1 Methanolinea sp. | reverse complement strand
GCCGGTCCCCTGCAGAAATTGCACGGGAGCTGGCAGAAACACTCTCCCGCCGGCAGGATCTTGCGGGCGTCAGGATCGAGGCACTCGGCCCCTACCTCAATTTCCACCTCGGCCCGGAACTCATGGAAAAGGCACTAATCGAGGCAACGCAGCCCGGGTACGGGTCATTCCCGGCGCGGGAGGAGCGTGTCGTCCTCGAACACACGAGTGCCAATCCCAACGGGCCGCTCCACGTGGGCCACATCCGGAACACGATCATCGGGGACACGCTCGCCCGGTGCCTCCGGAAAGCTGGCTATCCCCTCGAGGTCCAGTATTACGTCAATGACATGGGCCGCCAGATCGCGATCGTGGTCTGGGGGTTCCAAAACATCCCGGATACCCCGGTGCCGGGCGAGAAAGGGGATCACCACGTCGCCCGGATCTACATCGCTGCGAACAGGGAACTTGAAAAGAGGCCTGATGCCGTTGCCGAGGTGGACCTCCTGATGCAGCGTGTCGAGTCCGGTGACCCGCAGACCGTCCGGGAGTTCCGGTCAGCCGTTACCGAGTGCCTGGACGGGTTTTTGGTGACGCTCGCCCGCCTGGGCGCAAAGCACGACAGGTTCGTCTGGGAAAGCGATTTCATCCGGAACGGCGATACGCAAAGGGTTCTTTCCAAGGTATCGCACATGGAGGAGTGCCACGAGGACGGGAGGCTCTGGCTCGACCTTTCCGCGTTTGGTTTCGAGAAGGAGTACGTGCTGCGCAGGAGTGACGGGACGTCAGTGTATGCGGCGCGGGACCTCGCGTACCACATCTGGAAAGCGCGGAACTTCGATCGGGTCATCGACGTCCTGGGTGCGGACCACAAGCTGATCGGCGCACAGCTCGCAACGACACTCCGCCTCCTCGGGGAGCGCCCGCCGGAGATCGTCCACTTCGAGTTCGTCTCCCTCCCGGAGGGCTCAATGAGCACGAGGGCAGGCAAGTTCGTCTCAGCCGACGAGCTCCTGGACGAGGTCACCCGCAGGGCCTACGGGGAGGTAACGTCCCGGAGGCCTGAACTCCCCGAGGCACAAAGGCACGAAATAGCACGCTCCGTCGCCCTTGCGGCGGTCCGGTACGACATCGTGAAGATATCCCCCGACAAGAGCACGGTCTTTGACTGGAAAGAGGCCCTTGATTTCGAGCGGCAGAGCGGCCCCTACATCCAGTACGCCCACGCCCGGGCATGCAGCATCCTCGAAAAAGCCGGGACATTCGCGACTGCCTATGCGCCGGAAGACCCCCACGAGCACGCCCTCGTCCGCCACATCACGCGGTTCCCGCTCGTGATGGAAAACGTCGTGCGTGACCTCAAACCACACCTCCTGGCTGCGTATGCCCGGGAACTCGCAGACCTCTTCAACACGTTCTACCATTTCGTCCCGGTCTTAAAGAGCGAAGGAGTCCTCCGGAACTCCCGCCTCACGCTCGTTTTGGCTACCCGGAACACACTCGCGGAGGCGTTGCAGGCACTTGGCATCGACCCACTCACAACCATGTGATGCGCTGCGGCGCCAGGGTTACCAGTTCTTCAGGGAAGGATCTTCCGCTGCCCTCAAACCGTGCCTCTGGTGCAAGAAGGCTCTGAAGGGGCAGGAGAAATGCTACAAGCACCAGTTCTACGGGATCGAGAGCCACCGCTGCGTCCAGATGACCCCTACGCTGAGGTGTAACCAGCGATGCCTCTTCTGCTGGCGGTCTTTTGAGCATACCCATCCCGGCGGGAGAGACTGCACGCCGGCCGAGATCTGGGAGCGCCTCCCCTCGCTCCAGAAAAGGGCTCTCTCGGGTTACAAGCCGTCACCCTACGTCACGCCGGAACGTTTCGCCGAGGCAATGAACCCGCGGCATGTCGCCATTTCACTCTCGGGGGAGCCGACCCTCTATCCCTTCCTCCCGGAGCTCATCGGCCTCTTTGCCGAAAATGGTCTCACAACGTTTCTCGTGAGCAACGGGACGAACCCCGCTGTCCTCTCGCAGTGCAGGCCGTTCCAGACATACGTCTCGCTTACCGCCCCGGACCGGCAGACATACCTTGGACTCTGCAGGCCGGAAGAGGATTTCTGGGACAGGATCCAGGAGAGTCTCCAGCTCCTGGGAAGACGGAGGTCTGCGGTGCGCATTACCCTGGTAAAAGGCTACAACGACTTCAATCCGCTCTCGTACGCCCGGATGGTCCAGGATTCCGGCGCCACGTTTGTGGAGGTGAAGGGATATATGTTTCTGGGATACAGTAGAAAAAGATTGGAAAGGGAGAACATGCCGAGCTTTGCCCACGTGAAGAAGTTTGCGGAAGAAATCGCCCGTGGTTCCGGGTACCGGTTCAGGGACGAGAACCCTGCGAGCCGCGTCGTGTGCCTGGAGCGTGTGGAATGAGGTTTGATCCCGGAGCCTGGAAGGTACGGTCCCGCGAACACTTCGAGAAGGCCTGGCATGAGGGCCCCGGTGTCCTGACACCCCCGCGGGCAGCTGATCGGTACCCGCGGCTCCGCTACCCTGCTCCTCTCCCGCATCCCGTCTTCGATATGGTCCACCGCCTGCGCGAGACCTACCTCCGCCTCGGGTTCGTCGAGACCTGCAACCCCATCATCGTCGAGGAGCAGGACGTGTACAGGCAGTTCGGACCCGAAGCGAGTGCCGTCCTTGACCGGGTCTTCTACCTCGGCGGGCTCGATCGTCCCAACCAGGGGATAGGGAGGGAGGAGCTCGAGGGCATCGCGTCGATAACAGGAAAGGAGGTCACCGCTGATGAGGAGGCAAAACTCCGCCAGATCCTCCAGGATTACAAGAGGTCCGTGATCGACGGGGATGACCTTATCCATGCAACGTCGGAAGCCCTCGGTATCGATGACGGCGTGACCGTCGAGATCTACGAGAAAGTCTTCTCGGCTTTCCGTGAGCTTACTCCCCGGTCCTCCCGGTCCACGCTGCGAAGTCACATGACGAGCGGATGGTTCCTCACCCTCTCTGCCCTCTGGGAGAGAAGCCCGCAGCCCCTGAAACTCTTTTCCGTGGACCGCTGTTTCCGGCGCGAGCAGGAGGAGGGCCCGACCCGGCTGATGAGCTATCACTCGGCGTCCTGTGTCGTAGCCGGGGACGATATCACCAACGAGGAGGGAAAAGCCGTTGCTGAAGCCCTCCTCTCTGCATTCGGTTTCACCGACTTCCGGTTCCGGCCGGACGAGAAAAGGTCGAAGTACTACATGCCCGACACCCAGACCGAGGTCTATGCACGCCATCCCGTCCACGATTGGGTCGAGGTGGCGACGTTTGGCATGTATTCGCCTTCCGCCCTTGCCGAATACGGCATCGGGATCCCCGTGATGAACCTCGGTCTCGGGGTGGAACGCCTTGCCATGATTGCAACAAATGCAAAGGATATCCGGGAAATGGTCTTTCCCCAGTTCCACCCCCGGCCTCTCCCGGACCTCGAGATTGCACGGGGAGTCACGGTGCGCAGCGAACCTGTCACGGTGGAAGGGAGAATCCTGTGCCAGGCAATCGCCCGGACAGCACGGGAGCATGCGGCAGAGACCGGCCCCTGTTCGTTCGTTGCATTTGAGGGGCAGCTTGGTGCTGCCCGTATCCGTGTCCTCGTCGAAGAACAGGAAGAAGGGGCAAAGCTTCTCGGGCCTGCATGCGGCAACGAGGTCTTTGTCTACCAGGGGTCCATCCTCGGTGTGCCGGACACCCCCCAGTGGGCTGTTGTCCGGACCGAGGGTGTTTCCTGCGGTATCTCCTACCTGGACGCTGTCAGTATGCTTGCTGCGGCCCGGATCGAGGAGGGGGCCGCCTGCGGAAAACCTGTTCACATCCAGGTCAAAATGGCAAAACTTCCAAGCGACGTAAACCTGCGCATCGCCGACTACGTGATGCGGGATATCACCGACAGGAAGAAGAAAGTAGATGTCCGCGGACCCGTTTTCTTTGCGGTGCGATCGGAACTCATCTAGGTGCCTGACCCTTTCCGCCAACACCCGACCCTATCCGCCTCCTATCCGGGCGGGGGAGACCCCCTTTTTTCCTCCCGGGGCCATGCAAGTACATTTCTGATTGCGTTGCTGTACTTTGCGACAAATGCCCCTGTGATCGAGGTCACGATCACCATCGTGGCTATAGTACTCGAAACTGCACCAGACCCCCAGAGGGCAGCGATGGCTATCGAGAACTCGCCCCGGCCAATGGTATTTGCCCATATCTCTATCCCGGAATTCCTGTTTCCATGGACAAAATGCCCGATGGCAATCCCGGACAGGTACTTGGAGAACACTGCAACGATGCTCACACCTGCAATCGCCACCACCGAGACCCCTTCGGCGAAGATATCGGTTGTTATCCCGAAGAAGACGAAGAAGACCACGAGGAAAACGTCCTTGAAGGGCCTCGAGTGGACCTCGAATGAGACAGGGTCGATCGTCCCGAGGATGGTCCCGAACGCGATCACCATGAAAGACTCGGGGATCCCCCACGCGCTGGCCAGGGCCGCGATGCCGAGCACCGCGGAGAACGTCAGGAGCACGGGAAGTTCGTCGTCCCGTTTCAGGATCGACGTGATGTAGTCCCTGCCCGTATGCGTGATCAGAATAAGGGCAAGCAGGAGACTCACCGTCTTTGCAAGGACGATGAGGGGGTGTTCCCCTGATGACCCGAAGAATGCGAGGACGAGGATGACAACGATATCTTCAAAGACCATGAGCCAGACGATGGTTTCTGCCTCCCTCATCAGGAGCTTCCTGTTCTCGACAAGTGACGTGACCGCCATTGCCGTGCTGCTGATGAAGAATGCAGCGGCAACAACGAGGGCGTCTGCAAACGAAAAGCCCAGTGCATATGCTGCCACAAACCCGATGATGACGTTGATGTGGAGGTCCAGCAGCCCGCTCTGCGCAATGGCCCTGTGGTTGCTCCATATCCTGTCAGGCTTGATCTCGAGCCCGAGGAAGAAGAGGAGGAAGAGGAGGCCGAGATGGGTGAGGAACTGGGCGACGCCGTCCACCCCGACGAGGCCAAGCCCGCTCTTCCCTATGAGGAGCCCTGCGATGATGTAGAAGGGTATCGAGGGGAGCGCCAGTTTCTTGGTGATCAGGGCGAGCACCAGGCAGACAAAGAGAGCAAGGACGACCCCTTCCATCAGGTCACCAGGATAACCTGCTCAAGCTGCCTCAGCTGATCTGCCTCTCCGATGGCAACGATCGCGTCTCCTTCCTCGAACGTGAAACCGGGCGGCGGGTTGATGATGTTTCGCCCTCCCCGGGATACCGCGATCACCGTTGCACCCGTCCGGGCCCTGATCTGGAGTTCCTCGAGGCTCTTTCCCGCGCAGTGCTTTCCGATGATGTAGGTGTGCACGCTGATGCGGAGGTCAGAGAGTGCCGAGAATGCTATCTCCACGCTCTCCTTGTCGGCCTCCATGATGGCCCCCGACAGGATTGCTCCTATCCTGCGGGCTTCAGGGGGGGTCAGTTCGGCGACGCACGGTGTTGACGAATCGTGCGGGAGTGTGTACATCTGGATATTCCCGCTTTTCAAAAAGAAGATGGCAATGATATCCTTCTTTTCCGTTTCGAGCTCGTATTTCGTCCCTATCCCCGGCAGGTTGAGAGAGCGGAGTGCCATAAACACGTTTCTCCCGCGGATCTTAAAAAGAATGAGGAGACGGGGAGAATGGCCCCGGGCTACAGCCCGCCCGTGCAGAACCATGGCTGCAGGTGCAAAAAAAGGAGTGAGGACCCGGAAAAAAGGGGGGGAGTTGGCGGGTCCTTCCCAATCAAGGTGGCTCTTTGGAGGGTTGCAGAGGGAGGTCGTTTTCTTTCCGGCCTCCTCGATCCAGATGTCGGGCATGCCAGTGTATAAACTCCTGCCGTGGAGGGTGAAAGTGTCCGGATACCACGGCCCATCCTCCATTTATTAATGCCAGCAGGGACCACACCATGGGTGATGCAGGTCCGCGTTATCGGTGTCGGCCGGGTGAAAGAGAATTACCTCCGGGAGGGGATTCGGGACTACTGTACCCGGATCATGCCCTACATGCGGGTCGAGCTGCGTGATATTCCCGATGAAAGGATACCGGAAAGGATGGGTGAGCGGGAACGGGAAGATCTCCTCGCCCGTGAGGGTGCACGGATCCTTGCTGCCACCAAAGGTACAGCCATCCGAATCGTGTGTGCGGTCGACGGGGAGCCCTGGAGCAGCGAGGACCTTGCAGACATGCTGAAAAAGTGGGAATTGGCCGGGCACTCAAGGGTCGCATTCATTATCGGCGGACCTCTCGGGCTTGCACGCCCTGTCCTGTCTGCCGCGACCCACGTGCTCTCCCTGTCCCGGATGACTTTTCCGCACCAGCTCGCCCGCCTCATCCTCCTCGAGCAAATCTTTCGTGCATGCCGGATAAACAGCGGCGAAGCCTACCATAAATAAGGGAGGGGGAGGGAGGTCAGGGGATTATCTCGCATCCGTTGTACCGCGTGTGGGAAAAGTCATCCTTCCTGATCAGCCCGCTCCGGATGAACTCCCTGACCCGGGGGAGCACTTCGAGGAGGCAATCGTGCAGGTTCTCAACCGTCTGGCACACGACCCTCCTCATCTCTTCGGGCCATGGCCGCATCACCTGTGAATAGAGACATCTTCCCCCGCAGAACCAGAGGAGATGACACGACGAACACGCGGAGTCAACCGTGACGCGGGGCAGGCCGAGGGGGTCGGCAGTCGCGATGTGCCCGACGTAGAACTCCTTCATCCCCACCATGACCGGGCAGGGGCCGATGTGACCGTCAGTCATGATGGTATAGTTGGCATGGCCCGAACCGCACCGGAGTGGACTGGCCCGCCCATCAAGGAGATCCTGCATGGGCTGGAGGAAGGGATACCAGCGGCGGACCCCTTGCCCGGCTTCCATGATCTCGACCCAGTCCCGGACAAGCCTCCGGATACCCGGATTATAACTGGTGCGGGCCCACTCGCAGAACGTCCGCATCGCGCCATCCCCCGAAAAATCCGCGTCGAGCTGCCAGTGAATGGACCGGAACGGGTAAGCGGGGTTTTCTGCAAGTGCCCGGACCGCCTCGATGATGTCCGTATCCTCCCCGACTGTCATCCGGGCAATGAGTTCCCCGCAAAACCCTCCCCGGGCAAGATCCTCCACGTTCTCCATGACACGTCGGTATGTCCCCTTTCCCCTGTGCCGGTCGGTCAGTTCCTCCGTGCCATCGAGCGAGACCAGAATGGTCTCGAACCTGTTCCGGTAGGGTGCAGGGAGGCGGGAGAGGAGGAGGCCGTTCGTCTGGAGCATGAACCTTCCTGCAGGGAGATGGTCCATGATCTCCTCGATGAGGGGGATTCGGAGAAGGGGCTCACCCCCGTAGAATGTCAGGCATGCCGACGGGTCTTTCGCGAGGAAGGAATAGAGGTCCTGCAGATCGAGAGAGAGATCGGACGGGAGATCCCAGTCAATCTCCACGTCACGGCCACCCGGCCACGCTGCATCCCCTTCAAGGACCCTTCCCCTGCAGTAACTGCAGCACAGGTTGCAGTCATCGGTGAGGATGAGGTGAAAAAAGACCATTCCCATCGGAAAACGGTAGGGCTCTTATCGGTTTCCTTTCCGGGATACCGTGGCCGCGAGAACAAGTGCAGCAATACCCAGTGATAAGAGGGGAATGGGTATGGCAAGGGGTGTTGCTGTCCTCCTTGGTGCAGTCGTCTGCGGCGGGACCGCTGTCCGGAGGAGTTCCGGGGAGCTCCGTGCCCTGTAGAGCGTCTCGTTGACCCGCTGTAACCCGGCTATGGCGTTCTCCATCTTCGGGTTAATCCGGACCGCTTCCTGGTATGCTTCGAACGCTTCCTGGTACCGGCCGAGGTGGGAAAGGGCATCTCCCTTCGTTGTCCAGAGCTGTGCGTTGTACCGTGCCTCGTTGGGGTTGCGCCTCATCTCTTTTTCTGCAAGCCGGACGACCTCGTTATAGATCTCCATTGCCTTGTCGGATCGTCCCATCTTCTGGAGGCAGACCCCCTTTTCGTAGAGAGTGTACAAATCGCTGCTGTAGATGGCAAGGGCCCTGTCATACGAATCGATAGCCGCCTGGTACTGCTCCTGCGCCTGGAGAGCGTCGCCCTTGTTCTTCCAGGCCGCCGTGTAGTAGGGGTCGATATCGAGTGCTTTCTGGAAGGACTCGACCGCGTCGGGGAACCTGCCGACCTTCATCTGCGTGATCCCAAGCCGGTTCCATATCTGGCTGCTGTAGGGGTCAAGATCGATTGCCTCCCTGTAGAGATCGAGGGCCTCCGTATACTGCCCCTGCAACACGAGGTCATCTGCCCTTCTCATGAGGCCCTGGGCAATCTCGGCCGGGGTGTCGGCAAACACGGGGGCTGCCAGAACGACAAGAGTTGCCGCTACTGCAATGAAGATCCCGATCCTGCCATTCCCCGATACGGTTTGTCCACTCCTCATATCACTTCTTTAATCATTGATGCCCGGCACTATATAAAAGCTGATTTGACTGCCAGAAATGTGGCAGCGTCTTTCGACCCCCTCCGGGATGGTGCAGGAATCCTCACCCTGCATATATCATTTCCCTCCGTTGTGAAATCACTCGGGAGATTGGACTTGGGGGCATAGCATTACTCTGGCAGAGGCAGGCTGGTTCATGGGAGGGAAAAATCCCGCGCCGGGTTTTGGGGGGACACAACTCATCGTGACAGTAGAAAACGCGGACTCTCTCCTGTCACCAGCGGAGATCTGAACGGTAGTGGGCTCGAGGAGATTCGAACTCCTGACCTCCGCCGTGTGAAGGCGACGTCATAGCCAGCTAGACCACGAGCCCGAGTGCATCGACCGGGAATTGAACCCGGGCTATAGGCTTGGAAGGCCTAAGTCATGCCACTAGACCATCGATGCAATGAGCCTTTTTATTTTGGAAATGATGCGTATTATGCTTTGTGTTCCCGCGTCCCCTTTGCCCCGGAAGCCACGGAATCGGCCCTGTTTGGGAGAGAAACCAGATTCGCGGGTGGAGGGGAAATGCCACCATCCATCCCGTGCAATGGCGATAAAAAGTGAAGTGCAGAAAGGCACTGTCTTCTCTAGTATCCCCTCATCTCGAGCTCGATCTTCTCGAGCGCTGCGATTCTCTTTTCCAGGGGTGGGTGGGTGGAGAAGAGCTCCATCAGCGTTGCTCCCGAGAGTGCCGGAATGATGAAGAAAGCATTTGCACTCTCGACCATTCTCTTCTGTTCCGGGGGGATGTAGTCCATCCTGCCGCTGATCTTCTCGAGTGCAGAGATGAGGTCTCCCGGCCGCCCGGTTATGTAGGCACTTCCGCGGTCGGCAGAAAACTCCCTGTACCGGGAGAGGGCCATGATCAGGAGCTGCGATACGAAGTAAACGATGATTGCCACGATACCCGCGATGATCCAGGGATTGTCATCCCTGCGCGAGAACATGCTCGCAAAGAGGAAGTTGTTCATGATCAGCGCAGCGATCATCGCCACGAAACTTGCCACCGTCATGGTCAGGACATCCCTGTTCTTCACGTGGGACAGCTCGTGTGCAATGACTGCCTCGAGCTCCCGGGGGGAAAGGAGCCTCATGATGGAATCGGTAACTGCCACAACGGCATGGCGCGGACTCCTTCCCGTGGCAAACGCGTTCGGGACAGGAGACGGCATGATGGCAACCCTGGGCATGGGTAATCCGGCTTCGTTTGCCAGCTTCTCGACCATGGCAAAGAGCTGGGGGTTCTCGTCCCTCTCGATCACCCTCGCCCGCGTGCTCCAGAGCACGAGCTTGTCCGAGAAGAAATACTGGACGAACGCCATCCCGAACACGAGTATGACCAGGAACGGGAGTCCCACACCGAGCATGGAGAGTACTGCGAGGAAGACCAGGTATACCAGGAACAGGAGGAACATGGTCAGCCATATCCTCATGGTCAACCCGAGATCGCGTTTCCATACTTTCATAAGTAACTTATTTGCCCTGCAAAATCTATAAATATTCCTCCAGCGGCATTCTGACCCCCAAAAAACCAGGATTTCGCGGACGGAAGAGTGCCACCATTGTTCAAGGGGAGACGACACCATGGAACTTGACGAGATAACCATCAGCAGGGCCATCGTGGCATCCCATCTCGAGAAATTCCTCGATTTCATGGAGATGGACGTGGCCGTTGTCGGCGCCGGGCCATCGGGACTCACGGCAGCTGCCCTCCTCGCGGAAAGGGGACACCGCGTCGGCATCATCGAGAAGAAACTCTCTGTCGGGGGTGGCATGTGGGGAGGGGGAATGATGTTTCCCCGCATCGTTGTCCAGGAGGAGGCCCGGCGGCTCCTCGACCGTTTCGCAATCAGGTATACACCCTACCGGGAGGGTTACTACGTCTCCTCCTCTGTCGAGGCCGTGTCAAAGCTTACGGCTGCTGCATGCGACGCGGGTGTCGAGTTCTTCACGCTCTTTTCCGTCGAGGACGTGATGATCCACGGCGACGGGAGGCTCTCGGGCCTCGTCCTGAACTGGACGCCCGTGGAGATGGCCGGGCTCCACATCGACCCCCTTACCATGGGCTGCCGGGTTGCCGTGGATGCAACCGGTCACGATGCCGTTCTCGCACGCCTCGTCGAGAGGAAGGGAGGGGAGATCCGGGTGAAGGGAGAGAGTTTCATGTGGGCACACCGGGCAGAGAACGAGATCCTCTCTCACACGCGGGAGATCTTCCCCGGGCTCGTTGCCTGTGGCATGGCTGCCAATGCAATCGCAGGGGAACACCGGATGGGGCCGGTCTTTGGCGGTATGCTCCTTTCCGGAGAACGGGCAGCAGCGCTTGCCGGTTCACTCCTCCGGACGTGATGCATCCCCATACCCTTTTTAGCCGATCCCCGCAACTCTCATGTATGAGTGAGATCGATCCGGATTCGCTCTCCGACCTCGCCTGCGGGCTTTTCTTTCACCTGCTGAACCGGGAGCTCCATGACCAGGGGCTTGTCCTCTTCTCTCTGGTCGAGAACCGGGTCGACTTCCGGGATGCCTTTTTGGAGGTATTCCGTTCCTTCTGCGCGGATTACCCGGATCTCGGAGCGGCGATGGAAAAGAAGTACGGCGGACCGGAGGGGGTCTACGGGCTCATCTGCCAGGGCGAGGGAGTTATACCCGGAAAGACGACGACCATGCACTGGATCGTCCAGGATGCTCCCGGCGTCTCCCCGGATGCCATCGAGGACGAGCTTGCAGGGAAATGGCTCATCTTCGTCCCGCCCGCCGAGGTCGATTCTGCCTGGGCCAGGGTGCGGGATGCAACCTGCCGGGGAGAACTGGGGATCTCGTCGAAGGTGAGCACCGCGCGACCCGATCCCGATTCGCGGGACGAACGAAAGGTCATCTATGTCTACACGCGCGACTGGCGTGACGAGGCCGACGTGATGCGGGTCCGCGAAAAGTTGCGGGAACTGGGTTTTACGGAAAGAATCGGGTACAAGAGGAACATCGAGACCTATCGCGGTGAATACAGCGAGCGGGGAAAAAAGGTAACCTATTATTCGGCCTGATGAATCAGGCCTTGCGTTCCTTGTTCTTCGGCCGGAGGTGCTGGTATCCGCACTTGCGGCACCTCGTTGCGCGGAGAGCGTTCCTTGCGTTGCATTTCATGCAGATTTTCACGTTGAGCAACCGTGCTTCAGCTTCTGGGAACCGTGCCATGGTCAAACACCGCAGATTCAGTCTTTAAATAAACGTCCTTCGAACACATAAGGATTTGCGTACCCCCGGGAAAAGACCGGTACCTTCTTCCCTATACCCGGGCGATAAGGAAATCCCGGAGCCGCCTGAGAGCCCGGGCCCGGTGCGAAACCCTGTTCTTCTCCTCCGGGGACATCTCGGCAAGGGTGCGCCCGCGCCATTCGAAGATCGGGTCGTATCCAAACCCACCCGTCCCCCGGGGCGCAACAACCCTTCCCTGTATCCTGCCGGAAAATACGCGGATATCATTGCCGTCGGCATAGGCAATGGCCGTCTCGAAAAAGGCCTTCCGGTCAGAGACCCCTTCCATCAGGCGCAGGATACCCTCGTTGCCGATCGTTTCCTGCACGAATGCCGCGTAGGGGCCGGGAAAACCGCGGAGTGCATGGATGTAAAACCCGGTATCGTCACAGATCAGCGGCCTTTTGAGGATTTGGTACGCGTATTCCGCCTTCTTTTCCGCGATCGTTTTGACGCTGTTGTCCCGGACCTCCGGGCACTCGAGTGCAACATGCGTCACCTCTGCCACCCCCCCGAAGAAAAGGCCTATCTCGCGTGCCTTGTGGGGGTTGTTCGTGACAACCGTGATCTTCACAGGTACCGCCCCCTCCGCTCGATCTCCTGTTCCCGCACGATGACCTCGTCCGCGAATGCACATTCCGCCCTGTACCCCTTCAGGAAAGATTCCTTTAATGCAGCGTGGTTATCCGTCGTACTCTCCAGAGTCTGGAAGAGGACATGGAGGTCAACGCCGCGTGCTTCGAGCTCCCCTGAAACCTGGGCGAGGCCGAAATCGATGAGGAAGCACTGGCCATCCCTGCAGATCATGTTGCTCGTCGTCAGGTCACCATGGACGATCCCTGCTGAATGGAGCCTTCCCACCGTCTTTCCAGCCAGGTACATGTTTTCGCCGGAGAGCTGATCCCTGACAAGGGGGCCTTGAATCCTCTCCATCACGATCGTGTCTGCCGTGATGTCACGGATGACGGGTGTCGGGACACCGTGTCTCCTGGCCATGGAGATGAGGCGTGCCTCTGCCCTCGTCCGTTCCGAGATGAGGCGCGCATCGAGGGAAGGCTGGCGGTAGGACTTTTTCTGGCGCTGCTTTTCAACAAAGTCGGGACCGACCCTGACAATGGCCTCGGCACCCCGGGCGACCCCCGGTTCCCCGGCTCTCCGCGCTCCCTGTACCGTCCCCCCGTCCCACCACGTGACCTCGACCTGGTCCGCCCGGAACACGGGATTTGCCCGGGTCTCCCCGGGAGGCATGGTTATACCCCTGCCGAGCATGAGCCTGCCCGTATAGGCAATCATCGCCCCGTTGTCTCCCATGAACTTCCTGTCAGGCACGTGGAGAACTGCCCCCCTCTCGCTGCACATCGTGGCAAGCATCTCCTGCAGGCGGCGGTTTGCTCCAACACCCCCGACGAGCAGGACCTCGTCCTTGCCTGCATGGGCAAGCGCCCTCTCGGTCACCTCCACGCACATCGCAAACGCGGTCTCCTGGAGGCTGTTGCAGACGTCCTCGAGGGGGGCTGGATGGTCCTTTGCAGCGCTCACCAACCCCGAGAAGGCAAGATCCATGCCCTTGACCGTGTAGGGCAGCTCCACGTACCCGCCTTTCAGGGCGAGCCGTTCGACCTCGGGACCGCCGGGATGGGGAAGACCCCTGCTCCGTGCAAACTTGTCCAGCGCATTTCCAAGGCCGATATCCAGGGTCTCCCCGAATATCCTGTAACGCCGGTTGAGGTACCCGATCACCTGCGTGTTTGCGCCGCTGGCATAGAGGACGATCGGGTCACGGGCACCGGTGGCAAACCGCCCAATCTCCACGTGGGCAACGCAGTGGTTCACTCCCACGAGCGGGACGTCGAGGGCAAGCGCAAGCGCCCGGGCAGCAGTTGCAACGGTCCGGAGGCAGGGGCCGAGGCCGGGACCCATGGAGAACGCAACTCCCGCAATCTTCCCCGAAGGGGGCATAACGCGGGCAATGACCTCCTTCATGAAGGTTGCATGGTGCTGCGCAGCCTCCCGGGGGTGTATCCCCCCCTGCGGGGGCATATAGGGCTTAGAGTAGAGTGAGACGAGGTCTTTATCAAAAAGAGCGGCGGAGAGGTTCCAGGCTGTTCCCTCGATCCCGAGGACCGGGCCGATATCTGGCATGATGAGTGTTCCCGGGACGGTCCTGCCTCCCGAACCGTGCAGGTGTCAGGTGCCGGTGTCCCTTCAGGCTGCCTTCCGGAACTCGGTATACCCGCACTTCCCGCAGGCTGCGCGGTCAGGGTGCTCGGCAAGGATAATCCCCGGGCCGCAGCGGGGGCAGAACTTCCGGGAGAACGCGACTTTGCCACCGGAGACAGAGTAATAGGTCCCCCTGCCGGGTTTTTTCGCCTTTGCCTTCTTCTTTGCCGCCATGGTTCTACGCCCCCTCTTCTTTCGGTTTCGGGACGCCGCGCTTGAGGAGGAACTCCCGCTCTGTCCTGTTCCTCAGCTCCTCGGTATCGTAAATTCGTGCATTTCCTGTGCAGGAGGTCATCCCGAAACTCGTTTTCAGGGAGTCCAGCGCGACCTGGTTCTCCTTGGCATTCAGCATTGCCGCAAGCTTTCCCAGGACCTGCAGGCGTGATGGTGTCGGACCATCGAAGCGAAGGACAAAGTCAACCTCCCTTCGCCCGAGCAGTTCATTCCGGTTATCCCTGGTAACCTCGATCTCCATTGGTATCCTCTCGGTATCCTCTTATTATACGCGCCCGGGTTATTTATATCCTATCTCGCTGCCCCCGAAACGCCACGGTGATGCATTTTCGCAGGCTTCCCGGGCACGTTCCTTTCCGGATCGCAGGGGGATCGGGTCATAGTTCGAGTCCGCCATCGTCGCCGGGAACAAAACACGCAAGGAGCCTGCGGGCCTCTGTTCTTGCGGACTCGTCTATCTTTCTGATAACAACCCCTTCCCCGGGCTGGCCGTAGAGGATGATACTCCCGGGAGCGAGAATGAGCGCAAGGGGGATGACGGCGAGATCCTCTTCGCCCTCCACGATGATGAGGGCCGGCGGGGAGGAGACTGCAGCCTTCAGCGTATCGACGAGGTCCCGCGTGATGGTGCCTGCGGGGTTTACTGCAGAGAGGACTCTGGGGAAAACGGCAGGGACGCGGTTGCACGGCTTTCGCATCGTGTGGCCGTCGACGACCGCTATACCGGGGACGATCCCGTGTTTCAGGGCATTATGGGTGACGATGTCTCCCACAGTACAGACAAAAGAATTCCCGATTTCCGGGACTATGCAGCTGAAATCCGGTTCGAGTCTCCCAAAGGGGGCCTTAAAGTGGTGACGGTGACGGTCCGGGAGTCGGAGCATCAGCGGACCTTCAGGGCGTACCTTCCGGGGAGGGTGATATTCATCTTCCTGGCGATCTCCGAGTTCTTCGGGTCGATGATGACCAGGTACCCTGCCCAGTCCGTCGACAGGTTGGACGTCCCGCAGATGGGGCATGCCTCCCCTTCGACGACCCGGTGGCACTCCCTGCAGACCGTAACGAGCTTCTTCCTAGCGGCTGCCACGCTCTCCACCGCCCTTCGCTTTCTCCTTCTCCTTCAGCATGTCCTCCTCGAGCCAGCGTGCCGTCCCGAGACCCGCCTGGCGCATGGTCAGGCCTATCTTGCTGTCCCGGGGCTCTCTCTCGTTCAGGGAGAGGGTGACCACGCGGACCCTGACAGGTTCCCCCACACCGATGAACCTCTTTGAGTCCTGGCAGATGAGCCGCGCGTTCTTCTCATCGTAGTTGATGTACTCGTCGGATATCTGGCTGACGTGGAGCATGGCATCGATGGGACCGAGGCTCACGAACGCACCGAAACTCGTGGTCTCCACCACGAGTCCCTCGATCACTTCCTGGAGAGAGAGCCTGAGCACGACGGCCTCGAAGTCAACGTCATAGTAGATGGCGCCATCCCCGGGGACGATTTCGCCTTCCCCGATTGTGATGACCCGGGTCACGGCAATGAATATCCCAATCTCCTTGTCGATACTCCCTTCGAGGTGCTCCTGGAGGACATCCAGTATCACCCGGGACAGCTCCTCGCCCATGCGGTGCGGTGGAACCCGCACCTTGTCAGACATCTCCATCTTGTAGTACATGCGCCACTCTCTCCCGTTACCTCTTCAATAAACCAAGTTTTTTCTTATGCATAAGGGTGATCACAGGAACTCCCGCAGAGAGCAGGAGGTCTCGCAGGCCCCTGTCGTTCGTGACCACCATGCAACCGTGCTCCCGGGCATACCTCAGTATCTTTTCGTCCACGCTCCCGCCGGCATAGCCGCTCGGCACCTCGTGGCACCTCCCGGCGAGGGTCAGCGCGAACCGCGCAGCACTCCCCTCGCTCCCATGGCCCCGGGAGAGCCCCGCGAGCTCGCGGAGAGCTTCTGTCAGTATCAATGGTTCATATGCCCCAATAATGTTTCCGAGCTCCTCAAAGACGTCCACCCGGAACTGCGAGGGTATCATCAGGGCATTGGAATCAAAGAGGACCTTCACTCGGTCAGGACGCCCATCCCGATCAGCCGCCATCTCCCTCCCACCTGGCGGCTGATGGCAATGCGGGCCCCGGTCTCTGCGCATACCGGTCTCTTGAGAGTGGTCTCGACAATATCCTTCCGCGTGTTGACCACGATCCCCACCGTCACCGCCGTCCCGACAGAGAGCATCAACGGTTCGTTGTGCTTGAGGGGTTCTATCTGTGTCTCGCTGCTGGCCCCGACCACGCGTTCCATGAGGGTGACGCGGAACCTGATCCTGTCCCACACCGGCGGGAGTTTTCCGGGGTGGCCGGCCACCTGGCCTGCAAGGGCATCGCTCTTGGTCAGTGCAGGGTCCAGTTTCGTTCCTATCCCGAGGAGCCCGCCCGGCGTTGCCTCGGTTACCTTCCGTGACCCTGCATTGATGGTCGTGATCTTAGTCTCTATCGGCTCCCACCGGACCCTGTTCTCTGCCTGAACCTGCAGGCCGGGCCGGATCTCGATGTCATCGGACTCCCGGAGAATGCCCCTGATCAGTGACCCTCCGATGACCCCGCCCTTGAGGTCGCGCCAGTTCGAACCGGGCTTATTGACATCGAAAGACCGCGCCAGCAGCATCAGTGGTTCTGCATTCGGATCGCGTTCGGGAACGGGAATTGTCTGGTCGAGTGCCTCGACGAGAGCCCCCATGTTGATGGCCTTCTGGGCAGAGACAGGTATGATCGGTGCGTTCTCGGCAATTGTCCCCTTGACGAAAGCCCGGATCTGCTCGTAGTGCCTGAGTGCCTCCTTCTGGGAGACGACATCGATCTTGTTCTGGACAATGACAATGTTGCGGATACCGACGAGCTGGAGCGCCATCAGGTGTTCTTTCGTCTGGGGCTGGGGACACGTCTCGTTTGCAGCAATGACGAGCATTGCCCCGTCCATCAGGGCAGACCCCGAGAGCATCGTCGCCATGAGCGTCTCGTGGCCGGGTGCGTCCACGAAGGACACCGAACGGAAGGCAACGGCTTTTCCGCCGCAGACCGGGCATTCCGGCTGTGTCCCGAAAGAGTCCGGACCCTCGCACCGTTCGCACCGGTAGAACGTGGCATCTGCGTATCCCAGGCGTATCGAAATACCTCTCTTTATCTCCTCGCTGTGGCGGTCTGTCCACATCCCTGTCAGGCCATAGACCAGTGTCGTCTTTCCATGGTCCACATGCCCCACCACGCCGATGTTTACGCTGGGAATTGTCACGTCATGCAATGCCAATCGAACCTCCCTATTCAATATAAAAACACACCTACTTAATACTCATTGAACGGGGATTTCTGCCCCTCGCACGTCCTTTTCGGCCATGGGACACATGACGATCCCCGGCGCTTTGCATGGGGATTGCTCTCTTTCCATGGGCGAAAGGTTCACCCTTCCCGGGCCTCTTCGTCACGGAGAAAGACCCGGGTATGCCGGGGCGGGTAGAAGATGAACCCGTCTTCCCGGACGGGATCATAAAGGAGCGTTCCCCCTTCCTCCCTCCTTGCGACCAGAATATACGAATTGTAGAGGAGCCGCCGTACCTCCGGATCCCGTCGTACCTCCGGATCCCGTACGTGTCCGGAAAGGTTCCCCGGGAAGCCCGCACTGCCTTTGGGATACACCCGTTCCTCTTTGGGACTGGAGAACAGGTACGTGAAGAATACGCGGTAGGCATCCCCGCAATCCCTGATCACCAGCCATTTCAGGGGGTTGAATGTCGGGACTGTTCTTCTCCCGAACCGGGTTTCAGCAATGCCCCTCAGTCCCGCACGGGCAACCACGATACCCGCGATGAACACCCCGTAACCCTGCAGCCACTGCATCGTTGCCAGCCCGAAGAGAAAAAGGCAGAGGAAACCGCTGCTTGTCAGGAGGAGGAGAATGCTCGGTCCGGGGAATATCCCAACCGTCATTTTCCTTTCCCGCAGAGGGTACAGGAGGGGGATGCCGGGGAAAGCGAGGAGGTCAAGGGTCACGTGGGTCAATGCTCCGCCCAGTGCGGGAAAAAAGATCGTTCCCATGATTGCCGGGAGCGGGGGGTCCTGCCCGGTCGCACCTGCCCATGCAAGGAAACCGGCTGTGATTCCTGCTGCTATGAAGGGAATGCCCCCGAGGCTGTGGGTAAAACCCCCGTGTGTGAAAATAAAGAGCCTTGGATCGCGATCAGACAGGGCATGAAGGAGAACATCGCAATCGGGAAGGACTGCTCCCAGAACCGCTGAGAGGAGAGCCGCTCCCTGGAGGGGGCCGGAAAAAACCAGGATTGCGACCAGGGCATGTGTGATGCTGTCCACGGAACCTTTCCCTTCCGGTTGTCAGCCGGAACACACTCCATCAGGACGAGGCCCTGCGCCGGACCAGGACAGCCGTGAGGTTATCGTCGCTTCCGTTCTGGAATGCTTCATAGACAAGCTTCCTGCAGGCGTCTTCAAGGTCGTCACCCCTCTCTGCGACTATCTCCACGATGCGGGAATCCGGGATAAAATCCGAAATCCCGTCAGAGCAGAGGACAAGGTATCCGGGAGGAAGAGTCGCCTCGTGCATGCCCGGCCCGGGATCATGGAGGGTAAGCTGCCCGTGTCCGGCACTGGCGGCGTCAGGAGCGGTCCCCTTCTCTTCTTCCGCGAGGAAGAAGACCTTGCGGGAACCGGGACTGCTGACAACGCACTCGCCACCGGGGCTGAGAATGGCAACCCCCAGCGCCACACCGGAAGGCTCGATTCCCGGGTTCTCTGCTTCGAGGTTGTAGAGGGCCCTTTCGGCCCGTCCAAGGAGTTGTTCGAGCGTCCCGGCCAGTGTCTTTTCCCGCGCGGCCCCTCCCGCGCCGAGCGCGTCCACCGCGATCTGGGCTGCAGTCGGACCTTCCTTTGGTCCGCCCATCCCTTCAGCGACAGCAAAGACGTACATTTCGCCGAGATCCGCTGCAAGGAATGCGTCTTCATTTCTCTCCCTCAGGCCCTTCTCGGAGAAGCCGAAGAACTCAAGGTGACGCATCTGTTCTCCCTCCATGCGTGTGTTCCCCGAGCCTATTAAACATGTATAAACGGCTCCTCCTGCCTGGCCAGTACCACAAATTGCCATTTTGGAGATCCTGTTTTACGAAGTTTTAAGTTATAATATAAGAAGACAGTCTTTGAGAAGAGGCAATGAACCATGACTGTTGATACTGAACTCTCCCGGATCGGCATTTCGCTCCCGAAAAATCTGCTGGACAAGTTCGACGAGATCATCAATTACAGGGGATATTCCTCGCGGTCCGAGGGTATCAGGGACGCAATCCGGAACTATATCACCTACTACAAGTGGATGTCGGACGTGAAGGGGGAACGCCAGGGTGTCATCACCATGATCTACGATCACGGTCAGCGAAACCTCCTGACCACCCTCACGGACATCCAGCACGAGTTCATGGGCATCATCCAGGCATCGCTCCACTCCCACGTAACCCATGACAGGTGCCTTGAGGTCGTGCTCGTCAGGGGGGATGGTTCGCAGCTGAAGGCCCTCGCCGAGCGCCTGATGTCACAAAAAGGAGTTGAATCCGTCAAACTGACGACGATACCCCTAAACGACTAACCACCACCCTCACAACTCTGGTCCGTGTGGCTGATGGCCTCCTGGAACCCGGTTCCCGAGTAGAACTCTCTCTCTTTCTTTATCTTCTCAACCGTGTCCTCGAGGGCTCCCTCTTTCCTTTCACCCACGTTCACCGCAGGGACGAGCTGGTCGACCCGGTAGAGGAGCCGGGTGGTGTCGAGTTCGGCAAATGTCTCCCCGCCCTCGACAGTGAGCGAAACGATGGTGCCGGTCGTCCCCGTCCGCGGGTATCGCACCCGCATTCCCACTGCTGCCTCACCAGTCTCCATACACATGTGACGGGTGCGTGGAAAATATAAAACTCTTCCCGCCCCCACGGGATATGATGGAGGTCGAACTTGCCCATGTGCGGAAGGTATTCTGCGAGGGGACCCACAGGGCAGAGGTACCGGGGGAGACGGAAAAAGCTGCACGGTCCCTGATGGAATCAGCCGGCGTGGAGAAGATACAGGATCTCACGCGGAAGGACCGTCTCGGCATCCCCTGTTTTGCCGCCCGGCGACGCCGGGCTCCCCGCGGGGGCAGTCCCCTCCTGCCGGGCATGGGACGGACCCGCCTCCTGGCCCGCGTATCGGCAATGATGGCGGCAATAGAACGGCATTTCGGTGAATACAGGGGTGAACCCCTGGAATGCGCCAGTTACGAAGAGGCCACGATTCGCGGTGCGATCGATCCGCGGTCCCTCATCCTTCCCCGGCCGCCTGCCCCCGGAGAGCAGATCCACTGGTCTTCCGGAAAGGATCTCCTCACCGGCGAAGATGTCCTCGTCCCGAGCAACGCCGTCTTTTTTCCCTATGAATCGCGCGGACTCGCCATGCAGCTCTTCCCAGGCGACCCGGTCGGCCTTGCCAGTGGCAACGCACGGGAAGAGGCAATACTGCACGGGCTCCTCGAGCTCCTCGAACTGGACTCCCTGAGCCGTGCAGAACGCAGGAGAGACATGGGCAGGAGGATCGCGGTCGATACACCCGGACCTGTGCAGGACCTCCTCGATAAGTTCGGGAAAGCAGGTGTGGAGATCCACCTCTGGCTCATCGGGGGACGGACGCGGGTCCCTGTTGTTGCAGCTGCTGCAGACGACCCGGGGGCAAGGGACCCGGGCCTCCTCATCATGGGCTCGGCCTGCCATCCCGATCCCGCGATCGCAGTTGAAAGGGCACTTCTCGACGTTGCCTTCTCCCGGGCGTCATACCTCGCGGGCGTGCTCTCGTCACCTCGGCGTGACATGCTCCTTGCCCGTGCCGGGTACGAGCGCATGAAAAGGATCAACCACGAGTGGTTTGCGCCCGCCCCGGAGGTTGCTCTCTCCTCAATTCCCGGTTGCAGCACCCGGTGGTTCGACGAGGATATCGCGCTCATCCTCGATGACCTGCAGGCTATCGCAGACCATGTCTGCATTGTTGACCTCAAATCCGCCCCCCTCCCGGTCGTCAGGGTGGTCGTTCCCGGACTCGAGGTTTCGCACCTCCACAAGGACCGCCGGGTGAGCAGCTGACCGGGATTTCCTTCTCCATCACCTGCCCCGGGCGTCTGCATCCTGCCAGCGGGCGGGTTTTTTTTCAGACCATGACTTTCCGAAGGAGCCTTGCGATCCTCCTCGTGCTCGCCCTCGGGGGGGGCCCCGCGGGAACCGGATAAGGCTCGTCCCGCTGCAGGGCATCGAGGATGGAAAAAACTGCCTTTCCCAGGGACGGACCATACCCTCCTTCCAGGACGAGTGCGGGCGGGCATCCCGCGGCTTCCCGGACCATGGAACAGAGGAGCCCGAAATCCCCGGGAGCAAGACGCATCCCTCCCTTCGGGTCATCAAACAGAGGGTCCTGCCCGGCCGAGATGATCACCGCGTCCGGGTCGAAATGGACGAGGGCCTCGCAGAACACGCTCGAGAAGATGCAATAGTAGTCACCGATCCCTCCCCCCGCAGCAAGGGGAGCGTTTAAGGTAAAACCCATTCCCCTGCCTTCTCCCACTTCATCGATCCAGCCGGACCACGGGAAAACGTTGGCCTGGTGGATGGAACAGAAGAGGACGCGGTCGCTCCCGTAGAAGATCTTCTGTGTCCCGTTCCCGTGGTGGAGGTCCCAGTCGATGATTGCGACGCGGTCCACCCGTTCAAGCGCCCATGCTGCAGCGACCGCGGCATTATTGAAGAGGCAGAACCCCATGGCCCTCCCGGGTTCCGCGTGGTGGCCGGGAGGGCGGACAAGGGCAAAACAGGACTCTCCCGCGAGGGCACGCCTTACCGCCGCAATGGACGACCCGGCAGCCAGTGTCGCAACCCGGAACGACTCTTCGGTCACGTACGTGTCCATATCGAGGTACCTCCTGCCGCCGTACGAGCAGAGTTCCTCGATAGTCCGGATATGCCGTGGCTCGTGCACCCGGGCGAGGTCTTCGAACGATGCCTGCTCCGGGTGATGCCTCCTTAGTGAGGACGGGATGTACGCAATTGCATCCAGCAGCCGCCGGCTGTTCTCCTCGTGCCAGCCCAGGTCATGGTGCGTGAACTCCTCCCCTGTGATAACCGAGCACCGGGCTGCCATTCACCCAACCGGGAGCCCCTGCAGGACTGCCTCCTCGGGGACCTCGAACTCCCTCCCTGTCCCGACAATGCGGTATTTCCCCTTCGTCCTTACCTCGTAGGGCGATCCCGTTGTCGCATACGGGACGATGAACGTGCCGTCCCGGCTCTCCTGCCTGTAGGTAAACTCCCTGCCGGTGTTCGTCACGACATCAACCTCGATTGTCCCCTCGCCTGCGATGCGGGCACCGGGGACATACTCAAAGACCTTGACGTACCTCATGTCGGTGATCAGGTCCGGCGACGCGTTGGCTGGTGCCTTTGCAAGGATATTCGTGGGGGACTCGTGGACGAGCCGGTAGTGTCTCAATGCCGGCACCTTCCCGACCGGTATCCGGATGTCGGGAGAGATGACGAGGGCCCGTTTGCCGGGTGCTGCATCCCTGTTATAGGCGTCTGCGGCTTCCAAAGCGGCCTGCGGGTCCATGGCAAGTGCCTTTGTTGCAACCGGATATGTTGTCCGGCTCTCGTCAACCTCGACGTAGTAGACCTGTTTTGCGTCCGCCATGGAACCATCGAAGTTGTGGAGTCGCGAGATCATGGTTACGAAATACGGTGCCTCGTACATCTCGACCGGTGAATACGTTTCCGTGCCCCCCTGGCCCGGCACAAGGATGACCTCTGTGTAAGGCGATATGCCTGCACTCGTATTGAACCACGTTGCCATCGCCCAGAACTTGCCGATGTCCATCTCGACATCTGTCATGACGTACCGGACACCGAGGGCTTTTGCAATTGCACTGTTCCTCTCTTCGTCCGCTGTCATGAAGAACGCGGCTGCACCGTTTTCTCCTGCCACTCCCGACTGGAAGGGGTTTGCATTCGGGATACGTTTTGCGATGTACGTGATCAGGTGCCCGTAGTCCCACCACGACATGACACCGTACGACTCCGGCGGGTACCGGAACGTCTCCTTCTGGTAGATGCGGTAGTAGTCGACACCCGGGTCCGGCGTGTTCTTCTCCATCCACTCAAGCGACTCGCGCCAGTCGGGGTTCATGCGGAGCGCTCCGGAACCGGCCACCCGGAGCTCGTAGGAGACCTGGAAATAAGCAAATACGCAGAGAATGAGAAGTACCACTGCGACTGCTCCTATCTTCAGGGGGTCTCTCCTGCTTGCCGCCCGTTCCTGCTTTGCCTTCTTCTTCCCTTTCTGTTTTGCATCAGGCCTGTCCGTGACCGGCCCTTCCCTGTTCTCCCCCTTTTCCGCGGTCAGGAGCAGGGAGATGTCTTTCCAGCCCCATCCGACGATCCATCCCACGAAAAGTCCTGACAGGAGGGCGAGAGGGGCTGCAAAATAGTATTCATACCTGATATGCTGCCACGTCGCGATGATGATGACAAGGGACCAGACGAGGACGACGAGGTGTTCATCCCTCTTCTCCTTCCAGAGAAGGATGCAGAGGAGGACGAGGCCCGCGGCCAGAAGGATCAGACCTAGTCCAAAGTTATCCCACGCATCCGCGATTGTCCATGACCGTGCCTCCTGGATGGTGAGGTAAAGCTGGTTCTGTCCGAAGAACTGGATAATACTCGCGACAAAGGTGGAAAAGAGGCCGGGGAGAGCGACTGCAAAGAACCCGAACACGACCACAAACAGGCCGGCTAATCCACCGAGGTACTGCACCTGCCCCCTTTCCCGGAAGAACCTCCCGAGGATATAGAGGACTGCCGTCCCGAGGATGATGAGAAGGTAGGCCAGGGGATGACCAAGGGTGTAGTAATCGAACTGGAATCCTTCCTTGTGTACCCCGAAGATGAGGAAACTCGCAGCAGCGATGCCAAACGTCACGGAATTGAGCAGGAGGAGCGAATCTCCCCTGACCCCCCGGAAAAAGCCCCATACAAAGAGAAGGAACGTGGTTATAGCCACGATAAATGCAAAAAGGACCATCGTCGGCATCACGAGGAGTCCAAGGACATATGCAACACCACAGGAAACGGACAGGACAAGGGGTATACGCAGTGTTTTTCGGCTGGAAAAGTCCACGGGGTGTTCCCGGACGTAGGACAGGGTCCATGTATAACAGAGGATGAAGATTGTGCTGAAGAGTACCTCGGCGATATGATGGTCGAGGTATCCGTACAGGGAGCGGAAGAAGAACTGGCCGCTCACGACGGCGATGACAAGTGCCGAAAAGAGACCTGCCATGGTCCCTGAGACCTTCTTCCCGAGGAGGAACATGACGGGGACCATGAGTCCTGCCATGACGGGTGGCACGACGAGGGCAACGGATATGATCCCGGGCCGGGTCGTTGCACCGAGCGCAAGGCACAGGGCTGAAATAATCCAGATGAAAAGCGGCCCCCAGTGGATGACCTGCCCGTACGGGTAGAGTGTCATGGCCTCGAACCAGCTGTAGGCTGGGAAATTCTGGATCGTCTGCTCGACCTGCCGGAGGTTGTACATCGGGTCGTCGCTTCCAACGAGGTTGAGAATGTCGGTCGTGCCAGCGGCTGCCGAGGGGAGCATCCGTATCCATATCATGAAGAGGGCCATTGCGGCCAGCAAAATGACAATCAGGTACTTCCTGTATCGCATAAAATCAGGGGAGTCCATTGTATCCTGTCCCGTTTTCCTTTGAGGAGATGTTTGTACCCGTTCATTTTAATCCTTTGGCATTACCCAGAAAAATAGAACGATTTCGGGAAAAACCGTGACAGGAAAGAGGTATTTGATCCCTGTTGCCATTGCAGGGGGATTGAGTCCCGTCTGCTGGTTCACGGCGTCCCGCAGGGTTGTCCTGATCAATCAAGAATTGAGGTGTCGTCTCGATAGCAAACCGGTTCCCAAAAAAACCGCCCCCGGCGGGAAAGGGCTCTTGGAGAGGTTCTGCTGTCCCCCCGTCATGCGCTACTCGATGCATTCCCTGATAAGTTCCCGTGCACGAGCGGCAAAAACAGGATAATCAAAGAGGGCTGCCCTCCGCTGGCATGCGTCCCGGAAATCGCAGGAACGCTCTCCGACTTCGCGCACGGCAGTGCATATCTCGCGTGGCACGGGTGCAACGAGCCTCCCGCACGGGCCGTCGAGGACTGTCTCCTGGTACCCGCCCTCGCGAACCGCAACGACGGGTTTGCCGCTGGCCATGGCCTCAACGGGCGTAATCCCGAAGTCCTCGTCAATCGCTGTGGTGATGAACCCCTCGCAGCGGGAGTAGAGCGTTCTCATCTCCTCCTCTCCCTGCACATGCTTAAACTCCACGTTTTCCGGCGCGTTCCTTACAAGCTGCTCGTAACCGGGGTATACCCTCCCCACAACAACCAGCCTCTTTTCCGGCATCATGCGGAACGCTTCGACCTGGAGTTCCACGCGTTTCCATTTATCTACCCTGCCAAGCGAGAGCCAGTACCCTTCCGGGGGCTCCCAGGAAAACCGGTCCGCGTGGACCGGGGGGTAGAGGACCCGTGCATCCCTCTGGTAGACCTTCTGGATCCGGTTCCGGACAGTATGGGATATGCAGGCAATGTTTCTGACGTGCTTTCTGACAAAGCGCCTGTCCATGTACCGGGCCAGCGCGAGCCCGGGCACATACACTGCCTTTTCCGGCAGGCTCCTTTCTGCCAGGAAATAGTAGTACATGTCATAGAGCGCCCGCCTGGGTGTCAGCATGTAGTAGAGGTGGGGAACATGCCTGGCGAGGTACCGGACTGCCATGTCGTCGATGCAGATCACGAAGTCATAGTCGAGAGATATTTTCCGGAAAAGGCGCATGCCAATGACCTGCCGGAGTGGTTCTGCCGGCAGTGTGCAGTCGAGGGAGCGAAACGGGACGGTGCGTCCGGGGTCATAGCGGGAGACGATATCCTCCGAAAACGAGGGTACAACGACTTCGGCCCCGAGCGCCCGGGCAAGATCCACGATCAGCCTTTCTGCACCACCCGTGACAGAGAAGTCACTCCCGGAGAGAATGCCTGCCTTCATTCCTTTCCCCCGAGGGAACTGCAGAGGGCCATCCATTCTTCCCCGACTGACTCCCACGTGAGGTTTCCGGGGATGGGGTAGGTAGCCTTTCCCTCCATGCGCAGCAGGATCTCGCTTTTCAATTCCTCGACGGAACCAGGGTTAATAAAAAAGGCACCTGCATAGGAACTCATTCCCTCGACCAGCCCTCCGACTCTCGTTGCAATGATTGGCAGTCCGTATGCCATCGCGATGTGTGCAACACCACTCTGTGATGCCCTCGTGTAGGGCAGGACAAGGATGTCTGCTGCCGAGAAAAAAACAGGGACCTCGCTGTCGGGCACATACCTGTTTACAAGTGTTATTTTGTCCCTGAGGGGTGACTCCTCCGCAAGCGAAAGGGATTCCCTGTCTTCCCAGGCTTCCCCGACGATGAGGAGCCGCGTTGACTGAACCACGGCCGGCGGAAGGCTTTCGAAAGCACGGATGAGGTATTTCACCCCCTTGTAAGGTCGCAGGAGCCCGAAAAAGAGAATGACATTCTCCTCAGTGATACCCAGCTCCTTTCTGGCCAGCTTTTTCTCGAGGGCTGGATACTGGTCATACAAGGCATGAGGGATGACTGTGATTTTCTCCTGCGGTATATGGTAAGTATCCATCACGAGGTCCCTGTCTGCGCCTGAATGGACGACAAAGCGGGTGGCAAGCCTTCGGATAATCCTTCCGATGACGCGGGAATATACCCTGACCGGAAGAATCGACTGTTCGAGAGAGTCAACAACTTCATGGTACTCGATGATGACCGGTGTCTTCCGGGAAAGGAGAATCTGGATTGCGAGGTACATGTGGGCGACACTGGACGTCCACCATTCCAGGACCACGATATCAGCACAACGGGAAATCCGTGCAGCTTTTAACCACGTGAACGGGTTATACCAGTCAAGAAGCTCTCCAGCATCCACACCTTCCACGAACTTTACGGCGGTCAGGTTTTGTCCCACGCGTTTCCAGCCCGGGAATAATTTCCTGGGCAGCATGTGGCGGAAAAGCACTGCCCTCACGGATGCTTCCCGGGACAGCGCGTTGGCCAGTCGAACCGTGTAGTAACTGATACCGGAGAGGAACCGGAATGACGGACCGATGAGGACGATACGCAGGGGTCTTTTCATCGGCTCCCCCTGCCATGAACCCGGCTTGTCATTTCAACGATCCGGTCCGGGTTCGTGGTGACCATGTCTCTTCACTCCACCGTCACGCTCTTTGCAAGGTTCCGGGGCTGGTCGATCTCCCGCCCCAGTGCCTCTGCCGTCCTGTAGGCGAGGAGCTGCAGGAGGACCGTCGAACCAAGGACCGCCGAGACGATATCCTCACCCGGGAGGGGTACGAGGACGTCCGCGATGTCCCGCAGTTCCTGGGACTTTCCGTCCCCGATGACGATGAGGGGCACTCCTCTTGCCTTCATCTCCCTGATATTGGATACCATCGCCGGGTAAGACTCTGCCTGCGGACAGAGTGCAACCACAGGGGTCATCGGGGAGAGGAGGGCAAAGGGCCCGTGCTTGATCTCCCCGGCAGCGTATCCCTCGGCATGGATATACGTGATCTCCTTCATCTTCAGCGCCCCTTCCAGTGCAAGGGGAAAGAACGGGCCCCGTCCGACGAAGAAGATGGATCCGGCATCTTTGCAAATATCGACGGCAGGTGAAAGGTCTTCCAGCAGTGCCTCCCCTATCGCCTCGTGACCTGAAAGGATTGACTGCCTAAGCCGGCCCCCGCTCGCCACATCCGCGATGTAGAAGAAGACGGCAAGCTCGGCGACAAACGACTTCGTCGCGGCAACGCTGATCTCCGGGCCTGCCCGCATGTAGAGGGTATGGTCCGCAACGCGGGTTGCAGTACTGCCGAGGACGTTCGTGATGACGAGTGTTGCATGGTTGTGCATGCGTGCTTTCTTGAGCGCAGAGAGCGTATCGGCGGTCTCTCCCGACTGGGTCACCCCCACGACGAGGTCGTCTCCCGGGGGAGTGCGGTACCTGAATTCAGATGCAATCTCGGCACGCACCGGAATCCCGCAGTATTCCTCGACGAGGTACTGGCAGAGGAGTGACGCGTTGTAAGACGTCCCGCATGCAACGAGCGTGATGCCGGAGATGTCCTTCAGCACGTCGGGCACGGGTTCTGCATACAGTGCCCTTACCGTGGTCGAAAAGACCGATTGCTGCTCGTATATCTCCTTGAGCATGTAGTGGGCAAAGCCACCGAGGCGTACCTCCTCCACTTCCCAGTCCACTTTCCGGACGGGCCGGTCGGCCCGTTTTCCTCCGTGCCATATGGTCGGCCCCGGGGGGAGAAGGAGGGCAACATCCCCGTCCTCGAGGTAAATGACGCGGTCCGTGTGATCCAGCAGCGCGGTGACGTCCGATGCGGCGACACAGGCGCGGTCCGCGATTCCGAGAACCAGCGGGCTCCCCTGCCGTGCCGCAACGATCCCTTCGTAACCTTCCGCAACGGCAAGGATGGCATAGCTCCCCTCGAGGCGGGGGAGGATGGCTCTCACGGCGGTGAGGAGATCACCCCCGGAATGTTCCTCGATGAGGTGTGCAATAACCTCCGTGTCCGTCTCGGATCGGAAGGTATGGCCGCGACCCAGAAGCTCCTGCCGCAGGGAGGCATAGTTCTCGATGATGCCGTTGTGCACGATTGCAACGGAGCCACGGCAATCGGTGTGGGGGTGGGCATTTGTATCGCTCGGTTCACCGTGGGTGGCCCACCGGGTGTGCCCTATCGCGGTCCTGCCCTTCCGCCGCGAAACAGGGGGTTTTTCCCGGGAAATCTTACCCTTCTTCTTCCATACCCAGAGGTCACTGTCAAGGACGGCGAGTCCGAACGAGTCGTAGCCCCGGTATTCGAGGCGCTTCAGTCCGTCGATGACGAGGGGGGCTGCTTTTTTCTCCCCCGTATACCCGAATATCCCGCACACTTTTATACCACCAGGCCGCCGTCCCCCATGGCTACGGTGGAGGAAATGTCCCTCCCCCCGCGGATGACCACGCCGTTGCCCACGATCGCTGCCCTTAGTGTCGAAAAAGGCCCGATCCTGACCTTTTCGCCGACAATTGCTCCGAAGAGGCCCTTCACCTGTTCCTCTCCGATCTCGAGGAGGGGGGCTGCCGTGACGGTACTGACGTGGTCTTCGAGCTGTGACCCCTCCGCGATAACAGCATCCCTGACAAGGGAGTGTGGTCCGATTACGGCGTCATCGAGGATGATGCTGTTTTCGACCAGACAAAAGGGTCCGACCCGTACCCTGCTCCCGATGCTCGAATGGGGCATGATGCAGGCATGCGGGCCGATCTCGCACCCCGGCCCGATGACCGCAGGACCAAGTATCGTGCACCCCGGGTGGATACGTGCACCCTCTCCCACCCGGACATGCCCCTGGAGGACCGTCCCTGCCGCGATCTCCCCTGCCTTTTCAGCCCGGCCTTTCCTGATGAGGAGCCGGTTCATCGAAATGAGGTCCCAGGGATAGATGGCGTCCTGCCAGTCGAGCGCCCGGACTGCCCTGATCTTCCTGCCGGATTCGAGGAATGCACCAACCGCATCGGTGAGGTCAGGTTGCCGGATGTAATCGAAGAAGTCGAGGTCGAGAGAGAATATGCCGGTCGATATGGTAAAACCAGGAGCCTGCTCCGGTTTTTCGACGATGCGGGTCACGTATCCCCTGCGGATCTCCACCACGCCGAAGTTGGAGGGATAGGGGTGGTCCCTGACGAGGACTGCGTCCGGCTTGTCCATGATACGGGCAATGGACGCACTGTCGATGTAGTTGTCGCCGGGGAGAACGAGGAACCGCCCCGAGATGTGTTCTTTTGCCTGCACGAGGGCATGGGCTGTCCCGAGCGGCTTGTCCTGGACGACCACGCGCACGGGGTGACCCCTGTCGTTGAGGTGGCTGATGACCTGCTCCCTGCGGTACCCGACCACGACGATGATGTCGCGGATTCCGCACGCAAGGAGGGACTCGATGACGTAATCGATGATGGGGACGTTTCCGACGGGGATGAGGGCCTTGGGGCGGCTCCGCGTGAGAGGCCGGAGCCTTTTTCCCTCACCTCCTGCGAGTATGACTGCCTGCATCCTGCACCTACCTGACCTTTGTCCCGGGAGCGATATAACCCTCTACCAGGCAGTGGGGTCCGATGGCTGCGCCACCGCCGATGACCGAGCCGACATTGACCGAGCAGTTGATCCCGAACATGGCACCGTCGCCGATGATCGCCCCGAACTTCTTTCTCATCGTCGGGTGCCCCCCGACGTGGACCACTGCACGGTCGTGCCGCAGGTTCGCAACCTTCGTCCCTGCCCCGAAGTTGCAGCCGCTGCCGACCACCGAGTCGCCGAGGTAATTGAAGTGGGGAAGGTTCGTGCCGGGGAGGATGATCGAGTTCTTGACCTCTGTCGCGTGCCCGATGTGGCACCCGTCACCGACAGTCGTGGCGCCCCTGATGTAGGCATGGGGACCTATCCGGCAGTCTTTCCCGATGATGCAGGGACCCTCGATGTAACTTCCCGCCCTGACCACTGATCCCTGCCCCACCTGCACCGCACCCTTCAGGACTGCACCGTCTTCGACAGTACCCGCGATTGCAGGCGGGATATTCTCCATCATCTTCTCGTTTGCGGAGAGGAGGTCCCAGGGGAAGCCCACGTCGAGCCACGAACTGACGCGTACCGCCCGCAGGGCTTTATTGGCAATCAGGACGGAGAGGGCGTCGGTCAGTTCCCGCTCACCCCGCGGGGAGAGCCCGACCTCCCCGATGATGGGGAATATATCCTCCCCGAAATGGTATATCCCGGCATTCACGAGGTTGCCGGCAGGTTCCCGGGACTTCTCCCGGAGGACGGAGACGGTGTCGCCCTCGAGCTGCACGACGCCGTAGTCCTCGGGATGGTCGGAAGGGGCAACGCCCATGCAGGCCGGGCCGGCATCAACGATGCTGCGGATGTCCCCGGGGGAGAGGACCATGTCCCCGTTCATCAGGATGAAGTCTCCCCGGACCCATTCCTCCGCGGTCGCGAGCGCATCGGCAGTCCCCTTCTGCTGCCTCTGGACCGCGTATTCGATTTTCACGCCGAAACTGCTGCCATCTCCGAAAAACCGGCGGACTTCTTCCTCCCTGTACCCGACGACGAGGAGGATGTCGGTTATTCCCGCATCCCGCGCTGCAGCAACGAGGTGCTCGAGCATGGGCCTGTTTCCGAGGGGGAGCATGACCTTGGGGCGGGTGGACGTGAGCGGCCGCATCCTTTTGCCCTCTCCTGCCGCCAGGATGACACACTGCATACCAGGTACCCTCTCACTCACGCGATATCTCTTTTTTCCATTTTCTGACCCGGTCGAGCCCCTCGTCGAGAAGTGCCTTCGCGGCAGCCGGGGTTTTCCCCTCCGCCGTGACCCTTATTCTGGGTTCCGTGCCCGACGCCCTGATGAGGAACCAGCCCCCGTCCCTTTCCTCCCTGATGCCATCCGTCGGGACGGGGGCCCCGAGCGCATGCAGGACTTCTGCGGACCGGGGGCAGGGGATGGATTCGCGGAAGACGGTATAGCGCGGCAATGCATCGATCTCTGCTGCAATGTCCCACTCTGACGCCATCCGGCAGAAGAGGGCTGCTGCATACGGACCGTCGGGACACAGCGACTGACCCGGAAAGATCCACGCTCCCGATGGTTCGCCGCCGAAGTCTCCGCCGGACAGGAGGGCCTCGGAAACGTAACTGTCTCCGACGGGTGTCCGCGTGACAGCCGCCCATTCCCCGATTGCCATGCTCGCGTCCGTCGTGGTGACGACCTTCCGTGCCCCGAGGAACCGGGCAAAGAGGACGAGCAGGGTATCGCCCGGGATGAACCTGCCCCTGCTGTCAAATGCCATCATGCGGTCAGCGTCCCCGTCGTGGACTACGGCCCCATCCATGTCCCACTGGCGGACGAGCCCGCCGATGTACGGGAGAGCGTCCTGGGAAGGCTCTGACGGGCGCGGGAAATGCCCCGTCGGGCTGCAGTTGACGGCCGTCACATCAACGCCGATCCCCTTCAGGACGTGCGGGCTCACGACGGAACCGGCGCCCCCCCCGCAGTCCAGTATCATCCTGACCTTCCTCCTGCAGCTGATCCGGTCGACGATGCCCGCAATGTAGGGGGTGAGGATATCAGTCTCGCTGGTTTTCCCAAACCGCGGGACAACGGCTGTACCGGCAGCCCTGCCGCTCTCACGGAGCCCTGCCTCTATCTCTGCCTCCCGGGCCCGTGTCAGCGACGCTCCGCCCGGGGAAAAGACCTTCATCCCGTTGTATTCCGGGGGATTGTGGGACGCGGTCACCATGCAGCCCAGGCCTGCCTCCGGGACTGCACGGGCCACAGCCGGAGTCGGGACGAGCCCCGCAGAGAGGATATCCGCACCGCGGGAGAGGACCCCCGCTGCCAGCGCGTTTGAAATGACGGGAGAGCTGGTCCGGGTATCGTGACCGAGGAGAACCTTTCCCGTCCTCTCTCCGAGGACGCTGCCGAGCGCAATGGCACAGTCGATTAAGTCCCTGCCAAAAACCGCCCGGATACCTGACGAGCCGAAATGCATCGGTAATCAGTCGCAGGGCGGAAAAATAGAGTTATCCTTTCCCGTAGGGGCACCAGTGGGGCAGGTTTTCGAGCGTTGCAACGCCGGCCGTGGACGGTCCGACGAGGAGGACGCTGCCTGCCCGTTCTCCCCCGAAAAGGTCGCAGGCCTCCGGCGAGATGAGCCCTTCGCCCCCGACGAGGACGACTTCTCCCCCGCCGGGGACATCGGTGTGCCGCGGGAACTGCCCGAGCACGTGGGGCGGGATGTGCAGTCCCCCGACCACTCTTTCCCCGACCTTCTCGATGAGGTCTGCCCTGCATGCAGCATGGCATTCCGGTTCACAGGACAGGCGTGCCCGGGAGATGCACAAAAACCCGGTCATGACGTTGAGGATGGCACATGCAGCGACCCTGTGCACCGTTTTATCGAGTGTTGCCCTGAAGAGAAACGGGAGACGCGTGGTCGCCCTCGTAGGCTCGAACGTGACGAATTCAGCTGTTCTTCCACCAAACGATGCCTCCATGCAGGCACCTTTTTCGAACTGGCACACGGTTCTTTCGGGGTTGACCGAGAGGACGATGTTTCCGTCCTCGCACCCGCATCCGCGGGTCAGTTCCTCCAGTTTTCTGACTGCGTCCTTCACGATATCCATCCTATCACGCTTCACCGGGTGTCACCGAGGAAGACCCTGCACGGCGACCCGTCAAGCCCCTCCAGCCGGAGGGGGAGCGCCACCATCCAGTATTTTCCCGGTTCGACTGCCGAGAGGTCGAGGAACTCGATCACCGTAATGCCATGCCCAAGGAGCGTGCGGTGGACGGTGCCGTCCCCGTCATACGGCTCGATGGAAGGTGAATCGATTCCCACGCACCTGATGCCGAGACCTGCAAGGGTTGCAGCGCACTGCCGGGAGAGCCCGGGGTAGTCATCCCGGAATGTGTCTTCGCCCGAGTACCACGTCCTGAAGAGGACCCTCTCTGTCCCGGGACGGAGATCGCACGTCCCGATCACGCTCTCCTTTCCCGGAACGCTGACGACGGTGCACTCCCCCACGAGGTTTTCGATCGGTATCATGTCGATGGTCATGGCACCCCGGATGTAGTGCGAAGGGGCATCGATGTGGGTGCCGCTGTGCGTGGACAGGCGGAGGTCCGAGAGGAGGTACCTTCCCCTGTCCTCCTGCCGGAACGAGGGCACGATGTCCCCGGGATAGACAGCGATACCCTCCTTCAGGGGCCGCGTCACGTCATGGTAAACCATTTTTCGCCTAGCCCTCCCACCCGTGCTCGCCGACGAGGGGGACGAACACGACCCCGCCGTAGGACGTCTTCGTGACCCTGCCCTCCCTCTTTTCGAGTTTCACGAGTTCCTGGAGGTCGCGGCTTCCGACCGGTGCGACAAGGCGCCCGCCCTCGGCGAGCTGCTCCACGAGGGGCCGGGGGATCGCCGGTGCCGCCGCGGTGACGATGATTCCCTGGTACGGTGCAGCCGGCGGGTGGCCGCGTGTCCCGTCGCCCACGATGACATGGACATTCGGGATGCCGGCCCTTTTGAGGTTCTCCTCTGCACTCTTTGCGACCTCCGGTATCCGCTCGATGGAATAGACAACGGCACCGAGGGTTGCGAGGATCGCGGCCTGGTACCCGCTCCCTGCACCCACCTCGAGGACGCGGTCCCCCGGGGAGACAGCGAGGAGTTCGGTCATCAGTGCGACGATGTAAGGCTGGGAGATGGTCTGCCCGTGACCGATGGGGAGGGGATGATCCCTGTACGCCGCACTTGCGTACCCCGGCGGCACGAAGAGGTGGCGGGGGACCTTGCGCATCGCCTCGAGGACCCTCCTGTCGCTTATCCCCCGGGCCTCTATCTGGGTTGCGACCATCGCCTCCCTCTCTCCTGCGTAGGGATCCTCTGCCACGGCAACCACCTCCTCCCCGATCTCTCTTCCTTTCCCCTAAGGAATGTCCCCTTCCTCTTCAAAGTATCCATCCCGGGCCGGGAGACGGAACGGAACCCTGCCTAGAACCCGCTCTTCTCGGCGGAGTCGATGGCTGCATCGATCTGGGCCTGGAGGGCGTCGGGGAGACCTGCTATCCTCACGTCGAGGAAACCCCTGATGATGGTCGCGGTCGCGACGTCCTCGTCAAGGCCCCGTGACATCAGGTACTCGATCTCGTCACGGGCGATCTTTCCGACGGCAGCCTCGTGCGAGAGCTCGGTGTCCACGACATCGCCCTTGATCTCCGGGATGGCATGGATGACCCCGTCACGGAGGATGAGCCCCCTGCACTCGATGTGCCCTTTCGTGTGCCGCGCCGCACCCTCGATCATGCCGCGGGAGATGATCGTCCCGCCCGTGGTGATCGCCCGCGTGACCAGCTCGGCGCCCGACCCCTCTGCCGCCAGACGTGCAACGGACCCGAGATCCATGTACGACCCCTGGGTGCACACGACGATGCTGCTGAACCGGGCAATCGCGTTCCTTCCTGCAAGATCGACAAAGGGCGCCATCTGGACCTTCCTGACCGGCTGCATGCAGACGTAGTTCGAGATGAACACGCCATCCTCCTCCACGCGGGCGGCGCTCCGCGGAAAGACGCTGATCTCCTCGCCCCAGTTGTGGATCATCGTCGAGGTGATGCGGGCGCCCCTGCCCACGTAGAACTCGCTCACCCCGATGTGCGACCCGGTCTTCGTGTAGGAGGCACTGGCACAGCCCGATATGATGTGCAGCTCGGCACCCTCCTCCGCGATGATGATGTTATGCACGTGCTGGACGGGGCTCCGGGCAAGGAAAAGGCATGCCTGGAGGGGGTATATCGTCTTGCTCCCCCTGCGGGCGATGATCACGAACCCCCGCGGTTCGGGCTGGTCCGCGACGTACTTCGTGTACTGGTCCTTGTCCTTTTTGACGAGGTTCCATGAATAACCGGAGAGCCATTCGTACTTCCGGAGCGCCTCGTGGATGGGCAGGATCTCGATTCTCTCGTTGAGGGAGGTCCACTGCCTGATCTCCTGGTCGACCTGGAAGAAGCTGCCCTCCCTGTTCTTCATCTCCACTTCGAGGCCCGTCAGGGTCAGCCTCTCCCTGTCTTCGGGCGAAAGTTCGCTCATCTTTACTGGATCTTCTGGCATGCAAGGCACTCCTTGTACCCGGATGTCTTGATCACCTTGAGGATCTCGCGGGGGTTCCCGTGGCACCGGAAGGCGCCGTCGCACATCACGTGCCCGAAGTCTGCATCCAGGTAATCGAGGATGTAGCCCGTGTGCGTGATGACAAGGCCGCTCTTCTTCCTGTTCACGATGTGGACGTCCTTTTCGAGCAGGCGTGCAATCGCGTTTCCAATCAGGGTGATGTTCTCGAGGTCGACCCCGCTCTCCGGCTCGTCAAGCATCACGAAATCGGGCTGCTGGACCATGAGCTGGAGGACTTCGCTCCTCTTGATCTCGCCGCCGGAGAAACCGAGGTTGATCGCACGGTCCATGAATGCATCCATGTGGAGGAACCGCGCGTACTCGCTGACCATCGCGGTCCGGTCACCGGACGTGACTGCAAGGAGCTTGCCGAGCTTGAGGCCCGAGATGGTCGGGGGGCGCTGGAAGAGCATCCCGATACCCATCTTCGCCCGCTCGTGGATGGGGAGGTTTGTGATGTCCTTTCCCTTGAACCGTATCGTTCCCTTCGTGACGTCGAGACCGGAAAATCCCATGATGGCACGCAGCAGCGTCGTCTTCCCCGACCCGTTCGGGCCCATGAGCACGTGCGTCTCACCTTCCCTGATGGTCAGGTTGATGTCATGGAGGACTTCCCTGTCCCCGATCTTCACATGCAGGTCTTCTATCTCGAGCATCTCTTTCCTCCTGGCATTCCCTTGCTGATACATCTCGAGGGGATAGGATTAAACGGTTGTGAACGTTCCCATCTCCTCATGCCGGCACGCTTCCCCGGGGGTCCGATGGATCCCCCACCGATGCAAGCCCTGCATACATGCCTTTCCGGTCGAACTGGTGCGAGGAAAGGGTATTATAGGTATCGACGAGCCGGTTGTAGCGGGTGACAAGGTCAGAGAGCCGGGCCCGCATGGTGTTGTACTCCGTTACCCCTGCATTGTACCGTGCAACGCGGGAATTATACCCGGCCACGTTGCCATGCCTCTTCATCCCCTCCATCTCCACCCTCAGGGCTTCCAGCTCCGATTTCTTCTGCAAAAGGTCCTCTTCGAGATCACGGATGCGCACCCGGAGCGAGTCCGCTTCATCCCCCGTCTTCTCCATGGCACGGGAAAGAGCCCCCGTCTCCGGACAGCGGGTGTAATTGAGTGTCCCCGAGCCCACCGGGATGATGGTCGGGAACGATTCGAGGCGTACACCATCGGCAAGTTCCCGGGGAGGCACGCCGACGAATGTGACGTTCGTTGTCTCGATATACGCATACCCCGTGTGCCTGTAGCCCGGACCGCTGCACCCCACCCCGACGGCCATGTGGGCTTCCGGCCCGAAATAGAGGAGTGCTGCCCGGTAACCCTCGCGGGCGAGCAGGGACGCAAGGAGGAGGCTCTTGTCATCGCAGTCACCTGCACCGTCCACGTAGACCTCGACCGGGAACCGGGGATCAGAGGACTTCCGGGTCTCGTACGGGATGGACTGGACGAAGACCGCGAGGAGCTCGGCATACTCGTCGCTGTCGAGGGCCCGGGTGTCGCGGACGCTCCGGAGTGCAGAGAGGAGACCCGCAAAGAACCCTTCCTGCTCCGGGTCCTCCATGAGGGCACGGTAAATTCCTGCCCTCCATTCGTCCTCCGTGATGTCCTGGTCAAAGATCCGGGCGCCCTTGTCCGCGTTCCTGGCGCCTGCATACACCGCCGCGTCCACCGGCACGTCGATGGTCACGGAATAGTCCTGGAAGGGAAACCTGTAGACCGGGGGGCGGGGCATGGCTCCTCCCTGCACCGGAACGATGGAGGGGTAGATGGCAGGCGGGTGTGTCCAGGGGAGCAGGTCGAGGCAGCCGGCACCAGTCATGAAAAGTGCAATTGCAAGGACAACGGAGAGCAGGGTGCGCGTACCCACCCCGGTCACCCCGTTCCCCTGCCTTCCATGTATTCCCGAAGGGCTGCTATGGAGGGGAGGACTGCCGTCGGCGGTCTCCTGCACGCCGCAAGGGCATCCGGCGAGTATTTCCCGGTCCGGACGAGGATGCCCGCCATCCCGGCGTCCATTGCCCCCTGCACGTCCGAGATGGCGTCGTCCCCGATCATCGCCACCTCGCCGGGGGCAAGGCCGAGGGACGCAAGGGCTGCGAGGAAATAGGATTGTGCAGGCTTCCCGACGAGTTCTGCCTGCCGTCCCGCTGCGTACTCGAGCGCTGCGACGAACGGGCCTGCCGAGAGGGAAAGCCCGTCGTCGTCACGGAAATAGCGGTCCTTTTCGAGGGCGAGCACGGGGGTGCCGGCGATGGCAAGCCGGAAAGCCGCGTTCAGGGTGTCGTACGAGAAGCTCTTCCCGCAGTCCCCGACAACGATGCAGTCGCAGGCCTCCCCGCAGGGCACAATGCCTGCGCGCAAAAAGTCTTCCTTCACATCCTCCGTCGTGACCAGGAACGCGCGTGACCAGCCCCTCTGCCGGGCGAGGGATGCTGCCGCGACTGCCGGCGTCAAGATGCTGTCCGGCCCGGCGGGAATTCCCATGCCCGTGAGTCTCCGCGAGATGCCCTGAACAGACCTCCTCGTGCTGTTCGAGAGGAACCGGAAGGGATACCCTGCCTCCTGCAGCCACGCGATCGTGCCTGCCGCGCCCGGCACGGGATCGCTGCCGGTGGAGATGACACCGTCAATGTCGATGAGAAAACCGCGGATACCTGCCATACCACACCCTTTCCCTATTCCTGCCCAATCCTCGCGGGTTTTTACCGGGCAACCGGTGACTGTACATTTCTCATCCGCGGCACCCATGATGGTTCCGGCACAGGCCTGCTTCCCCATCCCGGTATTCTCACTTTCACCCTGCACGGTGAGGTCTCAAGTGTATCCTCTCCAGAATCCTTCCCTGTCCATCCCATGACAATGCCGCTTGTCTTCGAGACTGCCAGCAGGCTCTGGCGGGATCGCGTGACCGGGTCGCAGGAATACTCGGTCATCAAAAACGACAGGCTCCACCGGGCATTCCTCTCCCGCTCCCCTGTGCCCGAGTCCGAGTACCGCGCCGCCGTCTCGTACAGGACAGCGCTCCTGCGGATGTTCCAGGACAGGACCCTCGAAGACGTGTTCCCGGGACGGTTTGTCGCGACACCGGAGGGAGACACCTACTGCATATCCCGCAGGCATCCCCTCCCCCTCCCCCCGTGGGACGGGGATTCGACCCGCCGTGCACTCCTTGCCGACCTCTCGCTCGTCTACGGGATAGGGAAGCAGACGAAGAGGTACCTGAAAGGCCGGGGCTACCGGACCATCCCCGACCTCCTCCAGCACCGCCGGTTCTCCGCTCCCGCCCGGGAATGCCTCCGGGTCCTGGAGGAGGGTTCGCCCTGCGACGTGCTTTCCCTCGTCTCCCGCTGGTACCCGCCGTCCCATTCCCGGCACCTCGCGTCTGCCCGGCTCTTTGACCTCTCCGACTTCCTCTTCCTCGATATCGAGACCCTCGGGATATTCCAAAGGCCCATCATCCTCGTCGGCGTCGCGTTCGTGGAGGGCGGACGGCTCGCAACAGACCAGTTCCTCGTGCGGTCCATGGAGGAAGAACTGCCCGCTCTCCTCGCGGCAGGGGAAGCCGTCCGGAAGAGGGGTGTCATCGTCACGTTCAACGGCAGGGCCTTTGACGTCCCCTACCTGCGGGAGAGGTGCGCACTCTACGGCGGGATGTTCCCGGCTGCCGTGACCCACTTCGATGTCCTGCATCCTGCAAGGAGACTTTTCGGGCAGAAATATCCAGACTGCCGGCTCTGCACCCTCGAACGGGGGCTCTTTGGGATCACGAGGGACCAGGACGTCCCCTCCATGATGGTCCCGGAATTCTACGAGGCCTACGCGATCCATGACAACCCCGGTCCGCTTGTCCCCATCGTGGAGCACAACTGCCAGGATCTCGTCTCCCTCGCCCGCCTCTTTTTTCACCTCGTGGAGGCCGCATGACAGTCCCGGGAGATGCTCTCCGGTCCCTTCGCGGGGATTCCCGCCTCGCGGACGGCTGGATCCATGCAGAGGAAATACCCCCGCGGGAACCTCGTTATGGCACGCCGGACCCTCCCTTTCCCGGGCAGATACAGGGGTTCCTCGATTCCCGGAAAATACGCCTCTACTCCCACCAGTGCGAAGCGGTGCAGGCATTCCGGGAAAAAAAGAACGTCGTGATGACCACCCCCACGGCGTCGGGAAAGACCCTCGCTTTCGCCCTTCCCGTCTTCGAGGCCCTTCTCACGCAACCGGGCTCGACTTTCCTCTTCCTCTACCCGACCAAGGCCCTTACCCGTGACCAGCACAAGACGCTTCGTGCCCTCGAGGAGGGGTTTTGCACGGGGGCGGTCAGTGCCGTGTACGACGGGGACACGGCGACTTCCGCACGGGCACGGATCCGGCAGGAAGCCCGCATCGTCCTCTCGAACCCGTACGAACTCCACAACATCCTCTCCTGGCACCACCAGTGGAGCCGGTTCTTCTCCGGGCTCTCTGCCGTTGTCATCGACGAGGCGCACCGGTACCGCGGTGTCTTCGGCTCGCACGTTGCCCTCCTCCTGCGGAGGCTCCGGCGCGTCTGCCGGTTCCACGGTTCCCACCCCCTTTTCGTCCTCTCCACGGCCACGCTTGCCAATGCCGGGCAGTTTGCGGAAAAACTCTGCGGAGTCCCGTTCGAGCAGATCACCCGTGACGGGTCACCTGCCGGTCACCGGACGATCGCTTTCTACAACCCCTGCAGGGAGTGGCCCGCCGACCGGTCCATGCACCGCGACTCTGCCCTGATCCTTGCCCTGTGCACGCAGGCCGGACTGCAGACCCTCTGTTTCTCCGGATCGAGGAGAACCGCGGAGCTCGTCGCTTCGTGGGCACGGGAATTCGCAGCGGAGCCTCCCCGGCACGTTCCTGCAGAAAAGATTGCCTCTTACCGGGCAGGGTACCTCCCGGAAGAGCGGCGGGCGATTGAGGAAGGTCTCAAGTCCGGTGCACTCCGGGGCGTTGTCTCCACGAACGCGCTCGAACTCGGGATCGATGTCGGGACCCTCGATGCCGTGGTACTCTCCGGTTTCCCGGGAACGATGATGGCAGCATGGCAGCAGGCCGGCCGGGCCGGACGCGGGGCGCGTGATGCACTTGCAATCCTCGTTGCTTCCCCCAATCCCCTCGACCAGTACTTCATGCGGCACCCGTCCGCGTTCTTCGGCGCCCCGCTGGAGCACGCGATCATCGACATCGAAAACCCCTACATCCTCTCCGGGCAGGTCCTGTGTGCTGCGGCCGAGCTCCCGCTCGACTGCGAGGCGGATCGCGACCTCTTCCCCCCGGCCCTCCCGGAAATCGTTTCCTCGCTCGCCGGGCAGCACCTCCTCGGCCGGACGCGCCGGGGATGGATCTACGCGGGGAGCAGGCGGGCCGCAGACCTTGTCTCGCTCGAGGGGGGTTCCCGCGAGACCTTTACGGTCATGTGCAACGGTCACGTGCTGGAGACCCTCGACCGGGCACAGGCATACCGGGAAGCCCACAAGGGTGCAATCCTCCTCCACCAGGGCGAGCAGTACCGGGTCGATGACCTCGACCTCGATGCGCGGACCGTCCGCGTGACCCCCGTAACCGTCGATTACTATACGCGGCCCCAGAAGTCGGCTGCTGTCCGGGTGCTGGAAGTGAAGGCATGCAGGGATCTTTCCGGCGCCCGCCTCTTCTTCGGGGACGTGGAGGTGACCGAACAGTATACCGCGTACAGGATGATCGAGAGGGAGACTGTCATCGGTGTCGAACCCCTCGACCTTCCCCCCTCCCGGTTCGCGACGCGGGGTCTCTGGTTCGAGCTTGCCCCCGGTACCTGCGATGCGGTCACCCGGGCCGGTGGTGACCTCGCCGGCGGGCTCCACGGGATGGAACATGCCCTCATTGCCGTCATGCCCTTCTTTGTCCTGTGCGACCGCTGGGACATCGGGGGACTCTCGGTTCCCTGCGGCGGGGAGTCGGGGTACCCTGCGGTCTATATTTACGACGGGTACGAGGGTGGCATCGGCCTTGCCGAGAAGGGATACGAGATCTGCGAGGATATTGTTGCAACTGCCGGTTCCCTCGTGGCGGACTGCCCGTGCACGGACGGGTGCCCGTCCTGCATCCTCTCGCCCAAGTGCGGGAGTGACAACCAGCCCCTCGACAAGAAGGCAGCGCGCCTGCTCCTTTCCCTTGTCCTGACTGCCGGGTAAAAAAAGAGAGATGCGGGACCCTACTTCCTGTCCCTGAGCACGCAGATGGACGCAGGTTCCCGTATCAGGAGTGCGAGGCTCTCCGTGATCGAGAACTCGAGACTGTCCCCCGCGGGTCCGACGTACCCCACCATCATATCCTGGCCAAGCACGATTGATGCGTACCGTTTCCCGGTTGCGAGCAGCACACCCCCGCTCTTGAGGACAGGAGCCTTGAAGATGCCGTCCGTCACGATGGTCCGGATGTGCTCCAGTTCGGTGCTCTGGCCCTGGAGGTATCTCCGGAACAGAAGGTTGTACCGCGCCGGGGCCAGCGCAAGGGCATAGGGGCCGTGGTACCCGGCCTCGTCGAGGGTAATCATTGCCTGGATGATGTCATCCGCAGCTTTGCCCACCGTGTTCCACGAAGAGAGGGCATATGACCCTGTTGCCTCGTGGGTCGTCAGACCTGCAATCCCGGCCGCACCCTCAAAGATGAGGGCGTCTTCCTGCCGGGCACACTCGATCGCGGCCTGGGCAGCAGGGGCCGCCGAGAAGGGAAGCCCGTTCTGTTCATAGGACACGATATCCCGCAACCCGAGCGAGAAGCGGGTAGAGACCATGTGGACGGGAACGAACTGGCTCACGGCAAGGCACTCGCTCACGCGGCAGTCCTCGAGCGGGACTGCCTTGAGACCAAGGCCGTACGGTCCCTCGATCTCGAGAAGTCTCCGTCCTGCAAGGACACTCTTCGCGGAATCGACCATTGCCCGGTCAAGCAGGGCCCAGGTCTCCGCACTGATAGGGGCATCGCTGCGCCCCAGGTAGTGGCTGGACATGTCTTTTTATCACCCCTTCAGCGACCCAATCGTCAGGGAATTGTCATTCTTCTCTTCTGCCATGCCGGCTCCCTCCGGCTTTGCGCGTTTTGCAATCCCGGCCTCGACTTCTGCTGCCCCCCGGGCATAGAACTCCGGTTCGTCGGGCGCAAGTTCCTGCAGCAGCCTGAGAAATTCCCCGGCATGCACGCGTTCCTCGTTGGCGATGTCGATGAGCACTTCCCTTGCGAGTTCGTTGTCGATCGACTCGGCGAGCTGGATGTACATCTGCACTGCCTCGTACTCGGCTGCAACCATGAGCCGGATCGCCCTTACAAGCTCGGCTTGCGTGAGCTTCCGGTCACTCTTCATGACAGAGAACGGTGTACTGAATTCCGGCAATCACATCACTCCATAAAATATCTGGGGCAAAACCCTCAGTATCGCCATCCTTCTTCATTTTATTTTAAAGTGCTGGAAAAAGATCCCGGGGACGCCATTGCCGGACCATCGTGTGAACCGGGACCGTGCCCGCAGGAGGGAGGAGGGCCCGGTTCTGGATTCGCCCGTTTTGCACGTGTTTTTTTTAGTTTCGGGAAGTGCCGGGATTGTCCCCTTCCCTCTCCCGGACCGATCGCACGATCTCCCGGGAACTGCAGACAGGGTCACCCCTGTACTGCCCGATCCTGACCAGCCGGGGAGATAGCCCCCTCTTTTCCAGTTCCCCCCTGATCTTCTCCTCGTCGAAGTGCTGGTCGTACCCGAACGTGATGATATCCGGCCGGATCTCCTCGATGGGCCGGAACATGTCATGGGGATCACCGAGGACTGCATGGTCGACGACACGGAGGGCTGCGACCATTTTTACGCGCTGGCCCTCGGGGATCACGGGTTTTGGCTTGTGCTTCACGTTGCGGTCCCTGGCAACGATGACATAGAGCTCGTCACCGAGGCGCCGGGACTCCTCGAGGTAGTAGAGGTGGCCGGGGTGGAGGATGTCGAACGTTCCGGTTGCAACGACACGCCTCATGCCACAACCTCCAGTTCCGCAGGTCTGCCGTCCGCGTAGAAACACCGCCAGCTCTCCCTGTCGTAGGGATACCCCACGATGAGGTGGTACCGTCCCGTCCGCGGGAAGAAGGAGAGGTCCGCCTGCGAGGGAGAGAGCACTCCGTTGGGGTGGCTGTGCGCACTCCCGGCAAGGTGCGTGTCCAGGGGCATCATGTCGAGGAAGAGGGTTGCACTCTCGCCCCCCGTCACCGTCCCGGGGAGAAGGGAAAACTCGGAGATGATCCCCTCCTCCTCGCGCAGCACCCCCGCGAATTCACGGGGATGGCTCTCCCTCCCTATCTCCAGCAGGAGGTCAAGCAGCGCACGGCGAATCCCCCGGATGGTCATGTACCTTACCTGTTTGGACGGTCAAGTGCAAAAAACGATTGGCCCGTGACGTTCCCGTTCAGAACGGTCCGTCCTGTTCGAAGCTCCTGCCGTACCGGATGGCAAGTTCCGCCTTGAAGAGCTCGGCTCCGAGGTAGGCAGCATGGTCGAGGAGGGAGACGTCACCCCCCGCAAGGATGGCAGAAAAGACGCTGTTCCACGACGTTCCCCGGTATGCAGTGCCGTGGATGACGGCAACGATCTCGTCGCCCTCTATCCCGATCCGGAAGTTCCCGCGGGGGTCATACTGGATCTCCCCCGGAGCCGGCCCCGCCCGGATGCTCCTGCTGTACTCGAGGGGAGGTTCCCGCCTCCTCCTCTTCTCCTTGATGACCAGGAGGTCGATTCCCAGGTCCTTTGGGTAGGGACGGTCCCGGGAAAGGACCATCATCTCCGTCGCCCTGCGCATCTCGCGGACCGATCCGCGGGTCTTGTCGGAATGCTCGCTCGTGAAGATGACAGCAGCCCCGAGTTCAGCTGCCATGGCCGCAAGGAGCGCGTTCTGGCCGATGGAGTCTGCGTCCAGGAGCTCGACCACGTTTCCTGCCCCGAAAAAGAGGGGAGTGTCATATCCGGAGAACCGCCCGAGGGCCCCGACAAGGCCCGACCCTGCAGGGGGAAGGATCGGGTCGGCGAGCAGGCACTCGATACCTGCACTCCGTGCTGCTTCGAGGTTCGCGGAAAGCCCCCGTTCTCCCGGAACGACCACGGCCGCGATACCGGCATCCGCGATTGCCTTTCCCGCGAGCGGGATGTTATCTTCCTGCAGGCTCAAAACGAGGTCCGCCCTCCCGAGGGCTGCCTCGATCAGGGCAGGGTCCTGGGAGTCAACGGAGAGGGGGCCATCGATATCTTCCAGCTGCGAGAAGACTGCCCCGACATCCCGTGGTGTCGCGTCAAAGGAGAACCCGAGGTCCACGATGTCTGCTCCACGGGCAAAAAAGTCCTCAACCCTCTTCCGGATGTCAGGCACCCGGTGAGCGTCCATGATCTCGGCAAGGACCTTCATCCGCGATGTCCCGCCGATTCGGACACCCCTGATGACAAACGCACAGTCCGATGCAGCCTCTGCCGCCGCGATGCGGGATTCGGCCTCTTTCCTTCTCTTTTCCACGAGGAAATCATCAGCGGGAATCGTCCGCGAGAGGGTGATCTCCGGCAGGAGGGAGAGGACGAAAGGGAGGTCTGCCGCGTGACGGGGACCGAGGTAGACGGGAACACCGGTTGCCTCCTCCACACCCCGGAAGGACGCAACGCACATGCCGGAGACGATCACCATGTCGTAGTGGTCCTCCATGATGAGTCCCTGCAGCTGGTCCGGTGTCAGGAACGAGGCGATCTCCCCGGTCACGACCACGCGGGCGTCAAGGCCCCGTGCAGCGTCTTCCACCACTGCCCGGGTTGCCCTGCCCGTGGGCAGGAGGATGCGCATAAATCTTCTTAATATCACGCAGGTCAAAAAGGGTATGATCAGATGCTCGCGTGCGACCTCCACATCCATACCGACCATTCCCGTGACGGGGAGAGCAGCGTGGAAGAGGTCATCCGCCGGGCAGAAGCTGCCGGACTCGATGCCATTGCCATCACGGACCACGATACCGTGAGCGGCGCTTTGCATGCGCTCTCCATCCCGACCCGGCTCATCGTCATACCCGGCACCGAGGTTTCCACCCGGCAGGGACACCTGCTCGTCCTCGGCATAAACGCACCCGTACCCCGCGGCCTCGACATGGGGGAGTCCATCCGGATTGCAAAGGAGATGGGGGGCCTGGTCATCCTCCCCCACCCCTTCCACATCTGGCGCCACGGTGCAGGGAGGAAGATAGACGCGTGGGTCCGCGACCTCGATGCGATCGAGGTCTTCAACAGCCGCTACATCGTGGGCTCGGCGAACCGGAAGGCCGAGAGGGTTGCCGGGCGGCTCGGCAAGCCCTGCGTGGGGGGATCGGATGCCCACAATGCCCGGTTCGTGGGATACGGCAGGACCCTCGTCGAGAGCGAGCGCAGCCTTCCGGCCGTCCTCGATGCCATCAGGGCGGGAAGGACCCTTGCCTACGGGAGGATGACTCCCCTCCGGACCTACACCCGCCAGTCACTGAGAAACACATGGAAGAGGATCTCGCACAGGATCACCCAGAGGTAACGCGACTTGCGTTCCGGTGCGGGTATATAGGTGACAGGTTTTCCGGGTCGCAGGTCCAGTCCGGTGCGCGGACCGTCGAGGGGGAGTTCATCGCTGCCTGCCTGCGGCTCTCGCTCTTCCCGGACCCCCGGGCAGGCCGCTTCCAGGCCGCAGGGAGGACCGACCGGGGTGTCCACGCGAGGGGGCAGGTCTTCTGCATCTCGACGCCCTTCCCGGACCGCGCGATAAACCTGCTCCGGTACCACCTGCCCGCCGACCTCTGGGTGACCGGGGTTGCCCGGGTCGCTCCCGGTTTCCATCCCCGGCACGGGGCGATTCACCGGACCTACCGCTACTTTTTTGGCGAGAGAGACCTCGACGTGCAACCGATGGACAGGGCAGCCCGGGCATTCGAGGGGACTTTCGATTTCTCGCTCTTTGCCCGCCCGGACGGGAGGGACCCGGTGCGGACCGTCCTCTCGGCCCGGGTGTTTGAGGAGTCCGGGATCGTTGTGTTCGAGGTCCGTGCCGAAAGCTTCCTCTGGCACATGGTCCGGTACATGGCATCCGCTCTCCGCCTCGTTGGAACGGGGGAGGCCGATGAAAAACTCGTCTCCTCGCGCCTTTCCGGTGACCCCCGGGGCAGGCTTTCGCCCGCACCTCCCGGTGGCCTTGTCCTCTGGGACGTATCCTACGGGTTCCCCTTCGACCCCCTCGACGCCGGGAAAAAGGCACGCACGTACCTGGAAAGGGAATACGTCTCTTCGCGGGTGCGGGCCTGCGTGGCAGGACACCTCGCGGACGATGCCTGCCCGTGTGGCAGCCTTGCCCCTCCCCGGGAGGAGATCCCGTGACCGCGTTTCCCTGCTCGCGCTGCGGGAAATGCTGCATGAGCCTCGGGAGGCATATCCGGGTTATCAAAACCACGTCTCCCCGTTCCTTTCTCATCAGCGTCGGCGTCACCCGCGAGACGCTCCCCGTGCAGCTCGTCCCGTCCCTTGTCTCCCTCTATTCCCAAAAGGAACCTCCCGCATGGGAAACCGGGTGGTGCCCGTTCCTCCGGCGCGAGGCCGGCGGTCTCTTTTCGTGCACCATTTACCCGTTCCGCCCGCGCATCTGCCGCGGGTTCCGGTGCATGACGATGCGCATCCTCGATCGGTCGGGCCATGAAGCCGGCCGGGTGAAGGGACGCTCATCGCTCGTCTCCGATGACCCGCGTCTCGTGGAGCTCTGGGATGATGCCGTTGCACCCCTCGCAGGTCTCCCGCAAAAGGAGTTTGTCTCCCGGTGCCGCGAGATCCTCGCGTCCCACGGCTTCGAAGTGGACATGTTCGACGAATGAGAGGCAGGGTTCAGTCCGCCATCCGGGTGAAACGTCTGCCTGCCTCTTCCGTCAGGTTGATGTATTTTTGCGCATATGAGAAATATATGTGCGCGAGCACAGGAGGCACGAAGTATGCCAGGACGTGACGGAACCGGTCCCCTCGGGAGGGGACCCATGACAGGATGGGGAATGGGGCGCTGCAGGCCTTCCGGTGTTGCCCCTGTCCCCCCGCAGGCACAGCAGCAGGCCGCCCCGGCTGGAGGACAGGGCACGCAGGAGCCAACCGGGCAGGGTCCTGCAGGTATCGCGGCTCCCCGGGGTTACCCTGTCGTGTATGGCCGTGGCCGCGGCGGGATACCATGGGGCTGCGGCAGGGGTTTTGGGAGAGGGCGCTTTTGGCGCTTCTTCCGGTGAATGCGCGAATCCTCCTCCGGAACCAGCAGAAAAAAAAACGGGTGATGGTATGGCTGACAAAACGCGGATGAAGAACGACATGTCTCCCTCGCCTTCTCCTCACCACTCTGTCGCCGGGCCCCGGGCAAAGTCCATTCCCCTCCGGACAGCCCTCCGGATAGCGCGGGAGAGGCAGAGATCACGGTCCTCGCGGCGAAAGATATTCCGCGAGGATCCCGACCGGTACCTCGACATTGTCCGGCTGATGAAGGAGTCCGGCGGGATCTAAAGAAGATCCCGCCCCCGGGGCAGGGTATACCACGGATCCCTGATTACCCACCCAAAGATTAACCTCATATCGGCTGAAATCAAAGAAAGAGCACGGGATCATGGCAACGGATGTTGTGGCACGGGGACCCAACCGGAGGCGGGGGAGACCGAGGATGCCCAGGGCACTCGGAGAGCCCCTGTCGTCCCGGTGCTTTGCACCCGAGTGCGCACCGGACGAGGAGGGCCTCGCCATCACGCTCCTTCCCGAGGAAGTGGAACTCCTGCGGCTCGTCGACCTCGAGGGGCTCGAACAGGAAGAGGCCGCGGCAGTCCTCGGCGTCTCCCGCCGGACCGTCTGGAGGGACCTGCATACTGCACGGAGGAAGGTTGCCGAGGCCCTGACGACCGGCAAGTGCCTCCGGATGGACAGGTGCCCCCGCGTGGACGAGGGGAAGTGCCCGCGGAAGTGCCGCAGGGGCATGCAGGAGACCTGAACATCCCGGGGTCCTTCAAACCATTTCTCTCCTTTTTTGCCGAATAACCGGGACATGGTGGTCTTGCCGGACAAATGCAACAGGTTTATGCCATTCTACTCATATGAGAAATAATAGAGGGGCAGGCAGGACCTGTCAGGATACCGGGATATTTTTCCCGGAACTCTCCCGGGACCTTTCGCCTGTCAGGATGTGCGTGAGGCTGTCATGAACCCCCCGTTTATTTCGGTCCGGAACCTCTCCATGGAATACTCCGGGAAAAAAGTCCTCGATAACCTCTCTTTCGAGATATACGAGGGCGAGACCATGGGGATCATCGGGCGCAGCGGCGCAGGAAAGAGCGTGCTGATCCACCTCCTCCGCGGGGTGGAAGATCCCCCGACAGCGGGAGCGATCGTTTACCACGTGAGCATGTGCCCGCATTGTGCAACCGTCGGGCTGCAGAGCGATGCAGGCAAACCCTGTCCGCGGTGCGGCGCTACCCTTGCAAAGGCAGACGTGGACTTCTGGAAACCGGAAAACGAGGCCCTGAAAAAACAGATCATGCGACGCACCGCCATCATGTTCCAGAGAACGTTTGCCCTTTACGGGGATGATCGCGTCATCGAAAACGTCCTGCGCGCCCTCGACGATGTCGACTACGGGGAGGGTGCGATCAACCGGGCAGCGGATCTCCTGGACCAGGTCCGCCTCTCGCACCGGATGATGCATATCGCCCGCGACCTCTCGGGTGGTGAGAAACAGCGGGTGGTGCTCGCCCGCCAGCTCGCACGCGATCCCCTTCTCCTCTTTGCCGACGAACCGACGGGCACGCTCGACCCGCAGACCGCAGCCATCGTGCACCAGATGCTCCGTGCGGCATCGAAGGACTCCGGGATGGGAATTGTGATCACCTCGCACTTCTCCAGGGTCATCGAGGACACGGCTGCCCGTGCAATCCTCCTCGACGAGGGCCGGATCGAGAAGATAGGGGCTCCGGGGGATGTCATATCCCATTTTCTGAGGGACTATGCGCGCGAGGAAGATGAATCTCCCGTCACCTTCGGCGAGGAGATCCTCGTGGCGCGGGACGTTGCCAAGCGCTACATGTCTGCCGACAGGGGTTTGATCCGGGCTGTCAACGGTGTCTCGTTCGGGGTCAGGAGGGGAGAGATCTTCGGCATAATCGGGAAGAGCGGTGCGGGAAAGACCACGCTCTCGCGGATCATTGCCGGGATCATCGAGCCGACGGCAGGCGAGATGAATTTCCTCGTCGGGGACGAGTGGATCGACATGACAAAGCCCGGGATCGAGAACCGCGGACGGGCCAGGGGATACATCGGCCTCCTCCACCAGGAGTACGACCTCTATCCCCACCGCACCGTGCTTGACAACCTCACCGACGCAATAGGGCTCGAGTTCCCGAAGGAACTCGCTGTCAGGAAGGCAAAGATCACCCTCGCGATGGCCGGGTTTTCGGACAAGGTGAGCGGGGATATCCTCTCCAAGTACCCAGACCAGCTCTCCGAGGGAGAGAGGCACAGGGTGGCGCTGGCACAGGTCCTGATCCGCGAACCCCGCATGGTGATACTGGACGAGCCGACCGGCACGATGGACCCTCTCACCAAGAGGGACGTCAAGCACTCCATCCTCCATGCCCGCCAGGAGATGGACCAGACCTTCATCGTGGTCTCCCATGACATGGACTTCGTCCGGGAACTCTGTGACCGCGTCGCCTGGATGCGGGGGGGAAAGATCGTGGCCATCGGGACAGTTCCCGAGGTGCTGCGTGCCATGCCACCCGAGGAAGGCGGGATCTCCTCCGCGGGCGAGGCCCCCGGCCAGGTAACCTGACACCTCCATTCCCGGGACCGGCTGAAATCATGCCAATCATCGGCTTTTTCAGCCAGCTCCATTTCTTTCTGCCTTTTTTTCGGGAAAATACCCTTATGAATGATGGCCTCTAACCTGAGTGGCTGAAGTTCCATGACGGAGATTCCCCGGGAAGAATACATCCTCAAGTGCACCTCCGCGTGCGCCGGGTGCGGCGACTCCCTTTCCCTCCGCTACGTCCTCAAGGCAGCAGGACCCGATACGGTCCTCGTCGTGCCTGCCTGCTGCACGAGCGTGATACAGGGCATTTACCCGAACACTGCCTTCAACGTCCCTGTGTACAACGTGGCGTTCGCCGCGGCCGCTGCCTGTGCCTCCGGGATGAGTGCTGCACTGCGTGCCGCCGGAAAGAAGACGAACGTCATTGCCTATGCAGGTGACGGGGGCACCGTTGACATCGGGATACAGGCCCTCTCGGGTGCGTTCGAGAGGGGTGCCGACTTCCTCTACATCTGCTACGACAACGAGGCATACGGGAACACGGGGATGCAGCGCTCCGGGGCGACACCGCTCGGTGCACGCACGACGACCACGCCCGCGGGGAAAATGCAGCCCAAGAAGGATCTCGACGCGATCGTTGCTGCCCACAGGCCTCCCTACATGGCAACGGCCTGCCCGGCGTATCCAAAGGACCTGTTCCAGAAGGTCAAAAAAGCCCTCTCCTACCGCGGCCCCACGTTCATCCACATCCTCTCCCCGTGCCCGCCGGGGTGGCGGTTCTCCACCGAAAAGACCGTGGAGATGGGGAAACTCGCTGTCCGCACCGGGATGTGGATCCTGTACGAGCGGGAGCAGGGAAAGGTCACGATCAACGGACCCTCGAAAGCGGCGATGGTAAAACCACTCCCTGTCGGGGAATACATCCGCGCCCAGGGCAGGTTCAAGGGTATCAGCGCTGAGACGGTTGCCCGGATGGTTGACGATGCCGCGGCCCTCGCCCGGCGCCTGCAAAAGGAGGAGGAGGGCATATGCTGACGGTTGCAACCGGGAACAAGGCTGTTGCCGCCGCCGTGAAGGAGGCAGCGCCCGCGGTCGTTGCGGCATACCCGATAACGCCCCAGACAGAGATCGTGGAGCAGATAGCAGAATACGTCTCTTCCGGGGAACTCAAAAGCCAGTACATCCCGGTGGAGAGCGAACACTCGGCAATGGCAGCCTGCATCGGGGCGAGCGTGACCGGGGCCCGGACCTTCACGGCAACGAGTTCCCACGGGCTGCACTACATGCACGAGATGGTCAACTGGGCTGCAGGGGCGCGTCTGCCGATCGTCATGGCCAACGTGAACCGTGCACTCGGGCCCGGGTGGAACATCTGGGCCGAGCATACCGATGCGTTCCAGGAGAGGGATTCCGGGTGGCTCCAGGTCTACGTGGGATCGGTCCAGGAGGCGTTCGATGCCGTCCTGATGGCATTCTGCATCGCCGAGGACGAGCGTGTCCTGCTCCCCGTCATGGTGAACCTCGACGGGTTCCTCCTCTCCCACACGATGCAGCCGCTGGAGATCGAGAAAGCCGGGGACTTCATCCCGCCGCTCCACCTCCCGCATGCCATCGACCCGCAAAATCCCTGCGGGTACGGGACGCTCACGGGACCGGATGATTACTTCCGGCTCCGCTGGGATATCGAGCGGTCCATGCGGGACGCCGTGGACGTGATCCGCGGGACGCAGGAGCGTTTCGCACGCAGGTTCGGGAGAAAATACGGCATGGTCGATGAGTACAGGTGCGATGACGCCGAGGTCGTCATCGTGGCCGCAGGAACGCTCGGGCGGGAGGCAGAAGTCGCCGTCGACCTCCTCCGGGACGAAGGTACCCGGGCAGGGAGCATGCGGATCCGGTGGTTCCGGCCGTTCCCGCGGCTCGACCTCTCCGGGCGCGACGTCGTTGTGATTGACCGCGACTACTCGTTCGGGTTCGGGGGTGTCCTGGCAAAAAGCATAGCCGCAACGGAAGGTGCCCGGCCTTTTTCCGTGATTGCCGGCCTCGGGGGCCAGGAGGTCACCTACGAGGACATAGCAGGGTTTGTCCGGAACAGGCAGCCCGGCAGGGAACTCTGGTTCGGGGTGAACGGCGATGTTTGAAGTCAGGATTCACTCCCGCGGCGGCCAGGGCGGTGTGACCGCTGCCCGCCTGCTCGCGCTCGCGGCTGTCCGGGACGGGAAGTATGCCACCGCGTTCCCGTTTTACGGTGCCGAGCGCCGCGGTGCACCGGTCGTCTCGTTCGTGCGGATCGACGATGCCCCCATCCGGATCTCGAGCCAAATCAAAAAGCCCGACCTCGTCATCGTGCTCGACCCGAGCGTGATGGACGTCGTCGACGTGCTGCAGGGGCTCAAGCCCGGCGGCCGCGTCCTCCTCAACGCACGGGAACGCCGGGACATGAAGGGTTACCCGACGTTTACCGTCGATTTGACGGGCATCGCACTCCGGGAAAAACTCGAGGTTGCCGGGAGCCCGATCCTCAACACCCCGGTGCTCGGTGCCCTCGCAAAAATGGGAATCGTGACCATGGAATCAGCTAAGTCCGCCATCACCGAGATGTTCTCCGACCCCCGGAACGTGTCTGCCGCAGAGGCAGCATACAGGGAGCTGGTCGCATGAAACTGCGCCGCCGCCTCGCCATCAGCCGCCCGACAACCGGCGCCTGCGGCAAGACCGGGTCCTGGCGCGTGTTCCGCCCGCGGATCGACCGGGAGAAGTGCAACGCCTGCGGCATGTGTGCAATGTACTGTCCCGATGCAGCGATCAGCGAGGACCTTGAGATCGATTACGACTTCTGCAAGGGCTGTGGCATCTGCGCAAACGAGTGCCCGAAATCGGCAATCACCATGGAGAGGGAGGAAAAATAACCCCTCCCTCCCTGCCGGGGTCCCCGGGCGTCACGGTACCGGGGCCAAAATTCCCCCTCTCCCGGGAGAGTGTGCTCCGGCAGCCACCCCCACCCTCTCGTTTCCTCACGTCTCTTCTTCGATGGGGCACTGGGCGATGTATTCGAGACTGAACGTGTAAAAGTGCGTGAATCCGCAGTTCCTGCAGCGCACGGTGAAGTGGTTGCACCCGATGGAAAGGTCGTGGGGGCCCGTCACCCCGCAGTTCCTGCATTGTGCATCGGAAACGAGGGTCCAGAGGTCGTAGCACCCGATCCTCGTGAAACTTCCCGGTTTACTCACGTCTTCGATGCGGGGGACGAAGATGCGGGTTGCCCCGCAGTTGCTGCAGATGACCTGGGCCTGGAAGGGAACCGCCTTGATGACCTGGTCTGCCTCCTTCCCGCAATGGTAGCACGTCGTCTTGTAGCGCGTGAAGATGAACCGGTCCTGCATGGAGTCAGTATCGACCCACGCAGATATAAGTTTCCCCTCCTCCACGTCCTGCCGGGACATTCCGGGAAAGTTTACGGTATTTGAAGCGGGATACGGGCAAAAGCAATCAAAAAAATGGGCACTGCCAATTCCGGGGAAAAAAGAGTCGTTGGAAAAATGGGGGGGTGGGGGGACTTTCCGGTTCTCAGAAGTCGCCCATGTCGCCGCCGCCCATTCCACCCATGCCACCCATGCCACCGGGGCCTCCCTGCGGCCCGCCTGCGGGTGGTGCACTCTTGGATGCGGCGATCACGTCGTCGATGCGGAGGATCATCGTTGCTGCCTCGGCGGCACTCGCGATCGCCTGGGTCTTGACTCTCAGGGGCTCGATGACACCCGACTTGAGCATGTCCTCGGCCTTGCCCTCGAAGACGTTTAAGCCATACGTCTTCTTGCCCTTCTCGTGGGCTGCCCGGAGCTCGACGAGCATGTCGATCGGGTCGAGCCCTGCGTTCTCGGCAAGAGTCCGGGGGATGATCTCGAGGGCGTTTGCGAAGGCCTCGATGGCGAGCTGGGCACGGCCGCCGACTGTTGCGGCATACTCACGCAGGCGCAGCGAGAGCTCGATCTCGGGAGCACCGCCACCGGCAACGAGTTTCTTGTCCTCATACACGACCGAGACGACCCTCAGTGCGTCCTCGATGGCACGCTCGAGCTCGTCGACGACGTGCTCGGTCCCGCCGCGGACCATGATGGTGACGGCTTTGGGGTTCTTGCACTCCTCGACAAAGATCATCTCCTCGCCGGAGACCTTGCGTTCCTCGACGAGGCCTGCCTTCCCGAGTTCCTCCCTGGCAATGGCATCGATGCTCGAGACCATGCTCCCGCCGGTCGCACGGACGAGCTTCTCCATGTCGCTCTTCTTGACCCGGCGGATCGCGAGGATGCCTGCCTTGGCAAGGTAGTGCTGGGCGATGTCATCGATACCCTTCTGGCAGAAGAGGACGTTTGCACCGGACGCGACGATCTTGTCAACGATGCTCTTGATCATCCGCTCCTCTTCGTCGAGGAACGCCTGGAGCTGGTCGGGGCTCGTGATGTTGATCTCGGCGTCGACCTCGGTCTTCTTGAACTCGACGGGTGCGTTCAGGAGGAGGATCTTCGCGTTCGTCACCTTCTTGGGCATGCCGGGGTGGACCCGCTCCTTGTCGATGACGACTCCCTCGATGATCTCGCAGTCATCGATCGAGCCGCCCACTTTCTTCTCGACCTTGATGTAGTCCTTGTCCACGGTCCCGTCCTCGTCGGCAACCATGGTGACGGCCTTGACCACGAGGTCGCAGATCTTGTCGCGGGAGCCCTCGGCACCCTTGCCGGTCATCGCGGTCTCCGCGATCTTCTTCAGCATCGCGGTGTCCTTCGGCTTTATGGTGACCGCGATGTTCTGCAGGATCTCCTGGGCCTTCTCGGCTGCCTGCCTGTAACCGTGGGCGATCACGGTGGGGTGGACGTCCTGCTCGAGGAGGTCCTCGGCCCTCTTGAGGAGCTCGCCTGCGATCACCACGGCTGTCGTGGTCCCGTCGCCAACCTCGTCGTCCTGGGTCTTTGCGATCTCGACCATCATCTTGGCTGCCGGGTGCTCGATGTCCATCTCCTTGAGGATGGTGACACCGTCGTTCGTGATCACCACGTCGCCGATGGTGTCAACGAGCATCTTGTCCATGCCCTTCGGGCCAAGAGTCGTGCGGACTGCGCTCGCCACTGCCTTTGCGGCAGTGATGTTCATGCCCTGTGCATCACGTCCACGGGTGCGTGAACTTCCTTCTTTCAGGATGAGAATCGGTTGTCCTCCGAGTTGCTGTGACATTGCTATTCACCACGTGTAGCGATAAAATTGGTTTGTGGTTCTATATAAAAATTGTTATTTACTGACGAGCTCGATCAGTTCTTCCCCGTCCTGGAGCGTCTGGAGGCGCTGTTCGCCGATGACAAGGGTCTTTCCGATCCTCTTCTGCTTGTGGTAGTCGGTCAGCACGCACATGGCGTGCATTCCCGTCACCTGGGAGATATTTCCTATCAGTGCAGCGCGCTTGACAACCTTCTGGGAAGAGCCGTACCCCGTGAGGATGGACTCGTCCGATATCTCGATGAGGGCCTGGAAAGGCGCCCTGTGCATGGCGTGGAGCTTGACGCCTATCCTCTCCAGGAACCCCATGGGCGACTCCTCCGGCGCTTCTCCCTCGTCCGCAAAGATAGATCTGTACGCGAGCAGGTCGATGGCCCGGACGAGGGGTGCATCGAAGATCTCCTCGATCTTCTGGGCGACGTCGAGCGTCGTCCCCATCCCGCTCTCGTACTTGGATATGGTCCGCCGCGAGACCCCGAGCATCGAGCCGAGGTCACCGAGCGAGAGGTTCCTCTTCTCGCGGAGCTCGCGCAGCACGTCGCCGTTGATGTTGACGTAGAGCCCGCCCGGTGACGCGTACACGAGCGGGGGAACCCCTTCGACGAAGGCATCGTACAGTGTCGCGACGCTGATGGCAAAGATGCCGTACCGGACGTAGACTGCACCTCTCTCGAGTTCGGCGTCGCGTGCCCTCTCCCCGATGATGAGGGGAGAACCCTTCAGGTACCGGGCAACGTGGTCGAGGTCCCTTGCCGTGTCCTCGCCCACGCTGTCGATGTGGGTGACTGCCTTGATCACGAGGATGACGTTCTTTTTCCTCGCGACCATGTCGAAGCTCCGGGGCCTCATGCTGAACTTCTCCGAGACCCGGAACCCACCCATCAGGAGCACGCTCGTGACCGTCGAGAGAAGGCGTTCCTGGGACATTCCACTACGAATGGGTTTTCCCTGACCTGATATAAATAGTGATGTGATGGGAGGGCCGATGTTCCGGATCGGGATCGACGATACCGACTCCCCGGCGGGGATGTGCACGACGTACCTTGCGGCCGTGCTTTCCCGGCGGCTGAAGCGGGCCGGCATCCGGGTTGTCGAGGCCCGCCTGGTCCGCCTGAACCCCAACGTCCCCGAAAAGACCCGGGGCAACGCCGCGATATGCCTGGTTGCCGAGGGGTCCCTCCGGGTGGCCTTCCACCTCGCCTGCGAGACCGTCGGGGAACTCGCGGAGATGTCCCACGAGGGCACCCATCCCGGTGTTGTCGCCTGCGAACGGATCCCTCCCCCGGACTTTTACCTGCGGGCCGTCAGGGGGTTCTGCACGCTCGACGAGGCCCGGGCGCTCCTTTCGGAATGGGGGGCGCTCTCCAGGGGTTACAAGTCGGGCCGCGGCCTCATCGGTGCCACGGCAGCGGTCTGCAGCCAATTCGACGACTCCACCTGCGAACTGCTCGCCTACCGCAGGAGGGCCCGGTTCGGGACACCCCGGTCCGTCGACCGGGAAAGCCTCTTTGCAGCGGACTCTCTCACGTTCCCCCACACGTGGGACACCGTTGACCGGGAGAACGACATCGTGGTCTGCGTGCCCCACACGCCCGACCCCGTCCTCTTCGGGATACGGGGCGAGCGCCCCGGGTGGCTCGCCCTTGCCCGGGAGAAGGTGATTTCGGAGGACCCGGCCTGCGAGCAGATCTTTGTCACGAACCAGGGCACGGATGCGCACATCGTCCCGGGAACGATCGGCTGCCTCGAGGAGGGGCATTCCTACATCGTCGGGGGAACCGTGCTCTCTCTGCCCCGGACCGCCCGGGGGGGTCACGTCTGCCTCACCCTCGGCAACGGGACCGGGACTCTCCCCTGCATGGCCTACGAGCCGACGCGGGGGTTCCGCGACATCGTCCGGTCGCTTCGCCCGGGCGACCGGGTGAGAGCCGCGGGCAGTTACAAGAGGGGGAGCCTCAACCTCGAGAAGATCGAGGTCGTCTCTGCACCGCCCCTCCGCCTCGTGCAGCCGCCGATCTGCGAGAGGTGCGGGAAGCGGATGACCAGCGCCGGGAGGGGGAAGGGGTACAAGTGCCGGCGGTGCGGGGGGAGGAAGGATGCACCCGAGGAGGTCATACAGCCCCGCACGGTCTCTCCCGGCTGGTACGAGGTCCCTCCGAGTGCACGGCGGCACCTCGCCCGCCCGCTCTGCAGGGGCGTCCGGGAAGATTTCCTCCGCCTGCCACCCCCCTGACGAAAGGGTTGTCTTCCACGCATTTCCAGCCAAAAAATATCTCCTTTCCCCTCGATACACCTTTACCATGGAATGCGGGGAGTCAGTCGAGCAGATCGTTCTCCGGCCGAAAATGACCGTCGGGGAACTCGTTGCGGCCATGGGCCGGGCGGGAGCATACAACGGGGGCGCACTGGCGCGGGCGGCCGACATCTACGAGGCGATGCTCCGCGACAAGGCGGTGACCCGGTTCGTCGGGCTTGCGGGTGCGATGGTCCCTGCAGGCATGGGCAGGATCGTCAGCGACCTCATCGATGCCGGTTTCGTGGACGTGCTCGTCTCGACGGGTGCAAACCTCACCCACGATATCATCGAGGCCCTCGGGTGCCGGCACTACCACGGGACGGCCTCCTGCTCGGACGTCGCGCTCCGGGACGCCGAGATCAACAGGATCTACGATGTCTTCCTGCCCAACGAGTCCTTCATCCGGTTCGAGGAGTTCATGCAGGAGCGCTTCGGGGACCTTGCCCCGCAGGCCCCCCTCACCGTCCGGAAGTTCCTCGCAGAGGTCGGTGCATCGCTCCCCTCGGGCATCCTCGCGTCCGCGGCACGCAACGGTGTCCCGGTCTTCTGCCCGGCACTGGCCGACTCCATGGCGGGACTCCAGTACTGGCTCTACACCCAGACGCACAGGCCCATCCTGGACGCGTTCGGTGACATGCAGGACCTGCTCTCCCTCTGTTTTTCGGCAGAATCGGCGGGAGCCCTCCTCGTCGGGGGCGGTGTTCCCAAGAACTACATCCTCCAGAGCATGCTCATGACCCCGAAAGGATTCGACTACGCGGTCCAGCTGACCGGGGACCGCCCTGACCTCGGCGGTCTCTCGGGTGCAACGCTGGACGAGGCCCGGTCGTGGGGCAAGATCACGGCAAGCGCCCGGGCAGTGACGGTCTATGGCGACGCAACGATCACGCTGCCCCTCCTCGTGGCTGCGGTGCGGGAGAGGCTCGGGGTATGACGGATCTTGTCCTTGCCCTCGACGTGACCGACCCGCAACGGGCCGTCTCTGTTGCAGCGGCCTGTGCCCCGCACCTGGACGCCATCAAGGTGGGATACCCCCTCGTCCTCCGGTCGGGGCTCTCCGTTGCCCGCGACCTGTCCTCCCTCGGCCTGCCCCTCGTCGCCGACTTCAAGGTCGCCGACATCCCGAACACGAACAGGCTCATCGCCGAGGCGGTCTTTTCAGCCGGCTTTGAGGGGATCATCTGCCACGGTTTCTGCGGGGAGGACTCGGTCCTCGCCTGCGTCGAGACCGCGCACGGGCAGGGAGGCCGCTGTTTCGTGGTCGCCGAGATGAGCCACCCCGGCGCGCTCACGTTCTTTTCCGCCGGTGTCCCGGAGAGGATTGCCCGGATGGCTGTCTCCCTCGGGGCAGACGGGATCATCGCACCCGCGACGCGGCCCGAACGGATCAGGGCCCTGCGCAGCATCGTCCGCGACCGCCTCATCTGGTCGCCGGGTGCCGGGGCGCAGGGCGGCGACCCAAAGGTTATTGCCCCTCTCGTGGACGGGATCATCGTGGGCAGGCAGGTCTACCAGTCTGCCGACCCCGCTGCCGAGGCGGCAGCACTCGGGTTCCTCCGCCGATGATGAGAACCGTGACCTGACGGGATCATGTGCCCCGTGATGACCCCTATGAGTCCCTGAGGCGGATCTGGCCCAAACAAAGGGTTTAAATGCAAAAATGGCCATCGTATTGTATGCAATGGAGCGAAGAACAGCTTATTTTAGCCCGATCACTCCGGCGGCTCGAAGATATTCCCCCCGCCGAGCGGCGTTACAAGTGCCATTCCTGCCACCTCGTCGTTGACGAGACGCCCTGCCCCGTCTGCGGCGATACGCACCTCGAGATCATGTGTCCCCTGGACCATTGCCACTGTTCCCACGAGATCGTCTCCAGCATCGAGTACTGCCCCCTCTGCGGCGCCCCGGTCTGCCCCGAGTGCGGGAGCCACGACGTCGTCCAGATCAGCAGGGTGACCGGCTATCTCCAGGAAGTGTCCGGCTGGAATGCCGGAAAACAGCAGGAACTGAAAGACCGCGTCAGGTACACCCTCGCCTAGGGTATCCTCCCCCTCCCTTTCCTGCCGGTTACCATGAGAGCCTCCCTGACCGGCCCGGGCAAACAGGGTCGCGTGCATCCCGTTTTCATCCTGCCATGAGGTATTACATCCGCGACAACACCCTCTTCCTCCGCGGGCACTTCCGCGCGGCGGGCACGGGGACTCCCGGGGGTCTCCGCCCCGTCCCGACCATCGTCGTGCACGGTCCGCCGGCTGCCGGGGATGAGGCGGATTCCCTGCGGATCCTCGAGCGGGCCGTCCGGAGGGAGGGGCTTCCCCCCGACTTTTTCGGGGTCTTTGCAGGTGCTCACCCCTCCCGATTCTGCATCCTCCAGTACGATTCCCTGATGGTCTTCATCGCGCCGGGCCCGGGGGACGGATCGGGCGGCGGCTTTTCGATCGTGGTCTATTCCGGGGAAGGCCTGAGCGACGCGGCACTCCTCGGGGCACTCGTGACGGCGACTGCGGCACGCATGGCTGTCCTGTGCGGGAGGGATGGTGCGGGAAGGCTGGAGAGCCCGCAGGATACCCTCGTTGTGGCATGCGAGGGGGAGGTCGTGCACGCCGATGCCTCGCCCGCGTCCGCGATCGGGTTGCGCATCGGCGAGGCCGTCCGGTTCGGCACGCGGACGGTGATGGAGCGGAGTGCGGGCAGCAGGGGTCCGGAAAAGAGGCCGTCCTTTTTCATCTACAGCCGGTACCAGGGGGATCACTGGGCCGAGTGGGTCCCTGAAGAGTGCCCCTACTATCCCTGCCATTTTCCCGGGCAGAGGTGCGACTTCTGTTACTGCCCGTTTTACCCCTGCGGGGATGAAAGCCTCGGCCAGTGGGTGCAGAGTTCCGCAAAGAACGGTCTTGTCTGGAACTGCAGCACCTGCACGCTCCTCCACGAGCCCGCGATTGCAGACTACCTGCTCGCCCACCCGGAGGCATCGCTCCGGGAGCTCAAGGCAAAGAAGGCCCGGGAAAAAAAGTGAACGGGGTTATCCCTGTTCCACGCCGAGCGCCGAGAGCAGCTCGTCGAGGGGGATCCCGTGTGCCATTGCCGCTTCCCTGATGGTCTCGCCCCGGGCGATCGCACACCCGACGCACCCCATGCCGAACTTGAACAAAACCTCTGCAGATTCCGGTTTTGTCTTCAAAAGGTCGTAAATTGTACTGTCTGCAGTAATTCCCATGGCATATACATTATTGATAGTTGTTTATAAATGTGCAGCACCGGGATCCCAGTTTCACCCCCCGCCCGATTGCTTTATGGTGACCCGGCGGCCTGAGTGATCTCTTGGAGATGTACGATGGATTTTTCCGAAACGGCAGAAAGAATCTCCCAGAAAGTGATGTCCCACGGCCACGCCGTGGAAAAGACCGCGATAGAGACCAAGCTCCGGCGCCTCGTCGAGGAGTTCGGTGTCCCGCTCGCAGAGGCCGAGCGGACGGTCACAAACGAGATGGCACGCGAATTCTCGATTTCGGGCCTCCAGGCCGGGGGGCCGGGCGAGGCAAAGACCCTCGATGCGCTCGTCCCCGGGGAATGGGTCACGGTGGAATGCAAGGTCGTCGCCCTGACAGCTCCCCCCTCCCCCTCCATCTCGCAGACCGGGATAGCCGCCGACCAGACGGCGGCCGTGAGATTCGTCGTCTGGTCACGGGCCAATGCACCCGTCCTCAAGGAGGGGAACTGGTACCGGTTCGAGTCGGCAGTCGTGGACCAGTACAGGGGCTCGGTCAACCTCAAGGTCCATTCCGGAACGACGATCAGGGAAGTTCCCGGGGGAGGGGCCATCAAGCCGGTCATCACCCCGATCGCGGCACTCCGCCCCGGCATCGCCTCGGTCCGGGGCAAGGTGATCCAGGAATGGGAGGCCACGCATGACCGGATCCTCCAGTCCGGGCTCATCGCGGACGAAACGGGGTCCGTCCGCTTCGTCACGTGGAAGGAGGAGGGGCGGGAACGCCTCAACCCCGGCACCGTCTACACGGTCTTCTATGCAACGGTCGACGAGTTCAACGGCCGGCTCTCCCTTACCCTCAACACGGCAACGGTCGTCCCCGAAGAGGGTGATATCGAGGTCAGCCGCGGCGATGCATCCTTCGAGGGCGCATTCGTGCACCTCGCGCCCGGGTCGGGACTCATCAAGAGGTGCCCTGTCGGGGGGTGCAACCGCGTCCTCTCCCGCCAGAACTACTGTCCTGTCCACGAGATCCAGCCCAACTTCCAGTACGACCTGCGGATCAAGGGGTGGCTGGACAACGGCGAAGAGACGCGGGAAGTCCTGATCCCGCGGGCTGAGACCGAGAGCCTCGTCGGCATGACGCTCGAGCAGGCACGGGAACTTGCCGAGAACACGCCGCTTGGTATGGACGAGGTATTCCTCCGGTTCCGCGATGCCCTCCTCGGACGCTACCTCTCGTGCAGGGGCCGCGAGATAGACGGGCGGCTCCTCGTCTCCGGGTGCACGCGGCTCCGTTTCCAGCCGGAACGGCTGGCTGACCTCCTCAACAGGGCGGGTGGGTCGGCATGACGAACGGAACGGAGACATCGCCAGCGCCACGCAGGGAGGGGGGGTTCGAGAGGGAACCTGCCCGGCGGGTCTTTGCGGGGGAGTTGCGCGAGAGCAGGATCCACTTCAAGGAGGGGCAGGACGAAAAAAGCCCAAGCTTTGTCCTTCTCCCGACCGGTGCACGCTGCAACCGCGTCTTCTTCGTCGGTACCCTGACGGAGAAGAAGAAGCAGGGCGAGCAGAACCTGTTCTACCGGGCCCGGGTCGTGGATCCCACCGGCACGTTCTTCGTGATGGCCGGGAGTTACCAGCCCGATGCCATGCAGCAGATCGCCCGGATCGAGCCGCCGTCGTTTGTTGCCGTCGTCGGGAAACCCAACGTGTACCAGACACCCGACGGGGCCGTCCTCATCTCGGTCAGGTGCGAGTCGATCACGCCCGTGGACAAGGAGACCCGCGACCAGTGGGTGCTCGACTGTGCAGCGGCAACGCTCGACCGGCTGGAAAAGGGGGCGTCCACACCCGACGGGGAGAGGGCACGAAAGGAATACGGCATGGACCCGGCCATCTTCCGGAAGATGGCGTACGAGGCCCTGGCCCAGCTCCGCCTGTAATACCCCATCCCCCGGACCCCCGCAATCTTTATTATGCCGGACCGGGGGATACGATCGTTTTGGTGATCCCGACGTGAAGGACGAAGAGCTCCAGGAGCTGATCAGGAACCTCGACCTCAAAACCCTCAAGGAAGCAGCCAAAAATGCGGGGATCAAGCCGGGCCGCTGCCCGACGAAGGCATCCATCGCCCGGATGCTCCCGGAAGAGACCCTGAAAAAACTTGCAGGGAAGTAACCCCTGCGCCCGGGAAGCGACTGCCTTTCAGACCTTCCCGGTCTCTGTATATGTTTCCCAGGCCGCGAGGACTTCCTCTCCCTCCACGAAGACGAGGTCACGTTTCCGGGCGTAGGCGCGTGCCGATTCCTTGTCGAGCGCGTTGCCCGTCGTGTCATCGAGCATCTCGCAGATGGTGACAGCCGGTGGCACGCCCGCCATCGTGGCGAGGGCAATCGAGAGCTCCGTCTGGCCCCGTCTCTGGGAGAGGAGGGTGTCTGCCGCCCGGAGCACGGCCACGTGGCCGGGTGACCGGAACTCCGCGAAGAAATCCGCTCCGCCGCCATTGAGCGATTTTTTGACGTGGGACGCGATCGCGTTGATGGTAAGGGCCCTATCCCTGTCGGTGATCCCCGTGTACGTGTCCCGGTGGTTGACCCAGAGCGAGAACGAAGACCGGTTCTTCCGGTCGTACGGGACCTCGCCCTGGAGGCGCGAGAGGGAGGGGTCGCGGGAGAGGAGGTCGGTTGCAAACGGGAGCCCGAGCACCCGTGCCGCGACCGGGTGGATGGCCGTGCAGATGAGCCCGCCGCCGTCCCGCCGCATCCTCGCGACGTGCGCCGGCGTCACTGCGTCGGACCGGATCGCAAAGTCAGTCTCCCCTTCCCTCTCGTCGAAGTCGTAGAGCAGGATGAACTGCCCTTCCCTCAACGCCCTGATCGCGTCTGCTATCATTTTTCTACCTCCACGTCCACTTCGTCCCCGTCCTTTATGCCCAGTTTCTCCCGCAGGCCCACGGGGGCCACGATCTCCACGATGTCCTCGGGGTAGTGGGTCCTGCCCGGGACAACGATGCCGCACGGCGTCTCCCCCACCCGGCAGGGGAGGCAGCGCACGGACCCAAACGTCCTTTCGTCTGCCACGAACCCCTCGATGGTGATCCACTCGAGGGCCTCGAGCCTCTTCCTGACCGGGAGGCTCCGGGGGTCGAGCCGGATGTTCAGGGTGCCGGGGTAGGGGACGAACCCGAGGCGCCGCGAGAACTGGACCCTGTACGGTTCGAGGCTCATGTAGTACCTCCCCTCGCCGAGTCCCGTGATCACCTGGCCCCGGAGGGTGTACCTGTGGTGATCCTCCCCGAAAATGCGGCAGTAATCCTCGTACTCCCGGCGAAGGACGCTTTCTCCTGCCGGCGTGACCATGACGTCCTGGCCCTCGGGTGTGAGGGACCGTTCCACCATCTTCTGCCGCTCCAGCGACTGGAGACGGCGCGAGGCGGTCTGGGGACTGATCCCGAGGAACGCTCCGAGAGACTGCGAGGAGATGCGGACCGGCCCCTGGCAGCCACCCATGCGCGCGATGACCTTGAGGCACTGGAGGTCCCCGGGCATAACCATGATAACAGAATTGAGATGCATACTATTTATGGATATCCCGGGGCGTTTTCTTTTCGTGAAATGTCGAATTCCCATTCGTTAATTATAATACCCCCGGGCCCGCATAATGAGCCATGAAATCTGATTTGCGGAACCGCCTGGCCGAGAAGATGGCCGGCGAGATCACGCTTTCAGACTCGCCCGGAAAGGCACTGAAGAAGTGGAGGATGAGCTTCAACATCCCCCAGGCGGTCCTTTCCGAGCACCTCGACGTCTCCCCTTCCGTGATTTCCGACTACGAGAGCGGAAGGCGAAAGAGCCCCGGAACGGCTGTCGTGGGCAAGATCGTGGACACGATCCTCTCCATCGACGAGGCAAACGGCGGGAAGTACATCAAGAAGTTTGGCAAGATCCTCTATTCTGACGTTGACGACGATGTCATCTACGACATCCATGACTACCCGTCGCCCGTCCCGCTGACGCGGTTTGCCGGACTGATCGCCTGCCAGCCGGTCTGCGGGTCGCTTTCCCAGGCGATTTACGGGTACACCGTGATTAACAGCCTCAACGCGATCACCCAGCTCTCCTCGAACGAGTTCAACAGGATCTATGGCTGGAGCACGGAGAGGGCCCTGATATTCACGGACGTGACGTCCGGCAAGTCGCCGATGGTCGCGATCCGGGTCACGCCGTTCAAGCCCCGGGCCGTCGTCCTCCAGGGGATCGAGCCGGCCCTCGTCCACCCGCTCGTCCCGAAGATGGCGGAGAAGGACAGGATCACGGTGCTCTGCACCGGGATGGACGTCGAGCAGATCGTGCATGTACTGAGGGAGGAACAATGGTAGGAATCATCACGTATGGCGTGTACATCCCCCGGTTCCGGATCAGGGTCGAGGAGATCGCCCGGGTCTGGGGTGCAAACGCCGATGACATACGGGGAGGACTCGGCGTTTATTCGAAGTCCGTTCCCGACCTTGACGAGGATACGGCCACGATCGCGGTCGAGGCCGCGCGAAACGCCCTCCGGAGGAGGGATATCGACCCCGGCGCGATCGGTGCCGTGTACGTGGGGAGCGAGTCGCACCCCTACGCCGTCAAGCCCACGGCCTGCACGGTCGGGGAGGCGATCGGGGCGACACCCGTCATGACGGCAGCCGACTACGAGTTCGCCTGCAAGGCCGGCACTGCTGCCATCCAGACGTGCATGGGCCTTGTCGCGAGCGGCATGGTCCACTACGGGCTCGCGATCGGGTCCGATGTCGCCCAGGGAGCTCCCTCCGACGCACTGGAGTACACCGCTGCCGCCGGGGGTGCGGCGTTTCTCATCGGGAAAAGTGACCCGATTGCCATCATCCACCGGACGTGCTCGTTTACGACCGATACACCGGACTTCTGGCGGCGGGAGGGGCAGGACTACCCCCGCCACGGCGGGCGGTTCACGGGAGAGCCCGGCTACTTCCGCCACATCGAGGGTGCAAGCCGGCTCCTGATGGAGCAGACCGGGAAGGGCCCGAAAGACTACACGTACGCGGTCTTCCACCAGCCGAACGCGAAGTTCCCCCAGCGGGTCGCAAAGACGCTCGGGTTCTCCCCCGACCAGATCCGGCCGGGCCTCGTCGTGCCCGCCCTCGGCAATACCTACAGCGGGTCCTCGATGATTGGGCTTGCCGCAACGCTCGACCAGGCAAAACCGGGCGACACCATCTTCATGGCGTCGTTTGGGTCCGGGGCAGGGAGCGATGCGTTCGACATCGAGGTGACCGATGCCATCGTGTCCGGGGATTTCTGCCGGGAGGCTGCCCCCTCGGTTGCAGCGCTCCTCGCAAACCCCGTCTATGTCGACTACGCGCAGTATGCGCGGCACAAGGGAAAGATCGTGATGCAGAAATGAGGGACGTTGCAGTTATCGGGATCGGGTGCACACCGTTCGGCGAGAAGTGGGGCTCTTCGTTCCGCGACCTCTTCGTCCAGGCAGGGACGATGGCTTTAGAGGACGCCGGTGTCGCCGGCGAGGAGATCGGGGCCATGTACGTCGGGAACATGAGTGCCGGCAGGTTCATCGAGCAGGAGCACGTCGGGGCACTGATTGCAGATTATGCGGGGCTTGCCTCGGACCACATCGCCTCGACGCGGGTCGAGGCCGCGTGTGCTTCAGGCGGTCTCTCCTTCCGCCAGGCCTTCATCGCCGTCGCCTCGGGCATCGAAGACATCGTTGTCGCGGCCGGCGTCGAGAAGATGACGGATGTCGGGACGGGTGCGAGCGTGGACGCCCTCGCCGGCGCTGCCGACCGGGAATGGGAGGGGTTCGTCGGGGCCACCTTCCCCGGCCTCTACGCGATGATCGCAACCGACTACATGAACCGGTACCCCTTAACGAGGGAGCAGCTCGCGGAGGTCGCCGTGAAGAACCACTACAACGGTGCGAGGAACCCGATCGCCCAGTTCTCCCAGGAGATCACGATCGAGACGGTTCTCTCCTCCTCGCTCGTTGCCGACCCGCTCCGCCTCTTCGACTGCTCGCCCATCACCGACGGGGCAGCGGCCGTCGTGCTCGCCCCGCTCGAACGGGCGAGGGAGTACACGGACACGCCCGTCCGCGTCCTTGCGAGTGCCCAGGCGAGCGATACCATCGCGCTCCATGACCGCAGGGACATCAGCACGCTCGATGCCACGGTCGCTGCCGGGAAGAGGGCATATGCGATGGCAGGGCTCTCGCCCGGGGACATCGACCTCGTCGAGGTGCACGACTGCTTCACCATCGCCGAGATCTGCGCCATCGAGGACCTCGGGTTCTGCAGGAAGGGCGAGGCGGGCAGGCTGACCGCGGAGGGTGTGACGGCCCTTGGCGGAGACCTGCCGGTGAACACGTCCGGCGGGCTCAAGGCGTGCGGCCACCCCGTGGGTGCGACCGGGATCAAGCAGGTGTGCGAGGTCGTGCAGCAGCTCCGGGGCGAGGCAGGCAGGCGCCAGGTGGACGGGGCCCGCGTCGGGATGACCCACAACGTCGGCGGGACGGGGGCAACGGTCGCCGTCCACATCCTGGGGGTGTGAGCCATGTCCTCCGTTGCACGGTTCTGGCGAAAGATTCCCCAGCGGTACAACCTGGCCGGGACGCAGTGTACCACGTGCGGGCGGTACTTCTTCCCGCCCCGGTACCTCTGCCCCGACTGCCGCAGGGCAGGGAAGATCCGCCAGCACAGGTTCTCGGGCCTCGGAAAAGTCGTGACCTACACGGTCATCCGGTCGGCGAGCGAGCAGTTCGAGCAGATGACTCCCTACGTACTCGCCATCGTGGAGCTCGACGAGGGTCCCCGCCTGACGGCCCAGCTCGTCTGCAGCCCGGACGAGGTTCGGATCGGGATGCGGGTCCGGCCGGTATTCCGCCGGATCTCTGCCGACGGGGAGTCCGGCGTCATCCACTACGGGACGAAGTTTGCGCCCGACACCCCGTGACGGCTCCCCCCCCGGTGAAGGGGGATTTCTTCCCCTGCTTTTTTTCCGGACTGTTTCGTCCCAGAGGAGAGTGTGTCTTTTCCCGTGGACCGGGGCGAGCCCGGATTCCGGCGGTGCATGCGGCCCGGGGGCAGCTCCCCCTTCCCCTCTTGTCACCCGCTTCCCTCTCTCATCGCTGAAGAAAGGATTCCTGCCGGGACAAGCACCCGTCCCTCTCTTTCCACCTGCCCGCATGGCGAAAATCTCAGAAAGGACCCTGTCGGGGGCACCCGTTCCCCCTTCCGCTGTTCTCCTGCCCGATGGGCATGAAACACGGTTCCGGTGCAGATCTTTTTTTCGCCGGGGAGACCATCCCCCCGGGATTCACGGGGAGGCTTTTTTTACCTTTCCCCTTCCATACTCTCCCATGCACCAGTTATCCACCTGCTTTGCGGTTGTATCCCTTGCGCTTTTCCTTCTTTTGGGCATAATCGTGTCGGCCGATGACTGTGGCTGCGGTCTCCCGGACTTCTACGATCCCTTCACCCCCGACACGGGCCCTGCCACGGGTCCGTCAGACGGCGGAGGTTCGCCGGGCGGGAACACCGGGCCTTCTTCCGGCGGAGGATCATCGGATGGCCCGTCTGCAGGATCGGGGTCCGGTGGCTCCGGCTCCGGCGGGTCCGACAGCCAGCCCTCCGGGTCGTCGGGGGCGTCTGCAGAATCTTTCCTCCTGGAGGCCCGGTCCCTCTTCCAGAAGGGCATGTACAACGAGTCGCTTGCAGCCTACAACCGGACGGTCGCGGCCGATCCTGCCTCCTTTGCAGCCTGGATGGGGAAGGGGAGCACCGAGACGGCCCTCGGCATGTTCGGACAAGCCCTCTCGTCGTTTGAACGGGCAGCAAAGATCAAGCCGGATGACCCGGACCCGTGGGTGAGCCGCGGTGAAGTCCTGCTTGCTGCCGGAGACCCTGCTGCTGCAACTGCCGCCTTCGATCGGGCGCTCGTCATCCACCCCGGTCTTGCCGCTGCGCTGGACGGAAAGGTACGGGCAGAGAACCTCGGACTCTCCGCATCCTCACCTACCCCCGGTGAGACACCTGCACCGGAAGAGACGCCGGCCGGGCTGCCCGGGACCCCCGTTCCCGCGAACGCGACGCCCGCAGGCACCGGTGAGCAGGCCCCAAAAAGCCCGCTCGCCACCGCCTCTCTTGCCCTCGCCTTCCTCGTTCCTGCCGTTCTCGCCTCCCGCCGGCGGGGATGAGAATTTTTCTCTCCGGTTTTTTTTCCCGCGGGCCGTGTGCGTTTGCGTTATAGTCCCTTCGTCGTTATCGCGCGAGAACGGGGCGGGTGAGGCTGTCCGGCCTTTTTTCCCGTCCCGGGCTGGTTGATCCAACACCAAAAGAGCGGCTTATACACGATTGATCGGCGAGAAACCTTCTCCGGCACGCCCTTTGGGGGAGGTAGTGTGATCCTCGTCCGGGAGAGGGGGGACAGGTCCCCGCATGTTCTCCAATCCTCCTGCGATCGCGAGGATCTCCCCTTTTTCTCCCGCGAAAAAAAGCGTGGAACCCTCTCCTTCAGGGTTCAGCCCGACGGAGAAACAGCTCCATTTCTGCCTGGAACGCCTCGAAATCCCCCAGGTGATCCACCAGGAGCCGGTATGCAGTCCGGTCGTTGATTGCCCCGTAGCGGTGGACCATGATGTTCCGGAACGCTTTCATGCCCCTGACTTTCTCTGCGACACCCGCCGAGATGACGTGGTGGGACACGAGGTGGTCCAGGATGTCCTCGTCGTTGCCCGGCACCCCGAGCACCAGGTCCGCATTCACGACTGCACAGATATCAAGGACATTTTCGATGGCATATTCGATCTTCTTATAAATCCCATCTTTCACGAGGCCCAGCCCGAGGAACTCGTCCACTGTTGCGGGCATGTGGCGCATCACGACCGTGATACTGTCCCTGATTTCTGCGAGTTTAATGCGGATTCGGGTCTTTGCGGACGGATGGTCGCGGTCGTGGCGTCATGAGATTGCTTTCTCCCCGGTGTAGTCATCCAGCCGGTGCTTGAACGCATCGTAGTCCCGGATCGTCTCATACGCAACGTCATAGAGGAAGGAGAGGTCCGGGCAATAGAGGATCTTCCCCCTGAGAGCACGGATGCGGATGTACAGGGGCAGTTGCTGAAAAATGGTCACGTCATACCGCGAGCTGCCGAGGGCGATCAGGCACTTGTAGCGAAAGAGGGATGCCTCCTCCTGGTCCCCGTCGTAGAAAATGGCAATATCGACATCAGACCCCGGCCCGGCCCTTCCTTCTGCCACCGACCCGAAGAGGAGGATAAACCGGACGTTGGAGAAACCCGGAACTTCGGATAGTCGTGCAATGATCTCCTCCCCCTGCAGGTCCATCGTGTCCGTCCCCTCTCAGCCTCTTGTTTTTATCGGACAATAGTTATCTCTTTTCCCTCTTCGGCTTTTTTGATGGGGCGGGTGAGGCTGTCCGGCCTTTTTTCCGTTCCGGTCTGGTTGATCCCCCATGCGGGCATTAGTACGAAATTTTTCCCAAAAACCGCCACCGGTGCACGGGCTTTGCGAAGCGATCGGTCTATCCCGGTGGGGATGGAAGGCAGGACAGGAATGTCAGCGGGTTCTTATCCCCCCGAACCGCAGGTGATCCAGAAAAGGACGTACCTGCCTTCAGGTTTCCGGATGTGGAAAATCTCCCGGCAGGTATCCGGCCGTCGCGGCGTCTTCAGGACCGCGATTTCCCTCGCAATGTCGATTGACGACCGGATGGCAGGGAGCATCGCATGGCATACCCTGTCCTGCATATCCCTGATAACCCCGGCCCCTGCGGGATGTTTCTCCAGGAATTCTTCTGCCCGGACCATGGAATGCAGAATTATGGAGGTGAGCACGTCATCATGCTTCCTGAACCGGGAACCCGCGAAAAATGCGATGCTGCTTTTTTTGGGGGACCCGCGGGCTCCCACGGGATTCCCCGCACTTTTTGGCAAAACGGGGAAGCAGTCGGCCGGGACACCTGCCCTGCCAAGATGGCGGGAAATCCCGGCTATCCGGCCCCGTGCTCCATCACTCCGGGCTGGCAATCCGGGATACATGCATTCCCCGCCGGTACCTGCATGACAGGGAGATGCACACGCTCACCCGTCGCCATGGTTGTGGTGGGTGGTGGGACAAGAGATCCCCCGGGAGATCCACTCCCAAAAACCCCGAGAATCTCCCCCCAATCCCCGTGCCTGACCACTAAAGCCCCATTTTTGCGCAAAAATCGCCGAAAGGTTTTTATTTCATAACTGAAATACGTATCGTCCGGAATACCGGATATACTCGGGCGGATCGGAAATCCGGGTACCCTGATCATCCTGATCACGGAAATCCGCCCCCGAGGACGAGATGATGCACCCCGACGAGAGACCCGATACCACCGCCGGAGACCCCGAAATACGCCTTGGAGAAAGCGCCATTTCCTCGCTGCTTGCCCACTATTTCCAGTTCGAGGAGACGCTTGGCATGAACACGGCGAGGGGGGCGGCCCGATCCGTGCAGTCCCCCCGCCCAACCCCTCACCAGCTTCTCTTCAAGGTCAATCCCGGGACGGACTATGGAGAGGATACCGAACCCGAAGACCTTTCTGCACCGGAAGAACGGCCAAAAAGGATCATCGCTGTCATCCCTGCCTACAACGAAGAGCTCACCATCGGGACCATCGTGCTGGCGACCCGCCAGTACGTCGACCATGTCATCGTCGTCGACGACGGTTCCACGGATAAGACGGCTCGGGTTGCCACCCTCGCAGGAGCCGAAGTCCTCCGGCACCCCCTCAACCTCGGCAAGGCCCAGGCCCTCATGAAGGGATTTGCCCGTGCCAGGCACTACGGCCCCCTCGCTGTCGTCATGCTCGATGCCGACGGCCAGCACAACCCTGCCGAGATCCCCGAACTCGCAAGGCCCGTCCTTGCCGGAAAAGCGGACATGGTCGTCGGCTCACGCTTCCTCAACGGCACGAACCGGATCCCGAAATACCGCGTCCTCGGCCAGAAGACCCTCGACCTCGCCACGAAGGTCGGCTCCGGCATCTCCTGCACGGACTCCCAGTCGGGGTTCCGCGTGCTCGGCCGCCGTGCCCTCGCCAACCTCGATTTCTCCTCCGAGGGCTACAACATCGAGTCCGACATGCTCGCCCACTTCGCCGGGAGGGGACTGACCATCTCGGAGGTCCCCATCGGGATCACGTACGACGTCACGAACGGCCACAAGAAGCACCCCCTCGCCCATGGCCTGGACGTGCTCAGCCACATCATCGGGATCGTCGGATACCGGAGACCCCTGATCACGTTCGGGGTACCGGGGGCGATCATGACGCTCATCGGGGCGGGAATGTCGGTCTATACTGTCACGGAACTGTACACCGGTGGTGCATTTCATTCGATCATTTTTGTGGGGGGGATTACCCTGCTGATACTGGGACTGCTGCTGGTGACGACGAGCCTGATACTGAACAGCCTGGTGCAGGTCGTGAAGATGGGGAAGGCGTGACAGGGGACCCATGGGTTCGAAACGGATTCTCGTTACCGGCGGAGCAGGGTTTATCGGGACGAACCTGGTCCGCGAACTTGAATCACGGGGGCACGAGGTCTTCGCAATCGACCTTTTCAACACCGAACGCGAGAATTATGCCCGCGCCGACGTGAGGAGCTATCGCCAGGTCGAACGCATTTTCGAGAGACACTCTTTTGATTACGTCTACCATCTCGCCGCCGAATACGGACGCTGGAACGGCGAGGACTACTACGAGAACCTCTGGCAGACCAACGTGATCGGCACGAAACACATGATCCGGCTCCAGGAGAAACTCAGGTTCCGGATGATCTTTTTCTCCAGTGCCGAGGTGTACGGCGATTACGAGGGGGTCATGACCGAGGACGTCATGGAGAAAAATCCCATCGGGGATACCTACCAGATGAACGACTATGCCATTACGAAATGGGCCGGTGAACTGATGTGCCTGAACTCGGCAAAGATGTTTGGGACCGAGACCGTCCGCGTCCGCCCGGTCAACTGCTACGGCCCCCACGAGCACTATACCCCGTACCGGGGGTTCATTCCAAAATTCATCTACCACGCTCTCTTCAGGAAACCCTATACCGTTTTCCGGGGGCACAGGCGGATTATCGATTACGTGGAGGATTCCTGCAGGACGTGGGCTAATATCGTGGACAACTTCATCCCGGGAGCTGTCTACAACGTCGCGGGACGGCCGGAGTGGGAAAGGGACATCAGGGAATATTCCGACCTCATCCTCGCGGCAACCGGGAGGGACGATTCACTCGTCACCTACGAGGAGGCCGAGCCTTTCACGACGAAGGTCAAGACCATCGATTGTTCACGGGCCATCCGGGACCTCGGGCATGACCCGAAAGTACCCCCTGAAGAAGGGATCAGGAGGACCGTTGCGTGGATGAAGGAGTATTACAGGCTGAACTGAAAGGAGATGACCATCGCCACGGCCACAGACAAGGTGATCCCGGGCGGGAAGACTGGACAGGCAGAGTTCAAACCTTCGTTTTCGCAGGAGGACCAGACAATGGAGAGCGTGTCTGCTTTTTCCGGTACCCGCGGGTGACTATCCTGACCGGTGTCACGGACAGGGGCAACGCGCAACCATGATGTCTTTTAAAAGAACACGGGACCATCACGAGAACCACCTGCGTTGGTGTCCTGGGAGTCTCCAGGGCTACTGCGGTACGGGAACTGCCCGCCCTTATCTCCACGGGCATGAGTCAGTGCCGGGGAGTCGGCAGGGGGATCTCCCACGGCCCCACGCGATGCGACGCAAAATGCCCTGCCCACGGTCGCAGGGATCACGGGAAAGAGTGAGAGAACCATGGAATCTTTCGAAGAATTCTACCGGGATGCCACTATCCTGGTGACAGGAGGGGCGGGGGCAATCGGGGGCAACCTGTGCCGTGCCCTCTCCTCCCTCGGTGCGAGGAAGGTCATCATCCTCGATAACCTCAGCTCGTCATACGAATGGAATATCCCGAAGGCCCCCAACATCTCGTTCGTGAAGGGGGACGTCCTGGACGACGAAGCCCTCAAGCGGGTCTTCCGGGAGAAGCCCGCCTACGTCTTCCACCTCGCTGCCCACTTTGCAAACCAGAACTCTGTCGACAACCCCGAGACCGACCTGATGGTCAACGGCATGGGGATCCTCAAGGTTCTCCAGTATGCCCACATGGTCGGGGTGAAACGGTTCGTGTACTCTTCTTCCGGGTGCGGCGTCTACGGTCTCGATTCGAAGATGCCGTTCGAAGAGCACGACGTTTCCATCCGGCTCCACACCCCCTACCAGGTCACGAAGCTGCTCGGCGAGCTCTACACCAACTACTTCTACAACCTCTACAACCTCCCGATCGTCAACGCCCGGTTTTTCAACTCCTTTGGTCCCGGTGAAGTGCCGGGCAGGTACCGCAATGTCATCCCCAACTTCTTCTACTGGGCCATGAAAGGCGAACCCCTGCCGATTACCGGTGATGGGACCGAGACCCGTGACTGGACCTACGTGGGGGACATCGTCCAGGGCCTGCTTGCCATGGGTGTCCGGGAAGAGGCCGTCGGCGAGGCCATCAACCTTGGTTCCGGCATCGAGACCCGCGTCATCGACATGGCAAATTCCGTGCTGCGACTCACGGGGAGCAGGGCCGGGATCGTCTACAGGGAAAGGCGTGACTGGGACAAGAAGACGCACCTGCTCTCCTGCATCGCGAAGGGGCAGAGAGTCATCGGGTATAACCCGAGGACGACGTTTGAGGAAGGTCTTCTGGAGACGCACCGGTGGTTTGTCGAGAACTGGGAGAACATCGCGAAGAGTGCGGAATTCTGACGATGGATGAGGGATCACGAATTAAAGAGATTGAAGCAAAGTCATGGAAAGGTCCCCAGGATCATATTACGAAATTTTATACGTATTCAACAATCTGGGAAGACTATTTGTGTAATAATTCTGTTGTTCAAGGGATGATTAAAGGGAAAAGGATTGTTAATGTCGGGGGGGGACATGGAAAAGAAGCCGAGTCTTTTCTCGATAAAGGGGCATCCAGTGTTGTATTAATTGATATTGCCAAAGGGCAATTATTGAGTGCAAAATTAAGAATTATTCAAAAAAGTATTTCCAATCTCGATTTGATTTGTAGTGATGCAGAACATTTACCTATAAAAACCAAGTCATTTGACATAGGACTAGTTTTTATGGCTCTTCACCATTTTCCTGACCATGATAAAGCGATAAATGAGATTATTCGAATCTCTCATGAAATAATTTTTATCGATATTATGAATTGTTCTTTAACAAAATACCTGACAAAATTTGGCCTTTTTAAGAAAGAATGGTGTGGTATAGAACCGAATCGAATTAATATTGATTTAAT
>JASEES010000006.1 GCA_030019395.1 Methanolinea sp. | reverse complement strand
GTGGCGATAGGGCCAGTGCTGGGGAAAAGGACATGACAGAAAGCCCGATCAACCCTGCCCGCACCCTATCTTCACATGAGGAGGTCCGGAGGCGTCCTTCCCCTCCGGTTCGCTGATGACAATCAACCCTCGGTCGCTGCGGCACTCCCTCCAAGAATGTCCGGTAGCGTCCTTCCCCTCCGGCCAGCATAGGGACTCGCCTCACTTTTTCCCGAATACGACGGCAACGACAATACCTGCCCCGGTCACGAGAGCCCCGAGGCCAAGGACGGCAGGTTCGAGCTGGAGCAGGAGGAGGGCACAGGAGACCATTCCAAGCAGCGGGGCGATGGGGAACCGCCCCACCCTTCCCGGAACGGAAAAAGGCCGCCTGGCACGTGGCTCCCGGAAACGGAGGACAATGACCGAGAGGTTCACCACGATGAACGTGACAAAGAGGGTGAAGTTCGAGACATTTGCGACAAAGGCAATATTCCCGGCCGACACGAAGAGCAGGGCACCGGCCCCGACGAGGATGCTCGTTATCCAGGGTGTCTTTCTTTCGGGATGGACGAATGCAAGGGCCGGCGGGAGGGAACCTGCCCGGGCCATCCCGTACGAGATCCGCGAGGAGGCAAACATCATCATGAGGGCGGTGTTTGCCGTTGCAAACAGCGCTATCACGGAGATGAGGAGAGAAGCATCGGCACCCCATGCGGTGGATGCCACCGCTGCAAAGGGTGCCGGTGATGACGAGAGGACTTGCCAGCCGGTAACACTCACGGCCGAGACGCAGACCAGCATGTAGAGTGCCGTCGAGATCCCGAGGGCAACGATAAGGGCAAGGGGGATCGTCTTTTCCGGCCGATGCGTCTCCTCCGAGAACTTGACCATCTCCTCGAACCCCTGGTATGCAAAAAAGACCAGGGCTGCGGCCGAGAGGACTCCCGGTATTCCGGATGGCATCTCAAGATAGTCCACCTTCCCGAGGTACGGGATGCCCGCGATGATGACGAGGAGGAGTCCCCCCACCTCGACGAGGGTAAACGCAACGGCAACGAGGGCACTCTCCTTCACCCCGACGAGGAGGAGAGCGGTCAGGGCCGCGAGGAGCGCGAATGCGGCAGGGAGGTGAGGGACGGAAAGGAGGCTTTCCAGGTACCCGGCGAACCCAAGCGACACCGTCGCTGCCCCGAGGATACCGGAAAAGATGATCAGCCACCCGATCACCATCGCCACGCGTTTCCCGACCGCCCGGGCGCAGTACTCGTATTCCGCCCCGACGGCAGGCATCATGGACGCAAGCTCCATGTAGGAAAGGGCCGTGAAAAACGCAACGAGGGCTGCAGCCCCAAACGAGAGCCAGACTGCATTCCCTGCACTCCCGGCAGCAGCCCCGATCAGGGCATATATCCCGGCGCCGAGGATGATGCCCACCCCCGAGAGGGTCACTTCCCAGAAACCCAGGCGGCGGGCAAGACCGCCCGGCTGCACCGGGTTTTTCTTCGCGATGGTGATCACTCCCCCATTCCGATGGATGCAGTTCTGTTGTCCCCGTTTCGTCTTATTTTTTCAGGAATGGGGTCTGGTGACCACCTTCCTGGCACCCTCCCCTCCTGGCGACGGCACGAAAGGATCTGCCGCTTCCGGTCAGGTGACCATGTCCCTGCTCTCTTTCCCGGAACATTCTTTTCGCTTTTGTTTCGGTGCTGCGGTTTCCCGTCCGGCAACCGGGTGTTCCCGGGGACCGGAAGGAAGGGATATACTCTCCATGGGTGAGTGGACGATCGATCCAGCACCGGTTCGTTATTGTCCACTCAAAAATACAAAGATCGAAAAAGCCCCTCAAAAGGGACTGCCATCCGGTCGTGAAACAACGAAAAAAAGTGAGAGTCCTAGTACCGGGGCTTCCTGTGCTTTGGCAGGCACTCCCGGCAGTATACCGGCCTTCCTTCGGTGGGGACGAACGGTACTTCGCATTCCTTTCCACAGTCCGCACAAACGGTCTTTGTCATTGTCCGGGGCCGGTTGAACCCTCCCCTAAAACCTCTGTCATCCATTTCCATTACCTATGCAGTTTTTGTCCTGCGGGTAAGCATGGGAGCGGAATGTATATATAGATGTGGATGGGGGCGGTATTTTCCGCATTCTCCTTTTTTTCATGCTATTGGGAAAAATTGTCGTCTCCATACCAATTCCCAGCAACCATTACGGGGGTATGGGCTTTGCGGGCCGGCGGGCTGGAGAAGACCCTCTCATCTTCCTATCACAACGACCCACGCGAAATGCCGAAGAGATGGAAACGGGGGGACCGACCACAAGGGTGTCCATGCCGCATAGGGTTGCCGGACCTTCCCGATCACTTCCCGGTCGTGCTCGTGCTTACTGCACAGGCCGGTCGGATTCACCCAAACACGAAGCCGGGGATCCTCTCCGGGCGGCCGGGGGGCTTGTCATCATGGGCATCGATCCGGGCAGGAAGAACACCCTATCCTCCAGCACTTCTCTGCACTTCACCTGCTAAAGGGCTGTATGGAAGTGAAAACGGGGACTTTTTCAGACCGGATTTTTCTATTGAAGGCTCATTCTCTGTTTTCTCTCATGGACACTTCCGCACCTTCCGCACTTTGGTCAGAGAGAGAGGCGTGGAGTGCACGACGATCAGGGGTATGTGTGTGTCTCTATTTGTGGAAGTATATGAGAGTACTAAAAAAAGTATATATTATATATACATTATTTTGGGAATCAGAGGCTTTTGCATCGGAATCAAAGACTTCCGCAGGTGGTGAAGAGCTGCGGAAGGTGCGGAAGTATTCTTCGCACGATACCACCCGGTGTTCCTGACGGCAGGTGGATGGGAAGAGGTCCGGATCACACCCGGGAGTATCGGGGTCGTGAGACTGGCACAGTGCTTTGTCGGGATTGGCATTTGCAAATCGGTTTCCTTCTGGCAGGGGGGTGAAAGGGTTCGGGCGAGGGATAGACGAGTTCTCAACCATTAGGCCGTTTTTCGGGATTCCAAAGATTCCACGAATACGAGGTGAATGACTCCTGCATATTGGTAATGTCAAGCTCCCTCTGGATGTCGAAGCTTTGGTAGGCGAAGTCATTTAGGGGGGAGCCCGCTATTCTGCACATGGTGAATCCTCTCTGTAGATGTTCCCATTCGATACGATCCAATGTCTGCCGTTATCCGGGCAGATGGAAAACGCCTGTCCATTAAAAACGTGGCGTCCGGTATTTAATCCTCTGAATAACGTTTTTCATTTCAATGTGACCTATCAGTGAAAAGGGAAGGCTGCACGACCGGTCACATTGAAAGAGCATGAGGTGGAGAGGGTTTTTAGTTTTTGCTAAGGGGGTGAATGTGGAGAGGGTTTGAATTGTAAAGAGGATGTTGGGATTCTTTTTGAGTATTCAAAAGGCAGTGATGCAATGGGATTTTTGTTGATTTGGAATGTGCTTTGAGAATGGATGAAAAAAGAGTTAGGGTTAGAACTGGCGATCCCAGAGGACCTGTTGAGATCCGTCGGAAAACGTCCCTCTTAAAATTAACCTTACACCGGTATTTGTCGCTGCGGTCTCATTGTAGCCAGTGATGGTCCTGGTAATTCCAACAGACCAACCCCCTGAAGGGGCAGTAATTTCATGGAAACCGGTTGTATTTGTTTGATATTCTAATTTATTCAATTGGGGAAGATCGGTTCCGCCTTGAATTGTAACAACAAACTGTGTTTCACCGGATTTCGCGACTGTTATCCCGACATTCTTTGATGATCCGGTCGTACCAGCCAGTCCGAACACGAAAGCCGCAATAACCGCTGCAAGGATGACCGTGATGGCCACCATCAGGATCACACCGATAACGGGTGATACTGCCTCATCATTCTTCATGATCTTCATAATGCACCTCGATTCACATGCACATTGCCCACGAAATGGGGCAAGACACTGTAACGGTACATTCCCACCAGAAGGTATTTAAACATATTCCATGCTGCACCGCACCGTTCATCTCCCGCCGATGCATTTCCCGATGGATTCCGGGATGAGTAAGACTCCTGTTCGCAAATTTACTACTGTGTCCAGGCAGTGGCGATAATCCCGCAACCATCATGTCGCAGAGCGGTGACATGATGGGATAATGGATCTCCCTTCCGACCGGCGTATTGCCCCCATCCTCCCGCTCGTTCTCCTCGTCGTCCCCCTCAACCTCTACGTCATCGGTGACTGGCTGGGTACCGGCGTGCAATGGGCCCTGTTCAGGTACCAGGAGACCTCCTACGGGCCGTCCCTGATAACGATTGCCTCGGACATCGGTTATGTCATCTCCGGATTGATTACTGGCAGGACCGCCATCTCGTTCATCCTCTGGGATGCCGGGGCAGTGATCCTCGTTGTGTCGTTCCTCGTCCTCCTCCTTGCCGTCGCGGAAGGAAAGGTACAATGGATGCGGTATGCAGGTGTTGCAGTCACTGCTTCCGGTGTCCTCCTCGTTGCATCGTGCATTGCCCAGTATGGTCCCCTCCTCGCTGGTCCTGCGGGGTTTTCGGTTCCTCTCGGTGTACCGCTCGTGTTCGCCATTGCATGGGTGCTCTACGCAGGGGAATGGTCAGAGGGTGGCGGTGGAGACGGGGAGGATTCCGGGTGAGTGGGAGTGTTTTCCTGGTGTCAATGGGGGTTGGGCCGGACAATCGGGAACAGTAACAGACCGCACTCCCTTCCTCAGACGCTCCCGGCGCTGACGTCCCGCCGCTGTGGCACCCCCAATTGGCGATAGGACCAGTGCTGGGAAACAGGTCATGACACCAAGCCCGATCAACCCTGCCCGGTTCCTATCCTCATAAGGGGGTGGTCCGGAGGGGGTTTCCCCCTCCGGGCAACAATCAACCCTCGGCCGCTGCGGCACCCCGTGTGGCGATAGGTCCAGTGCTGGGGAACAGGTCATGCCACTATGCCCGATTAACCCTGCCCATCTCTTGTCCTCACCGGTGTGAGGGCAGGAAAAGACACTCTACATCTCCTGCTTCAGGGAATTCAGGGAGATTCAATTGCCACAAAAGTAGCAGTTGCATGGGGAGGGGGGAGAGGCAGATCGTCCTCGATCAATCCCCTGATATGCATCTCAATTGCCTCATGCATTCGTTCTTCTGCCTCTTCCCGGGAACTTCCAGTGGCTATACAACCGGGAAGATCCGGTGAATAAGCCGAGTAATTATTTCCTGCCTTTTCGATGACGATGAGATATCTCCGCATATTTCGATTTACTCCTTCAATTTTGCTTGTTTCAAGATACTGTTCAGAGTTCCCGGCGCAACATCATCTGCCGGATGACCCGCGATTGCTTATTCCTCTTTTTCTTAATTCAAATTGTAAATGGCAAATCTAAATCAACTGGAAATATGTTCAACCATCAATATGACATTCTTTTCTATCGATAAACGTGAAGCCAGGTGAGCAGGACGTGGTAATATCCTTCTTTTCAATCTGCCCGATTAACCCTGCCCGCTTCCTATCCTCATACAGGGGGTAATCCGGAGGGGGTCTCCCCCTCCGGGCAATTGGACGACAGACCGCACTCCCCTCCTCAGACGCTCTCGGGGCTGACGCCCCGCCGCTGCGGCACCCCGTGTGGCGATAGGACCAGTGCGAGGGAACAGGACATGACACAGTCCCCAATCAACCCTGCCCACCTCCTATCCTCACACGGGGGTGGTCCGGAGGGGGTTTCCCCCTCCGGGCAATTGGACGACCGACCGCACTCCCTTCATCAGACGCTCCCGGGGCTGACGCCCCGCCGCTGCGGCACCCCCGTATGGCGATAAGGCAGTGCTGGGGGAAAGGACATGTTACAATTCCCGATCAACCCTGCCCGCACCCCCTCCGGGCAATTGATCAACCCCCCACCGCTGCGGCATCGCTGCCCCCTCCCCCCATCCTCACGCGGAACAGGGGAGCCCCCTCCATCAAAGGTTGTTCCGGTTGCACGTTCCCCCTGCCCGACGGTCAGCTTTATCGCCGGTCACCCCTGACACTTCCCCGATGGACCGGTACCAGCAGCGGCTCTTCGCCTACGTGGTCGTCTTCGCACTCGTCCTGCTCGCCGGTATCGCCGGGTTCTCCCTGCTCGAGGGGTTTTCGCCCTTCGACTCGCTCTACCTCACCATCGTGACGGTTGCAACCGTCGGCTACGGCGACCTGCACCCGGTCACGCCCGCGGGAAAGGCTCTCGCGGTTGCCGTCATCGTGGGGGGCGTGGGCTGTTTCGTGGGGCTGGTCACGAACGCAGTCGAGCACCTGGCATACCGGGCGGAGCGGGAGCGGCGCAGGAAGAAGACCGGCATCCTCGTCGGGCTCTTCTTCTCGCAGCTCGGAACGTCCCTCCTTGCCTCCTTCTCGCGGCTCGATCCCGAAAGAAAAGACCTCGCCCGGGTCCTCTCGGACCCCGGCTCCTTTTCCGGTGACCGGCTCCGCACGCTCGCTGCAGATCTCGGCGGGCGCCGGTATGCGCTCGACAGCCGGAACTGTGACCTTGCCGCGCTCCGGGAGGCGCTCGGGAGAAAGGTGGACGTCCTCTCCATGCTCCTCCAGAACCCGGACCTCGACGAACATTCACGGTTCTCCGACCTCCTCCAGGCACTCCTGCACCTCTGGCAGGAACTTGTGCACCGGGAAGACCTCTCCGGGCTGCCGGACACGGATTACGACCACCTCTCGGGAGACATCAGCCGCGTCTACGGTCTCCTCGTCGTCGAGTGGATCGTGTACATGGGCCACCTCCGCCTCACGTACCCGTACCTGTATTCGCTTGCCCTCCGGACCAACCCCTTCGACGAAACGGCATCGGTGATCGTCAGGGACTAAAATGCACGGTCTCCTGAGGGGTACCCGGTGGGAAGTGACATACGCCATGCGAGCCAATGTATGGACAGGAATAACTCCATGAAGACAATCTCATTTGCCGACCTCGACGTGCCCGAACCCCTCCTCCGGGCGATCAGGGATCTCGGGTTCGAGGAACCGACACCCATCCAGTCCCTTGCAATCCCCGTGATCCGCGAAGGCCACGACATGGTGGGCCAGGCCCATACCGGAACGGGCAAGACGGCGGCGTTCGGAATACCCCTCCTCGAAATGCTCGAGCCGGACCGCCCCGCGGTGCAGGCCCTCGTTCTCTGCCCGACACGCGAACTTGCCATCCAGGTCTCCGAGGAACTCCGGAAACTCGCCCGGTACATGGGCGGGGTCTCCGTCCTCCCCGTCTACGGCGGCCAGCCCATCGAACGCCAGGTCGCGGTCCTGCGCAAGGGTGTCCACGTCGTCATAGCGACGCCGGGAAGGCTCCTTGACCACCTTTCCCGGCGGACAGTCGACCTCTCGCAGGTCCGGGTGACCGTGCTTGACGAGGCAGACGAGATGCTCGACATGGGATTTGCGGAGGACATCGCAAAGATATTCACCCGCCTGCCTGAAAAAAGGCAGAACGTGCTTTTCTCCGCAACGATGTCCAGGGAGATCCTTGCCCTGGCACAAAAATTCCTGAAAGACCCCCGGATGGTCAGGGTCGTCCACGGGCAGCTTGCGGTTCCCGTCATCGAGCAGCGGTACTTCGAGGTCCGGGAGTCAGAAAAGGTCGAAGTCCTCTCCCGCCTGCTCGACTACTACAACCCTGACCTTGCGCTCGTCTTCTGCAACACGAAGCGCCGGGTGGACGAGGTCGCATCCCAGCTCCAGGCCCGCGGCTACCTGGCAGAGTCCCTCCACGGCGACATGGACCAGAAGGAACGCGAACGCGTGATGTCGCGCTTCAGGTCACGCTCGACCGACATCCTCGTTGCAACCGACGTCGCCGCCCGGGGAATCGACGTCGAGGAGATCGGGATCGTCTTCAACTTCGACGTCCCGCAGGACCCCGAGTACTACATCCACCGGATAGGCAGGACCGGCCGGGCAGGCAAATCCGGGAAGGCATTCACGTTCGTCTCGGGCAAAGAGATGTGGAAACTCCGGGATATCCAGAAGTATGCACGGATCCGCATCGCCCGACACGCTGTTCCGGCAGACGCCGACCTCGAGGAGCGGCGGTTCGTCCACATCGGGGAGAAGGTCCGCGACGTGATCGCCGCAGGGGGTCTCGAACCGTTCATCGCCCGCATCGAGCAGGTGATGGGAGATGACCACACGTCGCTCGAAGTCGCGGCGGCCCTCCTCAAGATCCAGTCAGGGGCAGCGGACGCAGCCCGGCAGCACAAACCGGGGAAAAAGTGAGGCCCCGCACACAAACCACGCCTTTTACTCGGTGCGATCGGGATTTCGCACCGGCAATTATTAAATTCTCACGGAACCAACCAGTTCCTGAATAGTGTCGGGGCCGGGATGCCCCCATTTCCCGCGAGACCATGATATCCGTCCTCCTCGTGCACGACAATTCAGACATCATCGAGAGCACGCGGGCTTTCCTCGAGCGGCATGGTGACGTCCGCATCGACGTCGTCCATTCCACGAAGCAGGCACTCGAGAAGGCACGGACACGGAAGTACGACCTCATCATCTCGTACCACCGGATCCCCGACATCGACGGGATCGAGTTCCTTGCCGACATGACGGGAATCGAGTTCCACAGGGAGCTCAAATCCCGCCTCCCTTCCGTCCCCTTCATCCTCTACGTCAGGGAAGGTCGCGATACGCTCATCCTCGGCGACATCAACGCCGCGGCCGAGGTCCCGGTCCCGCGACGGCCGTCCCCACCGCCGGTCACCGAGATGCGGGACATGATCTACCAGTCCATCCTCCGGCGGAAAGCCGAGCGGGACCAGGTGCTCCGGGCAGACCTCCTCTCTGCCATCCTCTCGGTCACGCCGCTCTGGCTCTGCCAGGTCATCGGCGGAAAGGTGGAGTGGGTCAACTCGACGATGGCCCGGGCGCTCGGCATGGATGCCGCTGCCCTCAAGGGCCGGGACATCGCGGCGCTCTTTCCCGGGAAGGAGGAGTGCGACCGGGCATTCCGCGAGTTCGCCCTGCGGGTCGACGACCAGGGATGGGGCCATGCCGAGTCCGCGATAAAGGCAAAAGACGGCACTCTCGTGCCCGTGTACATGAAAATCAGGCCCATGGACCCGCAGGACCCCTCGCGGGGCCGGATCCTTGTCATCGAGGACCGGACCGAGAAGAACAGGCTCCTCGATGCCATCAGGGAACAGGAGATACGGTACAGGGAGTTCCTGAACAACGCAAGCAGCCTGATCATCAAGCTGGACCCGGAGGGGGCAGTCACCTTCTTCAACACGCATGCCCAGGCATTCTTCGGCTACTCCGAGGCCGAGATCGTGGGAAAGCGGTTGCAGGATACCCTCATCCCTGCCGGGTCGCGGAAAGATGCCCCTGATTTCACCCGCGATACGCGCCTCGTCCACGAGGGTCGGGGCCTCTCCATCACCGAGATGGTGCTGCGTTCCGGCGAGCCCGCCTGGGTGGCATGGACCCTCTCCCCCATCCGGGACGAGCAGGGGAAACTCGTGGAGGTGGTCTGCATCGGCCACGACATCACCGACCACACGCACCGCGACCGCCGGCGGATCAGCACGGCCGCGTGGCGCGACACGGTCATCGCCGGGACGGACGTGCAGGACGAGGTCTTTGACTCGGTCCTCCACATCTGCATGGAGATCGCGAGGGAGGGACGCGAGGGAAAGCAGGTGGGAACGGCGTTCATTGTCGGTGACGCGGACGCCGTGCTCGAGAGGTCACGCCAGCTGATCCTCAACCCGGTCGAGGGCCACCCGCCTGCCGAGCGGATGGTCACGAACCCCGACATCAAGGAGATGATCAAGGAACTGGCCCAGCTCGACGGGGCGTTCGTTGTCAGGGGCGACGGGCAGATAGAGGCTGCCGCCCGCTACATCACGGTCGACACGAGCCGGGCAGGAGTTCCCAAGGGGCTCGGGACACGCCATTCCTCCATTGCCGCGATCACGCTCGACACGAAGGCTGTGGGCATCGTCCTCTCGCAGAGCGGCGGCAGGATCTCGATCTTCCGGAACGGGCGGATCGTCCAGGAGATCAGCTGATTCCCTTCTCTTTTCCCTGTGCGGACTCGTCTCCCCCCTTTGCCGTGTTCCCCGGAGCGTTCCCGGCGAAACGAGCGATCCATGACCTGCAAGGGAAGCTGCCCTCACAAGGGCCGACAGGTACGGGAGAGCAGCAGGAGAAGGGGAATCAGGGTTTAAAACAGGGGTAAACAGATCCCGCTCTTTTTCGTTCCGGATCAGGATGCCCCGTCATCCCTCTTCCGCCACATGCCCTTCGGAATGCGGATCTCGAAGCGGGCACCACGGCCTTCCCCCCCGCACTCGTCAAGAGTCCCCCCGCAGATCCGCACGATCTCGCGCGCGAGCCAGAGGCTGTATCCCCCGTGCCGCCCGTGCCCCCTCTCGAAAAGCATCTTCCTTTCTCCCGGCGGGATACCGGGGCCGTCGTCTTCCACGGCAATGACGAGGTCGTCTCCCCTGGGTGCTGCCGCAATCGTGATCCGGGAAAGCCCGGTCGCGTGGTCCAGGGCATTTTCCACCAGTACAGAAAAGACAAAGGAAAGGAGCGGGGGCGAGAAGACCTCGAAATGGCCGCAGTCGATCCTGACCAGGACGTCTCTGGGGAGCTTCTGCACCTCCACGGGGGTGGCCAGCAATGAAAGGTCGATCCATGCGGGTTCCTGGATCGCAAGGTCCTGGAACTTCCGCGTGAATTCGATCAACGACTGGATGGCCTTTCCCGCATTTTCCTCCTTTCCGATGAACTCGCGTATCCCCGGATCCTGGCACAGGTCTTCGGAATACTGGAGGAAACCGATGAGGATTGTCAGCTGGTTGAGGATGTCGTGCCTGATCGTGGCAAGGAGCTCGCGGAGTTTCCTCCGGGATGTGTCCCGCACGAGGAGCTCGCGGAGCAGGTCCTCTTCCCCGGTGATGCATGCAGACAGGAGGACCGGTCCTGGTTTTCCGGTTGCAGCCCCGGGAAGGGGTGTTGCCTCCACCGGGAACTGGACCGCCTGATCGCCCGAAACCGTCACGGTCACCGTGGCCCTGACCCTTTTCCCGGTTTCCCGTGCCTTTCCTGCAATCGCGAGTGCATCGTCCGGCAGGACGGGGGCCGGTTTTCCCTGTCCGAAGGTCCTGTCCATGGCCCTGTTGGAAAAAAGGACCGCTCCGTCGGGACCGATGATGCAGGCCGGGAACGGGAGTGCGTCGAGGGCCGATCGGAAGAGCCCTTCTCCCCTGTTACTTTCCTCCATTGCTTCCAGGGACCCTCCCGTATCCCCCGTCTTCCATGGGTTCACATATCGCACCTGACCCTCAAGAAGATACCGGAGGTCTCCTCCCGGTCATTCCTTCCGGCGGAGCCAGTCCGACGGGGAAAGGATGTGCATGCCGGAGGGTGCCTGCACCGCATTTCCCGCAAGGAAGTCCATGAATTCCTTGGCCCGTGCAAAGGAGTCGACGACGGGGTACCCCTGTGCCAGGAATGCACAGAGCGCTGCCGAGAAGCAGCACCCCGCCCCGTGGATGGCATAGGGGTACCGCGGGGTGGAGATGCACCATTCCCCGTCCGCACCCACGAGGATATCGGTTGCACTCTCTCCCCGCAGGTGTCCCCCCTTGACAAGGACGTACTCCGGCCCGGCCCCGAGTATCTTTTTTCCTGCACGCAGGGCATCGGCCCTGTCCCGGATGGGCGCAACACCCGAGAGCACCTCTGCCTCGCTCGCGTTCGGTGTCACCACGGTTGCCCGCGGCAGGAGGTCGGAGACGAGAGCATCCAGCGCATCAGCCGGAAGGAGCGTGTGCCTGCTCGTCGAGACCATGACCGGGTCGACGACGAGCGGTATCCCGGCCGGTATCTCCCGCGCAAGGACGCGGATGGTTCCGCTGTCCCCGAGCATGCCGGTTTTCACCGCGCGGATCTCGAACTCGTCGCAGAGGGTGCCAATCTCGAGCGAGACCATGGAGGAGGGGACGACGTGGATACCGGTCACGGCCTTCGTGTTCTGGGCGGTGATCGCGGTCACGACCGAGAGACCATGGACTCCCAGCGCGGAAAAGACCCCGAGGTCCGCCTGCAGGCCCGCACCTCCGCTTGGATCCGAACCGGCAACCGTGCAGGCACAGGGCCGGATTGGTCTTCCCATGGGATGCAATGGGGCCCCGTTGGGCAATATACCTTTTCGTCATGCGTTCTGTCTCTTCGCCGTATTCCGACAGCGTTTCTGCCTCCCGCCGCGCCCGTGCAGAAAACAGGACACCACCACGGGGACGGCACAACCGGGGACGGGGACGGGTTACGGTTAAGGCGCCCTCCTGCCCTATATGAGATCAGGAAGGATTCCCGATGTCCCCCACCCCTGAACAACTCACCGTGGCCCGGGGTTCCGCCCCGCTCGGCCTCCTTCCCGGGATGGCAAACCGCCACGGTCTCATCGCCGGTGCGACCGGCACGGGAAAGACCGTGACACTCCGCGTCCTGGCCGAACAGTTCTCGAAGATCGGTGTGCCGGTCTTTCTGGCAGACGTCAAGGGAGACCTTTCCGGGATGGCAAAACCGGGCGGGGACAATCCCAAGATCACGGCACGTGCAACCGAACTCGGCCTGTCCGGCTATTCACCCCGCGGTTTTCCGGTCGTATTCTGGGACGTCTTTGGCCAGCAGGGGCACCCGGTGAGGACCACCGTCTCGGACATGGGTCCCCTCCTCCTCTCGCGAATCCTCGACCTTTCGGACACGCAGGCCGACGTCCTTGCCGTCATATTCAGGATCGCGGATGAGCAGGGGCTGCTCCTCCTCGATTTGAAAGATCTCCAGGCGATGGTCCGGTACGGGGGGGAAAATGCAAAAGACCTCCGGACCCGGTACGGGAACATCTCGCCTGCAACGATCGGCGCCATCCAGCGGAACCTCCTTACCCTCGAGGAACAGGGGGGCGGAGTGTTCTTCGGGGAGCTCTCGCTCGATATCGGGACTCTGCTCCGGACCGATGCGGAGGGGCACGGTATCATCAACATCCTCGCCGCAGACAGGCTCCTGCAGTCACCCAAGCTGTATTCCACCTTCCTGCTGTGGCTGCTTTCCGAACTCTACGAGAACCTGCCCGAGGTCGGAGACCCGGAAAAACCAAGGCTCGTGTTCTTCTTCGACGAGGCCCACCTCCTCTTTGCCGACGCACCCAGGGCACTCCGGGAAAAGGTGGTGCTCGTTGTCCGCCTCATCCGGTCCAAGGGTGTCGGCGTCTACTTCATCACCCAGAACCCCCTCGATCTGCCCGACGACGTCCTTGGTCAGCTGGGCAACCGGGTCCAGCACGCCCTGCGGGCATTCACGCAGAAGGACCAGAAAGCCGTCCGGGCGGCGGCCGAAACGATGCGTGCAAACCCGGCCCTCGACGCAAAGGCAGTCATTACCGAGCTCCGGACGGGGGAAGCACTGGTCTCTTTCCTCGATGCAAAGGGTATTCCGGGTGTCACCGAGAGGGCACTCATTTACCCCCCGGAGAGCCGCCTTGCACCGCTCTCCCCTGACGAGAGGAACGAGATCATCCGCGCCTCCCCCTTCTACGGCAGGTACGAGGCCGTCCACGACAGGATATCGGCTTACGAGATCCTCGCGGAACGGGCAAAAAGTTCGCCCCCGGCTGAAAAGAAGGCAGAGAGTCCGCCCGGACGGAGGGAGAGGAGTTCCTCCTCCGCCCCGGCCGGACGGGGGACGGATGCCCTCGCCAAGATGGCAGGGAGCGCGGCACGGGCAGCAGGATCGCAGATCGGGAGGGAGATCATCCGGGGAATCCTCGGGTCGATGAAACGGAAATGATTTGTGATCCCCGGTTGTGGGAACCCGCCATCTTTCACGGGCAGTTTTCTTCTTACGGCGGCACCCTTTTGCGGAACCTTCCTTCCGGGACGGCTATCCCGAAGCGTGCACCCTGCCCGGACACGCCGGTTTCCCGGATGGTCATTCCCGCCAGTGCGGGGATCTCCCGTGCGGGGAAGAGACCAGGACCCGTGTTTCCACCACTCCTGCAGGGGTGCATTTATCGAACGTGACGGGAAAAAGTGTGAGAAAGGGACGAAAAAAACGGTCCGGTCAGAAATATGACAGAGGCGGAATTACCCGGGCAGGAGAGCGGTGACGGGACATCGCGGGGGGACGTTTGTCCCGGGCAGGACACGGGAGGGGCAGTTGCCCGGGAACTCACGCGGGAAGGTATCCTCGCGTCGCGAAACGGCAGGCACGAGGATGCCCTCGCACTCTTCTCCAGGGCCCTCCAGGAGGACCCGACGTACGTTCCCGCCTGGGTGGCATCCGGTTTTGCACTCGGCAAACTGGGGAGGTTCCGCGAAGAGATCAAGGCATGCGACCAGGCTCTCGCACTCGACCCGCAGAACGTGGAGGCATGGATCAACCGTGGTTTTGCCCTCGGAAAGCTCCTGCGGTTCTCCGAGAAACTCGTCTGCTGCGAGAGGGCCATCCAGCTCGACCCCTCCAACGCCCGCGCGTGGAACGCGAGAGGGCATACTCTGGGTGAACTCGGGCGGTTCGAGGACGAGCTGACCTGCACGGCCATTGCAACATCACTTCGTCCCCGTTACGTGGGTGCATGGGTGAACCGCGGGTATGCATTCCTGAAACTGCGCCGCTTCGGGGAGGCACTGGAATGCTTTTCCCGGGCGCTCTCCATTTATCCCGGTTTCTCCTCGGCCTGGATACTCAAAGGGATCGCGTCCTGCGAGCTGGGCCGGTTCCGGGACGCGGTCTCCTGTTTTGCACGTGCGGAAGAGTCCCGGCCGCTCTCCGGGGCACGGAACCTCTACTGGAAAGGGCTTGCGCTTTCCCGCACCGGCATGCGGAAGGACGCCATCCGTATCCTGGAAGGCGTGGTCCGCGAGGACCCCCGCCACGTGGATGCGTGGATCGAGCTGTCCAACTGCTACTTCCTCACCGGCGAGATCGAGGAGTCGGTCCGCTGTTTCATGGTCGCCTACGGTCTTGACAAGGAGTCCATCAGGGACTGCCTCTCGCGTGCGGTCACCCTTTTGAAAGAGGGGAGAAAGGAGGAAGGACTCCGATCGCTCTCCGAAGCTTTGGGGATCCTCGTCCGGTAGTCCCGCCCGGCGGAGGCTCAACGCGCAGGATGCAAAGACCCCCTGCCCGGCCGGTGCCACATAGTTTTTATACCTGCGCATTCTCCCTTATTTGTCCATTGCGACACCGGAAAGACCCCGAGCGCATGGTTTATCTCATGGAGGTACAAATAGGAAAGGAAATTGCCCTGGACCGGGTCACCCCGGGATCGGTTCCCAGGATCGCCCCCCGGAATCCTCTCCAGGCGTGCGGTGATTAGACACGGTACCGTTATGCGGACCATCTCACTACAGCACGGCGATGCAGTAAAGACATGTTCCCACCCATCACCGGGGTAGAGACAATACCCATCCAACCATGACATACAGGACCCATGCTGCCCATACGACCTGTCCCGGCTGCCAGGAAGAAGTCTACCTTGACGAGCTCGTGAAAGGCCGCTGCCCCCTCTGCGGGTGCACCCTTGAAGACCTGGACGAACTGGAGAACGATGTCGAGGAACTCGTGGACCGGGCAGATTTCTCCTGGCTCATCTTCAACTACTTCCTCTTCAAGACCTTCACGGACATGGGCGCAAGCCCGCTCAAGGTGATGCAGCTCGTCTCCCTCTACGAGGAGGCGATCGCCAGGGAAGGGCAGTCATCCATGGATACCCGTTTCGAACTCGACCTGCCCCCCGGGCGGTTCGATTCGGTCATCCCGCACCGGTGTGATAAATGCGGGAGGATTTTCCTCGGCGGCGGGAGGAAGATCATTGCCGGTGACCTCTCCCTCCCGGGCTACCGCATCGTCCACCGGTGCAGGTCCTGCCGGTAATCCCCAAAAAGCCTGCAAAAGTGTCAGGAGTTCCCGGACACAGCGATAAACCGGCGGGGAGTTCCCCCGCATCTCTCCTCTTTTTCCCGGCACTGTCCCCTAATAGGACCGTCCCACGAGTGCCGCTTTCCCCTCGCGCCCGCACACGATGCACGGGCCCTGCAGCTGTTTGCAGCTTTCGAGCCGGACGTCAGTTCCGAGCACGCTCGCACGTGTCTTCTCCTCGATTGCATCCGCACACCCCCGGTCCCCGCACCAGGAGACGAGCGTGACGCCCGATGCAACGGCCTCCGTGACCTCGGGAAGCGATCCTGACACCCGGATGCGGCTTTGCACGTGTGCACCGGCCCTCTCCCGGAGTCTTGATACAAAGGAGTCGAGCACTTTCCTGACCCCTTCTTCCAGCGATTCGTCCGGGATCGCGGTCTTCTCCCCGAGGCGCGTAACCGCCATGACCTGGCGGGAATCGAGGTCACGCGGCCCCACCTCGAGCCGCAGCGGGACACCACGCATCTCCCAGTAGTAATACTTGGCGCCGGGCCGCATCTCGCGTGTATCGACCCTGACCCGGAACCCTGCGGACGCGAGCCTCCCGCCGACCCTTGCGGCAGCAGCACTCACCTCCTCTTTCCGTTTCCCGGTGACGATGGGCACGATGACGACCTGGACCGGCGCGACCACGGGCGGCAGGACGAGCCCCCTGTCATCCCCGTGGAGCGAGACGAGGGCTGCGATGCACCGCTCGGAGATCCCGTAGCACGTCTGGAACGCATACTGTTGTTGCCCGGCGGCGTCCTCGAACCGGATCTGGAACGTGCGGGAGAAGTGGTCGCCGAGGTGGTGGACCGTCCCGATCTGGAGTGTCCTCCCGTCGGGCATCACCGTATCGACCGCGATCGTGTAGTCCGCCCCCGGGAACTTGTCCCAGTCGGGCCGGCGCGAAACGATGACGGGGACAGCAAGGGCCTCGTAGAACTCCCGGTAGAGTGCAATGGCAGCCTCCACCTGCATAGAGGCCTCCTCCCAGCTCCCGTGCACGGTATGGGCCTCCTTAAACGACGTGATCTCGCGGAGGCGGATGAGGGGCCGGGTGTGCTTCGTCTCGTACCGGAACGTGTTCACGATCTGGTAGATCTTGAGGGGAAGGTCGGCATGGGATCGGATCCAGAGGGCATACATGGGGTATATTGCACACTCGCTCGTGGGCCGGAGGGCGAGCCGGACATCGAGCGGGGAGGAGCCGCCATGGGTCACCCAGTACACCTCATCCTCGAAACCCCTGATATGCTCTGCCTCCTTGGCAAGTTCCGTCTCGGGGATGAGGAGCGGGAACAGTGCCTCCTGGTGGTCCCGGTCGAGCAGGTTCCTCATCAGGGAATAGACGTTTCTCCTCAGGGCAAACCCGAACGGGTACCAGACGTACAGTCCCTTGACCGGGTAACGGACGTCCATCAGTTCCGCGCGCCACAGCAGCTCGTTGTACCACGCGGAAAAGTCTTCCTTGGGGGGCAGGGTGCCCTCTTCTGCCTCTGCCAAAAAATGCACCTCAAACGAGGAAATGTAGGATTTGTGGCGTAATAAATGCCTCTACGAGTGCTGCGACAGCGACGAGCGGCACGACGCGGAAAAGGAACGTTTTCCCGAGGGCTGCTGCCTCTGCGGCTGCGTCGCTTCCTGACATCCACTCGTTCCAGAGCGCCCGGGCGAGCATGAACCCGAGTGCCCCTGACAGGAGGAATGCCGGGATCTCGAAGATGCCGTGGGGAACGATGGCAGCAAGGACGAACACGAGGCTGTGCTGCTGGCGCACGAGTTCGAGCACGGAACCGATGACGAACCCGTTCACGGTGATGATGAACACCGTCACGATGCCAAGGGATGCCCCGCCGAGGAACATCATGAGGCACGCCTGCAGGTTATTGAAGAAGAGATTTACTGCAAGGAAGGGACCCGCCATATCTGCACTGCCGCCCAGGATCGTGTCCCGCAGCACCGTGATGACTTTCTCCCCTGTGGACGGGTCTTCCACCGTCGTTAAGACTCCCATCCCGATGGAAACCGCGAGGATAACGGCTGCCGTGGCCACGTTGCGGGCAAGGTCAGACATAGAGCACCATCCGTACCATGTCCCTGACTCCCGGTGCAAGGCCAACGGTGATCATGGCGAGGAGGATCAGGTGCCAGAGTGCCTGCGGGCCCTCCGACCGGAACCTCTGGAGGATGTAAATCCCCGGGAACAGGACGAGCAGCTTGAGGGCGAACATCGAAAATGCCGTGCCCGTCCACTCTATCAGGTGTGAACCCACGACGTGCACTTCCACGTAGTGCAGGGGGTGGAGGTCGATCCCGTAGCTCGTGGCGCTCGCGTCGAGGAGCTGCCCGAAGAGGAGGGTGATGTAGAGCGGGTCGCTGACGTATTCCCACGAGAGGAGCCTGCGCATCACGACCCAGACTGCGGCCGTGGTGGCAGCCGCGAGCAGGAGGATGAAAAAGAGGACGTCGAGGGCGATGATCCCGTTCCTGATGCCGAACGAGACGAGCACGAGCCCGGTGACCGCCGCACCCGCAATACCCGCACCGGCAAAGGGCCGGTGATAATCGCGGATTATCCCGTGTTCCTGGAGGGTGGCGGAGACAAAGAGTGCCCCCGCGGTATAGAGGAACATGACAAAGTAGATCAGCGGGGTGATCAGGAGGTAGTTCCATCCGACCGGGACGATCCCGGTGTCCTCCACCACGCGGAGGAGTCCTCCCATGACCACGTAGGGGAGAGTCACGAGGACAAAGTCCCCGTCAATGCGGATTGTCCGCGACCGCGACAGCCAGCGATAAATGATATATATGGCAAGGATCAGAACCAGAGCGTAGGTCGTTGTATCCACCACGTTGTAAGGCTGCCCGTAACGGATCGGATCGATGTAATATTTCTCTATGAAATCCCCAATCACTTCCGGATACATATGAGCGCAGACCCGATAAAATTACTCAAAACAAAGGGCTTTGACAAATCCCGGTGGATGCAGCTCCCCCGCGACGTTGTCATCGGCCATGATGTTATTTCCCAGATCCCCGAGGTCTGCGCCGACCTCTGCCTCGAAGACAGTGCCATGGTTTTTTTCGGTGGTGCGAACACGCGGGAATGTGCCGGTGACCGCGTGGTCTCCCTCCTCGGGGAGACATACAGTGTCTCCACGTTCACCGTCAGGGAGATGAGCATGGAAACCATCGCCGAGGCCGAGGAGGCTGCCCGCGGTGCCGGTTTCCTCGTGGGCGTCGGGGGCGGCCGGGTCATCGACTGCGCAAAGATCGTCTCCTACAACCTCGACCGGCCCTTCCTCTCCGTCCCGACTGCAGCCTCGCACGACGGGATCGCGTCGGCGAGGGCATCTGTCCCCCTCGTGGACGGGAACGCATCCCTGGAGGCACACCCCCCGATGGGCATCGTTGCCGATACCGCGATCATTGCCGCGGCTCCCCACCGGCTGCTTGCTGCAGGCTGCGCCGACGTCATTTCCAACTCCACGGCGGTGCTCGACTGGGAACTGGCGCACCGGCTCCGGCACGAGGTGATAAGCGAGTACGCAATCGCCCTCTCGCGGATGACCGCCGAGCTCCTGATGAAGAACGCACGCAGTATCAAGCCGCACAGCGAGGAGTCTGCGTGGATGGTCACCAAGGCCCTGGTCTCGTCGGGCGTCGCGATGAGCATTGCCGGGTCGTCGCGGCCTGCATCCGGGGGTGAACACAAGTTCGGGCATGCGCTCGAGAGGCTCGCGCCGGGAAAGGTCCTGCACGGCGAGGCGTGCGGGATTGGGACGATCATGGTGATGTACCTGCACGGCGGTGACTGGCGGGCGATTAAGGCGGCACTGCGGGCCATCGGGGCCCCGACCACCCCCCGCGATCTCGGGATCGATGACGAAACAGCAGTGGAAGCTCTCCTTGCCGCACGGACCATCCGGCCGGAAAGGTTCACCATCCTCGATACGGGACTGTCACGGGAATCGGCAGTCAGGCTTGTGAAGATGCTCTATGAAGAGTGAAAAAGCTGCGGAGCAGAAACCGAGGGTCACCCTCATCGGGAGCACGATCGCCCGGGTGGGCCTTGAGTTCATCTACGAGGGGCCGCTCCCCGAGTGCGACGGGTGTTCCGTGAAGAAAGCGTGCCACAACCTCCAGAAGGGGAGAAAGTACCGCATCGTGGGTGTCCGCAAGACCCGCCACGCCTGCAGCGTGCACCACCAGGACGCCTGTGCCATCGAGGTCGTGGAGGCTCCCGTCCGCGCCCTCATCAGCGCCGACATGGCCATCAGGAACACCCGGATAGTCTTCGAGACCTCCTGCACGCGGCAGAACTGTGAGAACTTCTCCCTCTGCAACCCGGAAGGGGTTATCCCCGGCGAGAAGTACGTGGTCGCAGAAGTCATCGGGAGTGCGCCGGGTGCCTGCGAGAGGGGATGGAAACTCCAGCTCGTTGAGCTCCGGGCAGCCTGAATACCCCGCCTGCTCATCCCCGTCGTCCGGACCAGAGGGCATGGGCAACGGAAAGCACCCTCTCCCGGCCTGCGAGGTGTGCCACCCATTCAGGGAGTATCCCGTCGAGACCGTACAGGGCTCCCGCAAGGGCACCCGCGATTGCAGCCACCGTGTCGGTATCGCCGCCAAGGCCGACAGCAAGGGAGACGCAGTCGGAAAACCTGTCCGAGCGCATGAAGACCGTGAGGGCGGCGTGCGTCGCCTCGAGTGCATCGAGACCGGCAACGGGGGTGTGGGACCCGAAGCAGCCGAGAACGCGGGCAACCCCGGCATTGCGGCACCTCCGGAGAGCCCGGGCGAATGCCTGGTCCCGGGAGATTCCCCGGCACATGTCGCTTACCATGCGGTTCACGAATGCCGAGCAGGCGCCCGGCACCGGGTCGGCGTGGGTCAGGGCAGAACATGCATGCGAGACTGCCTCCACCTCGGGGCCGGAAAAAAAGACGCCGATCGGCGCACCCCGCATCACGCTCCCGTTGCTCCTGCTCCATCCCCGGGCGGCATGGACGCGGGACGCCGCCTCGTGGATGCCGGTCCCGCTCCGGACGAGGGAAAAGACAGCGGCGGAGGTCGGGCCGTAGAACCCGCTGTGGAGCGCATAGTCCCTCACGAGCCGGGCCATGAAGTCCTCGGGGGAAAAACCGCGGCATGCAACGAGGGACTCTGCCAGGGCAAGTGCCTGGAGCGTGTCATCCGTGTATTCCCCGGCTTTCCGCGGGTTTCTGCCGCCGGAAAAAAACGAGCGGACGGGCACACCCGGAGGGGGTCCTCCCTCGAAGGGCGCACCCAACGCGTCACCAATTGCAAGCCCCGCAAGGACGCCTGCAGCGCACGAAAAGTCCGATATAAAGGTCACCAATAAAGTATATCTGGTCAGGAAAAAAGTAGTCATTTGAAGAAGGTGATAGTGTGCAAAAGGAAGAGCTCCTCCATCTCCACATGCTGATGATCCACATCAAGAAATACTACGAAACCATCACCAATCAGGAAATTCCGACAAAACGGTACAATTCCCTCGAGATCTCTCCTGTCCACATCCACAAGAACAAGAAGTGCCACAAGGATGCTATTTTGGCCCTCGGCGAAGAGATCGTCACTCACCTGCGCAACAGCCAGATGATGAGGGTCGGGTATTCCCCCGAGGCGGCTTCCGAGCAGGTCGCTGCTGAACACTGAATTTCTCCTCCATGCAAAAGCCCGATATCTCCCGCGAGATACTCGAGGCCCTCACCTCCCGTGCGACCCGGCCCGAAGACGTCACGAAGATCAAGGTCGAGGTCTGCAGGAAACACGGCGCTCCGGCGGTCCCCCGGAACTCCGCTCTCCTTGCTGCGGCAACACCGGAAGAACGGGCCGTCCTCCGGAGGCTCCTCCTCGTCAAACCGACGCGGACGCTCTCGGGTGTTGCACCCGTTGCCGTGATGACGTCTCCTTACCCCTGCCCCCACGGCAAATGTCTCCCCTGCCCCGGAGGGCCGGACCATCCCTTCCAGTCCCCCCAGAGCTACACGGGAGAGGAACCTGCGGCATTGCGGGCACGCGACCACGGATACGACCCGTATGCGCAGGTCAGGGCACGCCTCGAACAGTTCGAGCTCCTCGGACACCACGTCGACAAGGTGGAACTGATCGTGATGGGGGGGACGATGACGTCCCGGCCGGCGGATTACCAGGAATGGTTCGTCAGGGAATGCGTCCGTGCCATGAACGAGTACAGGGGGACCGTGCGGGCCGCCCGGCCGGACACGGCACGCGTCTTTGGGGAGAACGAGTTCTCGCCCGTCCGGTGCGTTGCCACCACCTTCGAGACACGTCCCGACTGGTGCAAAAAGGAGCATATCGACCGGATGCTCGGACTCGGGGTGACCAAGGTTGAACTGGGGGTCCAGCACCTCGACGATTCCATCCTCTCCTTCAACAGGCGGGGCTGCACGGTCGCAGACACGGTGGAGGCGACGTGCCTGCTGCGGAATGCGGGGATCAAGGTCGGGTACCACGTCATGCCCAACCTCCCGGGGAGCGATATCGATCATGACCGCCGGATGTTCCGCGAGCTCTTCGACAACCCTGCCTTCCGGCCCGATTTCCTCAAGATATACCCGACACTCGTGACGCCCGGCTCCGCGATCGAGGAGCTCTGGAAGCAGGGGCAGTACGCCCCATACCCCGAGGACACACTCATCGACCTCGTTGCCTACGCAAAGTCGCTCCTGCCCTGCTACGTCAGGCTCCAGCGCATCCAGCGGGACATCCCGGCACGCCTGATCGTGGCAGGATCGCGGCACAGCAACTTCCGCCAGCTCTGCCAGCAGCGCCTTGCCGCGATGGGAAAGGCGTGCCAGTGCATCCGGTGCCGCGAGGCAGGCAGGTCAGAGGGAGGGGGCCCGGAAAAACTCTCGGTCTTCTCCTACGATGCATGCGGGGGGCGCGAATACTTCATCTCGGTCGTCTCGGGCAGTGCCCTGATAGGATTTGCCCGGCTCCGCACCGGCGGAGAGAGGTGGCGGCCCGAAACGGAAGGCTCGGCCCTCCTCCGCGAACTCCACGTGTACGGAAGCGTTGTGCCGCTCGGGAGTTCCCCCTCGGCAGAACAGAGGCAGCACCGCAGGTTCGGGAAGGAGCTTCTCTCTGCCGCGGAGGAGACGGCGGCAGCCGAAGGGTACCGCGGGATTACCATCATGAGCGGGATCGGGGTCCGGCCTTACTACCGGCGTCACGGATATGAACGGCGGGGACCATACATGCACAAGAAGCTCGCATGAAGGCTGCCACGTTCGAGTTCCTGCGCCAGCGTTTCTCCTCGTACTACGGGAACGCCCGCCTCATCCCGCCGCCCTCGGTACCCCAGCGGGAATGGGCCTTCATCTTCTTCGAACCGGATGCTGCCGACACCCACATGCGCAGGCACCTGGGGTTCGAGACACGCGACGAGGTCTTCTCCTACATCCGGAGCATGGTCCCGGCCCATGCCTACTACTCGACGGCCTACTACAGCAGGCCCGGTGCACCGACCATGGGCGAGAAAGGGTGGCTCGGTGCCGACCTCATCTTCGACCTCGACGCAGACCACCTCATGCGGGGACCATACGACCGGATGCTCGAACGCGTCCGGGAAGAGACGGAAAAACTCCTCGAAATGCTCACCGGGGAACTCGGTTTTTCCCAAAAAGACGTGGAAGTAGTCTTTTCGGGCGGCAGGGGCTACCACGTGCACGTCAGGGATCCGGCCGTCCGGGACTTCGGCAGCAGCGAGAGGCGCGAGATCATCGATTACGTCTGCGGTATCGGCCTTGACCCGGGACGCGTCCTCTCGCACAGGACACATTCACCCCGCGGATGGCACCATCGCTATATAGATGCACTCGCCGAGTACCTGCTATGGCTGGAGAGCCTGGAGGAAAAGGAAAGGGTTGCCACCCTGACGGCACTCGAGGGGGTGGGAAAGACGACCGCTGAAGAGTTCATCCGGCGGGTACCGTCCATCCTCTCGCTCCTCGAGAGTGCCCCCGCCGATCTCTCCCTGCGTGACCCGGTCATCTCCCGGGTCATCCGTGGCCTGTCATCTGACAGGGAGGGGCGCTTTCTGGCACTCCTCCGCGACCGGGCAGCCCTTGCCGACGAGCCCGTGACGACCGACACGAAGAGGCTGATTCGCATGCCCTCGTCCCTCCACGGCGGGAGCGGTTTCCGGGTCACCCCGCTTGCCCCCGGCGAACTGCCCGGTTTTGACCCCCTCGTGGATGCCGTGGTCTTTTCGGACCGCGAGGTCGCTGTCGAGGTCGCGTTCCCCCTCACGATGCCGATCCTCGGGTCAGTGTACAGGCTGGAGAAAGGGTATGCACGCGTCCCCGAGGCCCTCGCTGTCTTCCTCTGCTGCCGGGGCGCAGCCGAGATTGCAGGGGGGAGCAGGGCATGAACCTCGACGAGCTGCGGATCATCCTCCTCTCCGAGAGGGAGACCGGGCGGCTGGTCCATATCCCCCCTGACCTCTTTGCATCGGCACACAGGAGCCTCAACGACCTCTATAAGGAACTCCATGCATGCAGTGACCCCTTCTCGGACGAGGCACAGGTCCTCATCCAGCGTATCCACGCGATGCGCGAGACGCTTTCTGACCTCTTCCATATCCGGGCGGAAAAGATACTCTCGCTTGCACGTACCCAGGAAGACGGGCACTATATCGACCGCGACGAGTTAAAGAGGCTGCTTCCCGAAGAGCGGGAAATGTACGACCTTATCGTGCAGGCACTCGGGCAGGCCCGGTGCAGGCTCCTGGCGGAGACTGCCCACCAGCCCGCGGTGTCCGCACCTCCCGGCGGAAACGAACCATGCGCCCCGGCAGCCGGTGCGGAAAATGCAACGGGGACCCTTTCCTTTGTCGTCTCCCGGGTCCTGCAGGACGTCGAGCCGTTCATGGGCGTGGACGGCAGGATTTATGACCTCCGCCGCGAGGATATCGTGACCCTGCCCGCGAGGAACGCGGACGTCCTGTGTGAGCGCAACATAGTCTTAAATATCAACCCGGGCAAATAATACTGATATTCGATATCCGGAATAAGAGGCCGATTCCATGAAAATGCCACAGAAATTCAGGACATACTGCCCGTTCTGCCGGGCTCACCAGACCCACGAGGTGGAGAAGGTCAAGAAGAGCAAGACCTCGGGTCTGCACTGGATCGACAGGCAGAAGGCACGGAGGAGCACGGTCGGGAACATGGGGAAGTTTTCCAAGGTCCCCGGCGGTGACAAGCCAACGAAGAGAGTAAACGTCCGGTACCGGTGCAGTGCCTGCGGAAAAGCACACCTGCGTCCCGGTTTCCGCGCCGGCAAGTTCGAGTTGAAGGAGTAAACAGCATGGTCCAGCAAATCCGGGAGAACCGCAGCAGGTTCTTCAAGGTCAAGTGCCCTGACTGCGAGAACGAGCAGGTCGTCTTCGAGAAGGCGAGCACGAGGGTCGACTGCATCGTCTGCGGAAGGGTCTTATCAGAGCCTGCCGGCGGAAAGGCAAGGCTCCAGGCAGAAATCCTTGCGACATTCGAGTGATGTGTCACCGATGAGCGAGAGAGACTGGCCGGAAAACGGGGAACTTGTCGTCTGCACTGTGAAAGACGTCAAGGACTTTGCCGCTTTTGTCAACCTCGACGAGTACCCCGGGCGCGTCGGGCTTATCCCCATCTCGGAGGTGGCAACCGGCTGGATCAAGTATATCCGCGACCACATCCGCGAGGGCCAGAAAGTCGTCTGCAAGGTCCTCCACGTCGACCCGTCACGCGGGCACATCGACCTCTCGCTCAAGGACGTCAACGAGCACCAGCGCCGCGAGAAGATCCGGGAATGGAAGAACGAGTCCAAGGCACGCAAGTGGATCGGCTTTGCCGCTGCCGCCGCCGGCGAGAAGGCGGAAGACCTCGAGGCAGCGATATACTCCCGTTACGGTGATCTCTATTCCGTTTTTGAGGATATCGTTACCGGGGAAGACGCCTTGGCGTCCCTTCCGGTCTCCGCGGCCGCGAAGGCTGCACTCGAACAGGTCGCCCGGGAAAACGTCAAGATACCGCGGGTGACTGTCAGCGGGACGCTCGTCCTCACATCGAGCAAGCCCGACGGTGTCAACATCATCCGGAGGGCGCTTCGTTCTGCAGAACCAAAGATACCGGGTGTCGACATCGAGCTCACGTACCTGGGTGCACCCAACTACCGCATCAAGGTGACCGCAGGCAACTACAAGGCAGCGGAGAAGGCCATCGAAAAAGCTGCCTCGGCTGCCATCGGAGTCATCGAACGGGCCGGTGGCGAGGGCCGGTTCGTGAGGAAACCCAAGTCCGGGAAGGTTGCATGAGTGGCCGGCTGAGGCGCTGCCCGCGGGACCGGACGTACACGCTGAAATTCTCCTGTCCTGTCTGCGGCCACCCCACCGTGCCGGCGCATCCTGCACGTTTTTCTCCCTCCGACAGCCTGGGCCGGTACAGGAGGATTGCACGAGGATGGACGATATAACCGTCAGGTTCACAGACGGGGACGGATCCGGGGTCCGCGCCCCCGTCCTCATCGAGGGGCTGCCCGGGATCGGGCACGTGGGAAAGCTCGTTGCAGAGCACATGATCCACGAGCTTGCGGCACGGAAGGTCGCCGAGATCGAGTCCATCTACTTTCCCCCCCAGGTCATCATCAGGGAGAACGGGACAATCCGGCTCGCAAACAACGAACTCTATTACGCCCGGAGCGGGGATAAGCGGTTCCTCTTCCTCGTCGGGGACTTCCAGAGCACGTCAGGCGAAGGCCACTACCTGCTTGCCGACACGTACGTCTCCCTCGCGCTGGAGCTCGGGGTCAGGAGGATCTATACCCTCGGGGGATACGGTGTCGGTCACCTCGTTGACGTCCCCCGCGTGCTCGGCGCAGTCAACCGCGAAGACCTCCGGGAGGAAGTCGAGGCTGCTGGTGCGGTCATCAGCCCTGACGAGCCTGGCGGCGGGATAATCGGGGCGGCGGGTCTCCTGCTCGGCCTCGGCCTTTCCCGCGGGATCGAGGGAATCTGCCTCATGGGTGAAACGAGCGGGTACCTCGTGGACCCAAAGAGCGCTGCCCGGGTCTTGAGCGTGCTCTGCACCCTCCTTGGTATCGAGGTCAATGCCACGACGCTCGAGGAGAGGGGCCGGGAGATGGAGCACATGATCGAGAGACTGGTCGACACGGAGCGCAGCATGCGCGAGGATGAACTCAGGTACATCGTCTGAAGAGATGCATGGACCTCTCCTGCGACCTGCACATCCATTCCTGCTTCTCGATTGCCACCTCGCGCAGAATGGTCCCGCCCCTCATCCTGGAAGCCTGCAGGACGAAGGGGCTTGACGTCATCGGGAGCGGCGATGCCCTCCACCCGGAATGGCGGAGGATGTGGGTGGAGGCACTCTCCCGCACCGGGGACTGCGGCACCTGCGTTGTCCCCTCTGCCGAGATCGAGGACAAAAACCGCGTCCACCACCTCGTCCTCATGGAGGACTTTGCCTCGTTCCGGGACCTTGCCCTTGACCTTGCACCCTCTGCACCGGGTCTTGGATCAACGGGACGACCGCGTGTTCCCCTCACCGGCGGGGAGATAGCACGGCTGGTGCACAGGAGGGACGGGCTGATCGGGCCCGCCCACGCGTTCACGCCGTGGACTTCGCTCTACGCGGCCCATGACAGCCTGGAATCGTGTTACGGGAGCGAACACGTCGATTTCCTCGAACTCGGACTCTCGGCAGACAGTTCCTACGGTGCCGCAATCCCCCATCTCTCGCGTATCCCCTTCATCTCGAGCTCCGATGCCCACGGGCCCGATCCCTGCCGGCTGGGCAGGGAATTCGTCGTCCTCTCCGCCCCTGATGGGACGCCCTCCGCCGTGCTCGATGCACTCAGGCAGGGAAACGTCGTCCGGAACGTCGGGTTCTTCCCGGAAGAGGGAAAATACAACCGGACGGCCTGCACGCGGTGCTACCACCAGTTTCCGGCGGATGACGCCCTTTCCTGTTCCTGGAAGTGTCCCCTCTGCGGGGGAAGGATAAAGAAGGGGGTACGTGACCGGGCCCGCGAGCTCTCGTCCGGGCCTGCTCTTCCCCGGCCACCCTACCTGCACATGATCCCCCTCGCCGAGATCCTTGCACGGGTGCTCCCGGTCTCCTCTGTCCGGGCACGGGCTGTCTGTACCCTCTACGACCGGTTCATCGGGGCATTCGGGAACGAGATCTCCGTGCTGACGGAAATACCCGTGCAGGAGCTCTCGGACATTCATCCCGGGACCGCCGCTGCAGTCGGATCCCTCCGGTCCGGGAGGGTGCGCCTCTCTCCCGGGGGTGGGGGGAGGTACGGGACATTCTCGTTTTTCTGACCGGCACATTTCCCCGTTAAGCCACGGAAATACCCCAAAATCCGGATTCATGCAAAGATTTTAGGGTATCGGACACATACAGTACCGGGATGTTGCACGTTCTCCGAGATGTATGCGGGTATTGCGGGTGCTGTGTCTCGGTCTGCCCGGAGGGTGCGCTCGAGCTGATCGACGCATACCTCGAAATCGGTGACAACTGCACGGGATGCGGTATCTGTGCAAAGGTGTGCCCCCTCGGTGCCCTGGAGGTGAAGGATGAAACCCCGGTATGATCTCCTCGTCATCGGCGGCGGTCCGGGTGGGGCGGTTGCTGCAGAAACGGCCGCAAAGGCGGGCCTGTCCGTCCTGCTGGCGGAGAAACGCCCGGCAATCGGTGCCCCGGTCCGGTGTGCCGAAGGAATAGGCAGGGAATCTCTCACGGAGTTCGTCGAGCCCGACCCGTGTTTCATCTCGGCGGAACTGAAAGGTGCAGAGATCGTCGCACCCGACGGATCATCGCTGAAGCTGAACTCGGAGAGGGCAGGCAACAAGGTGGGGTACATCCTCGACCGCAAGGTCTTTGACCGGGAGCTCGTCTGGCGGGCAGCGGAAGCGGGCGCGGACGTTGCCGTCAAGACGCGGGCATCTGCACCCATCCTCGAAAACGGTGCCGTGAAGGGTGCCGTCCTCCACCACTGCGGCGAGACGCGGCGGGTCGGGGCCGACATCGTGATTGCCGCGGACGGCGTCGAGTCGAAGTTCTCGCGGTGGTGCGGGATCGATACGACCGTCCCCGTCCGGGAGATCATGACGTCTGCCCAGTACCTCATGACCGACATCGATATCGACCCCACCGTCACGGTCTTCTACGTCGGCAACAGTGTCGCTCCCCAGGGCTACCTCTGGGTCTTTCCCAAGGGGGAACGGTCTGCGAACGTCGGCATCGGCATCAGCGGGGCAAAGAGTGGCGCAGGGCACCGTGCACGCGACTACCTCGACCGGTTCGTTGCCTCCCGGTTTCCGGAAGGAAAGACCATCGAGCACATCGTGGGGGGTGTTTCCGTCTGCCAGCCCCTCGCCTGCACGGTCTCTGACGGGCTCATGATCGTCGGTGACGCGGCAAGGGTGGTCGATCCCCTGACCGGCGGCGGGATCTACAACGCCATGTTCACGGGGCGGCTCGCTGCACAGACCGCGGTATCCGCCATCCGGAACGGAAAGTGCTCAAAGGATGTTTTGATGGCGTACGACAGGGGATGGCGCGAGTCCCCGATGGGAAAAACCATCGCCCGGAACTGGCACCTGAAGGAGTACTTCATCCGGATGACGGACGAGAAATTCAACGCGCTGATCAGCTCCGCTTCGACGATGAATCTCGAGGAGTTTTCGACCTTGAACCTCGTCAAGGAACTGGTGAAGAGGAACCCGCTTCTCCTCGGGGACCTCGCAAAGCTCTCGTTCCTACTTCGGTGATGCGCGCAACTGCTTGTTCAGGATGGCAAGGCACTCGTCCTCTGCCTCTTTTTTCGTAAAAACCGTGATTGTATCACCGGGCCGGATCTTCACGTTGCCGCTCGGGATGATCAGCTCGCCCCCGGCTCTCCGGATCGCGATGAACACGAAGTCCTTGACCTTGAGCTCCCTGATCTCGTGGTCCACGATGGGGGCACCTTTCTCTGCCACGACCTCGAAGATCGTCCCGCCCGGAATGGATGCGAGCTGCTGCATCTGGGGGTTCTCCGCCCAGTAATAAAGCCTCTGGGCAACGAGTTCGTCGGGATTCTCGGATATCTTGACGCCCACCTCGGAAAAGAGGTCGGAATGTTCCTTCTGGTTCACGATCGAGACAACAGTGGGTACCTTGAACCTCTTTGCAAGCCAGCAGGTCATCAGGTTTACCGAGTCGTCGCTCGTCGTCGCAACGAGGGCGTCCGCCCGATCAATCCCGGCATCCTCGAGGATGGACTTGTCGGTTGCGTTCCCGGTGACGGCAAGCACATCGTAGTGCTCCAGAATCTCGCTGCAGCGCTGCTCGTCGCGGTCGATGATCACCACGTTATTGCCATGCTCCACTGCGAGCTGGGTGAGACTCCGCCCGATCCCGCCGAGCCCCACGATGATGATGTACATGCGTACGGGTTACCACCATCGGCATTCAAATATTTTGCGGGCTGCACCTGTAGTACGTGATGCTCTGCGGGGTCGATGAAGCGGGCAAGGGCGCGGTACTGGGACCCCTCGTCGTGGCTGCTGTCGGGTGCGGGAAAAAAGAAGACCTCGCGGACCTCGGTGTGCGGGACTCAAAGGAGCTCTCACCGCAACGGCGCGAGGCACTCGCCGGCGAGATCCGCCGCTCCTTCCCGGTTGCAGTCCTCTCGCTCTCGCCAGCCGAGATCGACGGGCGCGGGATCGGTCTCAACACACTGATTGCACGGAGCCACGCGGCCGTCATCTCGATGCTCGCACCATCAGTCGCCGTGGTCGATGCCTGCGACGTGAACGCCTCCCGCTACGGCGGGATGGTGACCGGGTTCCTCTCGGTTCCCTGCCGGGTCGTCTCCTGCCACCATGCCGACAGGCAGCACCCGGCAGTCTCCGCCGCAAGCATCGTTGCCAAGGTGGAGCGGGACAGCATGATCCACCGCCTCCATGACGAGTGGGGATCGTTCGGGAGCGGGTACCCGTCCGACCCTGTCACCATCCGGTTCCTCGAGAGGTACCTCGAAGAAAAGGGGGAGATCCCGCCCATCGCGCGTAAAAGCTGGGAGACGACGAGGACTATCCTTGCCCGGGCGGAACAGCGTGATCTCCTGAAATTTCTCTAAAACCGGTAAATGGATACTTTTACAGCTGGTTTTTCCGAACCTCTCTGCCTTCCACACTTTTATGTAGATTTCCCGCGTAATATAAGGGAATGCACTGGCTCTTCTGGGTCGTCCTTGCAATCCTCCTCTACACGGTGGCAGCCGGTTACATCTACCTCCGGAAGGCCGCATACGAGAGGGAGAAGGCCGACAGGATCGCGTTTCCCGAAGAAGGGACACGTGAAAAGTCAGTATGGGATTCGATCGTCTTCTATGGACCGGTGCTTGCCATAAAGACGGACCGGGTCGGGTTCTTTGACAGGTATATCCGGTATACACCAATCCTCCGTGTCTATGCAACGCTCGGCGTCGTCATGGTCGCCATCATCTCGGCCGGTATCGCTGCAATCCTCTTCCTCTCCGTCCGTCTCACGTTCCTTTTCCGGCCGGAACCGACGGGAATCTATGCACCCCAGAACATCTTCCTGATCCCGGGGATCAACGAGTACGTCCCGTCCACGGTCGCGGTCTGGTTTGCATTCGTCCTGACGATTGCCATCCACGAGTGGGGACATGGGATCCTCTGCCGCGTGGAGAACATTACCGTGCGGAGCATGGGGGCACTCGTCGCCGTCATCCCGATCGGGTTTTTTGTCGAGCCGGACGAGCAGGAACTCGAGAAGTCCCGTGGCATGCCGAAGATCCGCATGTTCGGGGCCGGTATCACGAACAACATCGTGGTGGGGACGATCTGCTTTGTCGCACTCATCCTCCTCTTCGGCATGGTCGTCCCGACGGGAAACCCGGTCATCGCCGGGGTGTACAAGAACTACTCGGCATGGGACGCGGGAGTCCCCGCACCCTCCGTCATCACGGCGGTCAACGGCATTCCGGTTGCGAGCCGGGACGACGTCTCCCGCATCCTGAACGCCACGCGGCCCGGTGACCAGGTGACCCTCACTCTCGATGCCGGGGGGGAGGTCAGGGACTATGCACTCGTCCTGTCCGAATGGCCGGAAGAACTGGGACTGCATCACTCAGGGTTCATGGGTATTTCGTACTACGACGGCGCTGCCATCAAGGAGGGGGTCCGCGAGAGCCTCTCGTTCCCCGGCCTCATCCGTTTCCTCACCATACCCTTCGACCCCACTGCCGCAGGCCAGGCACTGCGTGTACTGGCGTTCGAGACGCCCGAAACCCGGTTCTACGAAGAACCATTCCCGGGATTCTGGGGACTGGTCCATGTCCTCTTCTGGTGTGCCTGGATCAACATCAACGTCGGAATATTCAACGCCATCCCGATGGTGCCGCTGGACGGGGGATACATCCTCAAGGAGGGAGTCGAGAGGCTCTTCGAGCGGTGGGGGCTCTCGAAATACGCTATTCCCGTCGTCTCCCTGGTCTCCTCCGTCATGGTGGTGATGCTCCTTGCACTCGTACTCCTTCCCTACCTGCTCCACATCTAGGTCATTCTCGCGGCTGACAGCGGATCCCTCCTTCCCGGATGAAACCCGCTGCCGGGAAGGAATGCATAAGTGCCATCCTTCACACATGTACAGCAACGGATCCTGCACATACGGGAGTACTGTGACGTGACGATGATCCTCCGACCCTGCAAGAAATTGTACAACAACGAGACCCAGAGGACGACTTCGCCCGAGGAGACTCTCGCCCGCGTGGAAAAGGCGCTTCCCGCCGCAGGTATCACGAGGGTCGCCGACATCACGAACCTCGACAGGCTTGGCATCCCGGTCTTTTCCAGCATCCGGCCAACGGCCGGGAGGGGTGCGATCTCCGTGTACAACGGGAAGGGGGCTACCCCGACGGAGGCACGCGTATCGGCTATCATGGAGGGCATCGAGCGGTACTCCGCCGAAGTCCCGCCCGGCACCACCCTCCCGCTGGCCCGGTACCCGGACGTCGCCGGCGATGTCCCTGCCCTCGACCCTGCCGATCTCATCCTTCCCCGGGGGAAGGACCCCCGGATGACCATTCCCTGGATTGCCGGTTACGATATCCTTCAGGAAGAGGAGATCCTCGTTCCGGCAAGTGCCGTCTTCCACCCCCTGCCGGAAACATACCCGCAGCTCTTCAGGACATCGACAAACGGCCTTGCGTCCGGAAACACGCTCGAGGAGGCAGTGTTCCATGCCCTCATGGAGGTCATCGAGCGCGATGCGTGGTCACTCGTCGAGGCGAGCAGGGACACGGGCCCCCGTGTCACGGCAATCGGGGACTCCCTCCCGGCCAGTCTCCTCTCCCGGTTCGCATCCGCACAGGTCGAAGTCCACGTCAGGGATATCACGAGCGACCTTGGCATCCCCACTTTCGCCGCGGTCTCCGACGACCTGCAGCTCCGCGACCCGGCCCTCCTCACCATCGGGATGGGCACCCACACGAGTGCCCGGATAGCCCTCCTCCGGGCCCTGACGGAAGTGGCCCAGAGCCGCCTGACCCAGATCCACGGCGCCCGGGAGGATACGGATACTGCCGATCTCAGGCGCAGGGCGGGATACGAGAGGGTCCGGAGGATGAACGCATACTGGTTCGACGGGAAATCCGAGGAGCCGTTTGACCAAATCCCCTCCTTCGATACCGACGACTTCCTCTCTGATATCAGGATCGCGCTCGATCGGATCCGCCGTGCCGGCATGGAGCGGGTTATCGTCGTTGACCTGACACGGCCCGAAATAGGGGTTCCCGTCGTCAGGGTCATCGTCCCGGGCCTCGAAGTCTATGCAATGGACCCGCAAAGGGCAGGGGGAAGGTGCCGTGACGCACGGAATCGTCGTTTTTCTCGGTCCCAGCTGTGACCGGTCCGTTGCCGGACGGATCGTTGCCGCGGACTACCGTCCGCCCGCTGCCCGGGGCGATATCACCTCCGCAGCTGCCGGGGGTGCCCGCATCATCACGCTCATCGACGGTGTTTTCTTCCAGGAGTGTGCGGTTGGTCACCGCGAGATCATTGCCGCCCTCTCGCAGGGCATCCGTGTCATCGGTGCCTCGAGCATGGGCGCACTCCGTGCCTCGGAGCTCCACACGCTCGGAATGGAGGGTGTCGGCCTCATCTACAGGCTTTACCGGGACGGCAGGCTCGTCTCCGACGACGAGGTCGCACTCGTCTACGACCCCGAGACCTACTGTGCCCTCTCCGAGCCGCTCATCAACATCCGCTGCACGTTGCGGGAAGCACGGAACGCGGGTATCATCACGGGAACCGAGGAACAGGAACTCCTCGCTTCTGCCCGGTCACTCTACTTTCCCGAGAGGACGTACGCGCTTGTCTGCAGGCATGCCGGGGAAAAGATCCCAGGAGAGACATGCCAGAGATTCCTTGAGTTTGCCCGGTCCCATGCGGTGGACCAGAAGAGAGAGGATGCGATCGCTGCACTCAGGCGGACACGGGAAGTTGCACTCGAGGCCGGGATTCTGAAAGAATAGCAGGGGAACAGGAATGATCCGGGTGCCGGTCGCGCCTGCGCCCCGATCAACCATTTCACGCAGAGGCAGTCCTGTTCATGAACGAGGATCGCAGCGAATTCAGCTGTTCTTCCTGGTACCGGACGTTCATTTCCATGTTGCGGATCGCCATGGAAAAATCATCTTCCCCTTCTTCTTCCCTTGCCTCGCTCGTGCGGTAGGTGTTTTCGAGTATCTTGAGGAGGCGCTTGTTGATATCGATGCTCCTTTGCAGGCGCTTGTAGTTCTGGATGACTGCCTCATCGACCCCTGCTTCCCGTGCCATCTCGAGATCCTTTTCGAGTACCCTCCTGCGGTTCAGCTGGGCCTCGATAGCCTCGTAGAGCTCCTTGTGGGTGATGGGCTTCATGATATAATCCTCGATGTAGATACCGTATTCCTGCGCCTCGTTCGGGGTCAGCTGCTTGGCGGTGAGCATGATGACAGGGATATCCCTGATCCTGTGGTCATTCTTGATGTGCATCAGGGTCTCCCAGCCGTCCATGGGTTCCATCATGATATCGAGGAGGATGAGGTCGGGTTTCACGGTCTGGAGGAGGTCGAGTGCCTCCTGGCCGCCGTATGCGGCAACCGTCTGGTAGCCCCCCCTCTGGAGCATCGTCACGAAGATATCGACGATAAAGGGGCTGTCATCGATGACCATGATGGTGTACATATTCAGAAAGACCCCCCGATCTCGCTGGCAATGACTTCGAGCATCCGGGCGCCGGGCGAGTGCTCAAAACCCCTTTCCGCCACGACAACGATCAGTATCTTGTCACCTGCCCCGAGCACGACGAGGGAATGTGCACCACCGTGGACGCAGACATATTCAGGCGGGGCCATCTTCAGAATCCCTGATGCAGACTCGGCCGAGGCAAAGAGGGTGGCGCACATGGCTGCAAGCCAGGGCTCATTGAAATCCCTCTCCAGCGACTGGCCAAGCATGATTCCGTCGCGGGAGACGAGGGCACATCCCTTGACTCCGTCGATTGCCCGCACCTTCTCAATGTATGCTTTTACCTTCTCCTTCAGCATGTGTTACTCACCGTCAGGGACCGCTTTGCCACCCCTTACCTGCAAGAATGATCTATTGTGTATTCATCCTTTTTGTTGTTATTCCTGATCACCGGACACCCGTTTTCCCATTGCACGAGCCATGAGAACCCTGTCAGGACGTGCGGTATAACCGCTGCGACCGGAATTTTCCCGATAGATGCCTTCCCAATAAAATTTCCGATGGGATATTTTATTACGCATCCCTTCCATACATGTTACAGCCCAGAATGGTGACATTTTGGGTTTTGAACGGCAATATATCAGCTTCCCGGGCTGGAAAATGCACGTTCCCTTCCATCTGATCCGGGGCCATAGGGTAGCCTGGCCATCCTAGGAGACTGGGGGTCTTCTGACCTGCGTTCAAATCGCGGTGGCCCCATGAACGATACTTTTTGGTGCAGCCATGAGATGGGATCCGCGCTGTTTCCCCTGCCTCCTCTCGCGTGTCTCCCTCGAGTGCACACTCTGCAACGCAGACCCGGCTCTCTCCAGGAGAGTCCGGGATGAATGTGAACGGATGCTCAACGACCTCAAAGAGAGGCCCCTCCTGCACCCGGAGGTTGCAAGCGCTCTCCACCGGCATGCATACGGGATGCTCGGGACGCGGGACCCCTTTTCCGCCCTCAAGGAAGAGAGCACGAAAAAGGCTCTGGAGGTCTGCAGGACGGTCAGACCGCGCTTAAAGTCTTTCCGGGACTTCGTGACCGCGGCCGTCATCGGCAACACCTTTGATTTCGGAGTCCTTTCCCATTCCGTTGAACCGGACTTTGCGCGTTATTTCGAGCATGAATTTGCAGAGGGGCTCTTCATCGACGATACCGACCGGATCCTGCCGCTCACGGACCGCGTCGTCTACTTCACCGACAATTGCGGGGAGATCGTCTTTGACCGCCTCCTCGTCGAGTACCTGTCCCGGCGGGGATCGGAGATCACGGTTGCCGTCCGTGACGAACCGATTCTCAACGATGCCACGCGTGCCGATGCGAATGATGTGCACATGGAGAAGTTTGCCTCCCTCGTCACCACGACGGGATGCGGGTGCGAACTTGGTGTCCGTCTCGACTGCATGCCCGATGACCTTGCCCGGGCCATGGACACCTGCACCATCGTCATTTCAAAGGGAATGGCAAATTACGAGTCACTCTCCGAATACAGCGGGCTTCCCCCGGTTGCATACCTGATGGCCGTCAAGTGTGACCCCATCGCGGACGAGGTGGGCGTCCCCCGGGGGAAGAAAGTGGCAATGCTCCGGGTGAGTTGAGAGAAGAGATCCCCGGCTAAAAAACTGTTTTTTTTGGAGGGTACCCTCACGCTGTCATCCGGATGCTCGATACGACCGCAAACAGCATGGCCCCGAGTATGACAACGGCAATAACTGCTGCAATTACGATGGCAACAATCATGGCAATGGCAGCTTTTGTATCCGATACACCTTGTAGTTCGCGGATCCCGATAACCCCGAGCACGATCGACCAGATACCACCCACGATTATGCCGATAAGGGGAATCCACCCGAGAACGAACACCGGTGTGAGAGAGTAGAAGACGGCCTTTTCCGTCTGCCAGACACCTTTCCTGCCACCGACGAGGTACACGAAGATATGGAGGAAGAGACCGAAGACAACTGCCATGATGAGAGTGAACACGAGGATAACGACTATCAGTGACACGATCAGGAGCGCTTCAGCCGGACCGGGATGGAGAGAGGAGAGTACCGCAAAGGGGTGAATGGAGATCTCAAGGACGGTCAGGAGGGTACCCATGAGGGAATAGAATACGGCAAGGATGATCAGGTAGGTAATAGTATCTCCCGCTTCCTCGTCCTTTGCCCTCCGGAACGAGAGTGAGGGGCTGAAGAGGAAACCACGTATCTTGTTCAGGACAGACTCGCTCATAGTGCACATTTTTCGACCGGGAAAAATTTTAAGTTACCGGAATACTCCGCCCGGAATGGCTGCCCGTTTCCCTGCCGGAAGGCCCACTTCCCGACTTTCCGGAAATAAAGCACTTTTCCCCCCGGGTGGTGGTATTTTCTTCTCATCGGGCAATAGTTCCTTTATGGTCGAGCTGGTAGGCCTCTCGTTTGGCTGGATCCTGATCATCCTTGGAACGATCTTCCTTGTGATCGAGGCCTCGAACCCGGGCTTCTTCATCGCGGTACCGGGAACAGTGATGATCATCCTCGGGGCGATGATCCTCCTTGGAGTCGATATATTCTCCGGGCCCCTTGGACTCGTCGCAGGGGTCATCTCCGCAGTTATCGTCTCGCTCGTCACGATCTGGCTGTACCGCCGGATCAACCCGGGGGATGCCGCCCCGGTGACGATCAGCAGGGATTCGCTCGTGGGCAGGGAAGGGCGTGTCATCCGCAGGGTGACTCCCGCGGACCTCTCCGGAAAGGTCGTTGTGTCCGGACAGGAATGGAGTGCCCGGAGCAGGGACGGCGAGATTCCCGCGGGCGCGACGGTCAGGATTATCGCGTCCGAGGGGGTCCACGTGGTTGTTGAAAAGGTGTGATACACATGGCAGTTATCGAGACGCTTGTAACGTTTTTCCTGATCATTGCGATCGTGATTATCTTCGCCCGGGGGGTTGTCATCATCCAGCCCTACGAGCAGGGGCTTGCCATCAGGCTCGGACGCTATACCGGCCGCATGAATCCCGGGTTCCGCTGGGTTTTCCCCCTGATCACGAACGTCGTGAAGATGGATTTGCGCACGCAGGTCATGGATGTACCTTCGCAGGAAGTCATTACAAAGGACAACTCACCGACCAACGTTGATGCCATCGTCTACATCAGGGTCATAGACCCGGAAAAGGCATTTTTCGAGGTGGCCAACTACCGGATGGCAACGGTTGCCCTCGCCCAGACGAGCCTCCGCGGTATCATCGGCGACATGGAACTGGACGAGATCCTCTATAACCGGGACATCATCAACACGAAGCTCCGGGATATCCTTGACCGGGAGACCGACCAGTGGGGTGTCAAGGTGGAGCGCGTTGAGATAAAGGAGGTGGATCCCGTCGGGGCTGTCAAGCAGGCCATGACAGAACAGACGGCTGCCGAGAGGGCCCGGCGTGCGGCCATCCTGCGTGCGGACGGCGAGAAGCGGTCTGCCATCCTCAAGGCGGAGGGAACCAAGAGGAGCATGATCCTCGAGGCCGAGGGTGATCGGCAGAGCAAGGTCCTCAGGGCTGAAGGGGAACGTATCTCTCGTATCCTGCAGGCACAGGGAGAGGCGCAGTCGCTGCGCATCCTCTCGGTCGGTGCACGGCCCCTCGACCGCAGGGCGATCACCGTCCTCTCGCTCGATGCGCTCAAGACCATGGCTGACGGGCAGGCAACAAAGATCATCTTCCCGTTCGAGGTCTCGACCCTCATGAAGCAGGCCGCACGGTTCCTGGGCGCATCCGAGGAGGGCGGTGGTGGTGAGGAGGGAATGGCCCCCGCAGGCGTCCCTGAAGCAGATATCCTCGGGACAATCCCGACAGCCGACGAGGTGAAGGAGATCCTCCGGGAGATGGACACCTCGGTGAAGACAGAGATATCGGTCGAGGATTTAAAAGATATCAGCAGGACGAGGAAAAAGACCGGATCCGAACTCGTCGACGAGATCGAGAAGGACGCATCCACCGTGGACTGACCCTTATCCCCTTTTTCCATTTGTCATTTCTGGTGTGTGAAGGGCAGGATTTCTTTCCAGCCTCCCGCAAGGCCGGGGCTGGTTAATCCAATAAAGGAATGCCATTTTTGTATAGAATTGATCAGGAGGAGTGCCGCCGGGACGTGGGCTTCAGCGGCGGCGGGGCAATCCTTGTGCGAGGGTGCGGGGCAAAAAGTCCCTCCTTCGATTCTCACGACCTGCTCAAAACAGCAGGGAGCACCTTTTCGCTGGATAAAAAAGCCGGCTCCGCTGGAGTAGCGATAAAGGATAGACGAGAGGGTTTTTCTGAAAAAACCTTCGGTACTCTTCCGGAGCAATGAGTGACGGGAAACCCGGTCAGATCTTTTCGACCGTTATCCTGACCCGGTCCCCGGCGCGCACACCATGCCCCTTGGGTACATCGATGTTGAACCAGAGGGTTCCCGGTTCGTCCTGCGTCTTGTCCTGGGACATGAGGCAGTCCTTCTCCCCGTTGATATCAGCCACAAACTCTATGACCGATTCGAACTGGATGACCGTGCTCATGGAAAGATGAATGGAGGTCCTATAGATCCTCCTCTATACCGACCTGGACGTCACCATCCAGGTGGTACTGTTTGAATAGCTCCACTTGATGATTGCCAGTTCCTGGCAGATCTCGGAGAGGATGGCCATGTTGGTCCCCACCTCTTTGGGTGAAAGACCGAGTTCCCTGGCGATATATTTTGATTTGAAGTAGATTTTTCCTTTCTCGAGACCTCCCTTGAGGTACTGGACAATTCTGGCCTGGGTCTCATTATAGCACTGCCTGATATTGCGTGAAGTGTTCACGTCCATTCACCTCAGCCGTGGTAGTCTGGTACACTTTACGTCTATAAATATATACCCATCGCGATCGGTTCGAACAAAGGCTTTAATGAGGGAGCATCACAAAATTCGGCGGATTATAATGGCATTCTCGACACTTACCTAAGGGAAAGACGTTGCATCCCCGCAACAGGATGATTAAAGGGATTATGCCGGCATTCCGGTCTTGACACGGGATATTTTGGCGATGAGCCCGTTCAGGACCTCTTCCCGCATGCCCTCCACGAACTTGATACTGCCGACGACGAGGTGCCCCCCGCCGGAGATGCCCCCGCCGGGGATCTCTTCCCGGAGCTCCCGCACCATCTGCGGTATATTCATCATCACGCCCCTCGACCGGAGGACGGCAAAGTCGGGCCCGAACCCGATCGTGACCACGGGGGATCCCGCGTGCTGCTGGCAGAGGCGGTCGTGCACCTCCCCGGATGTCTTGCCGGGTGGCGGGAAGGTGAACTTGTGGGCATGGATCTCGACATCGATGAGGAAGAGTTCGGCACCGTTTTGGAGCGTCTGGTGACGGACGTGCGGCATGCATGCACTCATCTGGTCCTGTATCGCGAGGTTTGCACCCTCCACGAGGTGCGCAACGAGTTTCCTGTGCCGTTCCGTGTCACCCGCAAGGTTGAGGACATCCTTGATGATCTCCCGCCCGTCGTTGAACCGCAGCCAGAACTGCTGGTAGTCGAGGGCGAGGGCGATGTCCCTGCAGTTCTCCTCGGTGTAGGTGTCCTGCACGAGGGCAAGGTACCTGGCGCGTTCGGGCGCCTCGCTCCTGTCCCCCACCCCTGCCACGGCAGGAAGGTGCCTGATGACCGGTTCGACGGCCGGGTTCACGAGGCGGGCCACCTCCGTTCCGAGCATCCCGGCCGTGATACCGAAGTCCCCGCCAACATGGTAGGGGTTGACGTGCCCGACCAGGTACTGGTCCACTACCGCGTCCGGGTGGTGGTGGTCGATCACGACCATGGAAAGATCGTACACCTGTGCCATCTTCATCGAGGGCAGATCCTCTTCCGTGGACCCGTTGTCCATCAGGATCACGAGCGGCATCTTCTGCCCGTACCGGACGTTGTCCTTCGTGGCGAAATCAAGGTCCCGGATGATGTCCTCTATCTCGTAGAAAGGAGCCTTCGAGGGGGCGCGTTTGAAGAGGAAATAATCGGCATCGAAGTCTGCGCCTGATTCCCTCATGAGTGCAATGACCGCCTGCTCGATGGCAACTCCCGCACATATCCCGTCTGCGTCTGCATGGTGACGCAGGACTATCGGCTGGGACGTAAAAACGGCTCTCCGGATGATCTTTGCGACCTTTCGCATCTCCGGCTTCAGCTTTTCGAGTACCGGGGATTCGATCAGGAGCGGGATGTCAGGGGGCTCGGAACGAAGGTCCAGAGCCTTCTCGATCCGCTCCCTGACCGCCTCGGCATCCTTTCCGGCAAGGATGGTCAGGCTCTCCACCTCGATCTGGAGCTGGTTCTGGCGCATCATCACCTCGCCAACGATCCTGACCATATCCCCGCACTCGGCTTCGGGGTACGCCCGCACGCCTGCCTCGACGAATGCGGCCGCGTTCTCGGTCCCCGATTCGTCCACGATGGTGAATATGGTCGGGCCGCTCGTCTGCTTGATCTGGGCAATCTCTCCCTCTATCCTGACCGTCTTTCCCACCTTGCCCCCGAGTTCGGCGAGCCGCACGGCAGTCGACTTCTTCTCCACCATCTCGACGGTGTAGACCGGGATTGTAACCTCTTCGAGGTCGATGTTCCCATTGGTGCGGATGTTGAGCACCCTGACGAGGATGCTGTCACGCTCCTTGTGCTGCGTGCGCACGTTGCTCTTGTGGACAAGTCCCTTTACCCTGTCGTTCAGCTGGACGAAGGTGCCAAAGTTGGCAAAGCCCTGGACACGCCCGATGTAGGTCTTTCCCACTTCCACATCCCCGAGGTCACATCCCGGGCTCATGCGGTATACCGTGATATTCGCCTCATTCATATTGACCAGCGGGCGGGACAACGGGGGACGATCCCCCTTGCGAACCCGTCCGGACTCCTCTGAATATATGAATGCGTCCGGAACTCTTATGTATGTATGGAATGGTTCCGCTCTTTCCTTCTCATTCCCTGCTGTCCTTGTACGGTACCTCGATCATCTCGAGATCTGACGGGATGATCACCCTGCCCGTGAACCGTGCCTGTGCGTCCCGCATGTGACCGGCAACCGTGGTGTATCGCGAACTGATATGGACGAGGGCAAGTGTCCCGGCTCCGAGGAATGCGGCAGCCTCGCCGGCTTCTCCCGCGGTTGAATGGAGGACCTCCTCTGCCCGGTCACGGGCCGAATCGTCGTACGTGGCGTCATGGATGAGGAGATCGGCACCCCCTGCCACATCGGCAATCCGGCTGTGAACGGGCCGGGTGTCCCCGGTATACACGATCTTTCTTCCCGGCCGGGGAGGCCCCATCACCTCGTCCGGGCGAACCTCGACGGTGTCACCATTCCTCACGACGCGGACAATTTCTCCCCGCTGCAGCCTTCCGAAGAGCGGCCCGGGCGGGACCCCGAGATCGATGGCCTTCTGCCTGTTGAACCGCCCGGGGCGCGGGTCCTCGCAGAGGACGTACCCGAGTCCTGCCATACCGTGATCCGTTCCGAATGCCCTGACCGTGTATCCCTCGAACCGGACGGCGGAACCCGGGCGGAGTTCGACAGGGATGACCGGGAACCTGATATTGTACCGTGCGAGGCTTTTTACTGCCGCTGCAACCTCGGTCACCCATTCGGGTCCGTAAATCGTCAGGGGGTCTGTCCTGCCCATGAACGAGAGCGTCTGCGCAAGGCCGAAGATCCCGAGGAAGTGGTCAGCGTGCCAGTGGGTGATGAAGATTCCATCGACGAGGAAACCCGTCCGTGCTCTCATCATCTGTTGCTGGGTCCCCTCCCCGCAGTCAAAGAGGAGAGTGTCGTGTCCCCTCCGGACCATGATGCACGACGGGTTCCGCAGGGGCGTGGGAAGCGCTGCAGCGGTCCCGAGGAAATAGACATGCAGAGTCTCCCCGCTCATTCCTGCCACCCCCGGACAACCGCAAGACTCCGCTTTCCTTCTGCAACGCCCCTGCCCTCGATGACCACGACACCCGCAAAATTACGCCCGATGACCGGCCCGACAGCCTCCCAGTCAACACTCCCCTCCCCGATAGGTAGATGCTCGTCGCTCTGCCCGTGGTTATCGTGGACGTGCATGTGCGATGCCCGTGAAACGAGGGGCAGGAAGTCACGGACGAGTCCCATGGTATGGGCATGGCCGATGTCAATCGTGATCCCGACGCCCCCGATACCCTCTGTCATGCCGAGGAGTTCGCCCGGGTCCCGGCAGAGGAACTCCCGAGCCCCGATCATGTTCTCGAGGCATGCCACGACACCGTGATCCGAGGCGACCTTTCCTATCTCCCGGAGGGCAACCTTCTGGAACTCCCACACGCGGTCGGGCATGATCTTTCCGACCGGCGAGATGTAACCGGGATGAACCGTTACGCGATCGGTCCACTCCGATGCCTGTTCGATGCAGCAGGAGACCTGCCGGACTGACTCTCTCCAGATGGGATGGTTGAGCGTGGCGAGGTTGAGGTCGGCATAGGGGGCGTGGACTGTTATTCCAAGGTGCGTTGACGCGATTGCCTCGTCGATCCGGCGGACGTTTTCGGGGTTGTCCAGCCTGTAGCTGCCATCTGCAACGATCTCCCACCCATCAAAACCCGCCTCCTCGATGCCGTATATCCATGAGATATCGTCCCATACCTTCGAGGACGACGAGAAATAGATGCGAAAACTCATGGGTCCTCCGCGATCTTCCGGAGAAGGGCCCGGGTTGCCCGGACGAACTCTTCGAGCGTTCCCTCGTTCTCAATGATATGGTCAGCACCGGCAAGGGCGCGGTCAAGGCCCCAGGCGAGCTCGCGCTGGTCCCGCTCCTCGAGCGCCCGGGGGGTGTCCTGATCGTCCTCGCGTCCCCTCTTCGCCAGCCTGACAGCCCGTTCAGAAAAAGGTGCCCGGATCCCGACGAGTGCAAAACCCGGAAAAGCTTCCCGGAACAGCCGGACCTCGGCATCCCCCCGTATCCCGTCGACGAGGACGAGCCTTGCTCCGGTTGCCCTGATCCTCGGGATACAGCGGCGGGCAATGGCATCCATGCCCCCGTTCCGGCGCAGCTGCTGCGCCACGGTACCGAGATTTTCGTCGGTCGGCGGAAGCCCGGCTTTCCGGGTCTCCTCGCGGATGACGTCCCCCATGACGACTACCGGGATCCCCATCTCTGCTGCAACCCTTGAAAACTCGCCCTTACCACTTGCAGGGAACCCAACGACCCCGATCACCTTCATACATCACCTCCCCTGTCTCCCGGGTCCGGATCCGGATTGTCCTGCCAACCCTGACCATCTTCGAGGCGAGTGCCGAGAGCTCTTCCAGGGACAGGGGCGGGCGGGGACCATTCACCTCTTCTGCCGAAAGGTAGGGCTTTCCTTTCACCTCGCGGGCGAGTGTCCAGTCCTTCCAGAACCTCTTGTGCACGCCCTGCTGGAGCACGATCGTCCCCCGCGGGAGCTCCTTTTCGATTGCAAGTATCTCCCTTTCGTTCCCCCAGAAGACCGTCAGAACCACCTCGAACGAGGGGAGAATGCCTGCGACATGGGCGTCCTGGCAGAGGGCAACCGATTCCCTGACCTGCCGCGTGTAATCTTCCCTGCAGACGTTCCCGTATCCTTCCCAGCGCTTGGAAAATCCCTCCCACCGGCTCTTGTAATCGAGCGCCACGCGGTCCACGAGGCGCTCGGAAAGGAGCTGCCGGATGGTCTCCGGAAAGTACCCGTTCGTCTGGATCCCCACGAGGAGGCCCATACCGCGTGCAGCCCGCGCGAGGGCGACGAGCGGTTCCCTCTGCATGGTCGGTTCCCCGCCGGAGAAGACCACTCCTGACACGAGGGGGCGGACACGTGCAATCTTTTCCACCAGCCACCCGACCTCGCGCATGTCACTGCCGGTCTGGATAGCCGCGTTGTGGCAGTATGAGCACCGGAGGGGGCACCCCCGGAGAAAGACCGTGCATACAGCCCTGCCCGGCCAGTCAATGGTGCTCAGGTCAACAAACCCGCCAAAATTTACCTGCACCCGTGTCACCGCTCTATAGTAATAAACCGGGAAGTTTCATCAATCTATGGCACCCTGCATGGATGGCAGGGCGACTCTGCCGACTCCCCCCTGTCCCCGGATGCCCAGCCTGCTATTTTTCAATCCAGTTTGATTCTACACAAATCAAATTTAATTGTTATCAAAACAAGCCAATTTTAGTCTTTGATTTGAAAAAGAACCTTTTATCTTGTCTTTCTTCCTATTACTTCCCATGAGTCTGATCGATGACGCCAGGGCAGGCAGGATAACCGAAGAGATGCGTATCGTGGCAAAGCAGGAGGGTGTCACAGAGGACTTCGTGCGCCGGGGTATTGCAGGGGGCCATATCGTCATCCCCGTCTCCCCGTACAGGAAGGTCAGGATCTGTGGGATCGGGGAAGGGTTACGGACCAAGGTGAACGCATCCATCGGGACGTCGACCGATATCGTGGACGTCGACATGGAGGTGGAAAAGGCCCGCCAGGCAGAGAGGGCGGGCGCTGACACGCTGATGGAGCTCTCCACCGGGGGGGATTTCGTCGAGATACGAAAGAGGGTTATCGCGGCGACCACGCTCTCGGTCGGGAGCGTCCCCCTCTACCAGGCCTTCATCGAGGCTGCCAGAAAAGACGGCGCCGTCGTCCATATGAAGGAAGACGATCTCTTCCGCATCACGGCCGAGCAGGCGAAGCTCGGGACCAACTTCATGGCCATCCATACGGGAATCAACTGGGAGACCGTCAAGCGCCTGCGCAACCAGGGACGCCATGGCGGTCTCGTCTCCCGCGGAGGGGCCTTCATGACGGCATGGATGCTCCACAACGAAAAGGAGAACCCCCTCTACTCGGAGTTCGACTATCTCCTCGAGATCATGAAGGAGCACGAGGTCACGCTCTCCATGGGTAACGGGATGCGGGCCGGTGCCGTCCACGATGCAACCGATCGTGCCCAGATCCAGGAGCTCCTGATCAACTCCGAGCTTGCTGACAAGGCACATGCAGAAGGCGTGCAGGTCATCATCGAGGGGCCGGGACATATCCCCATCGACGAGATCCAGGCAAACGTCGTCCTCCAGAAGAGGGTCAGTAACCGGAAACCCTTCTACATGCTCGGTCCCCTCGTGACCGACATTGCGCCCGGTTACGATGACCGTGTTGCTGCCATCGGGGCATCCCTTTCCTCTGCATACGGTGCAGACTTCATCTGCTACGTCACCCCCTCCGAGCACCTTGCGCTTCCCACACCCGAAGAAGTCTACGAGGGAGTCATCAGCTCGCGCATTGCCGCCCATGTGGGTGACATGATCAAGCTGAAAAAGAGAGAGGCGGACCTCGAGATGGGTCATGCCCGCCGTGACCTCGACTGGGAGAGGCAGTTCCAGATAGCGATGAACCCGGAGCGGGCCCGCCAGATCAGGAGCGAGCGGATGCCTGCCGATGCCGATGCATGCACGATGTGCGGGGATTACTGCGCACTCAAGATCGTGAACCGGCACTTCAGCTTCTAAACCATCTTTTTTCCGGAATGACCCGGACGAATTGCTGATTGCCCGTCTTTGAACCCCTCACCACGGGGGTTGTCAGGGGGAGGGGTTTTCCCCCTGCGCCAGACAAAAAATTCCCCTACTTTTCTGCATCCGAAATTGCCAGCTGGTACATCCAGTCGAGGAGGCGGGGACACTCCTCGACCCGGCACTCGAGGTCACACCCTATGCACGGGATGAGTTCGTCCCCTGCGAGGAGGTGCGCCGGGTCGACCGGGCAGCGGACCGCCTTGAGGACAAATGTTTTGATACCTTCCTTCCGGAACTCGATTCGCTCGATCAGGCCGTCATCAAGCAGCTTTTTGACGAGCCGGGAACACTTGCGGCTGTCGACATCGAGTATCTTCCAAAGGTCACTCTGCAGGACACCCTCCGGGTGGGACTGTATCACCTTGAGTGCATCTTCGGGGGTCTTGGTCATATCTCGGACAGTCCTGTGAGATATTTCAGGCCTGCGGCTGGATGGAAAGGATATTGTTGCCACGGATGACAACGGTTCCAAGCGTCCTTCCCCGCACGTTGTTCACGTACTCGGTGGTGTCATCCATGTGGATGTTGAGGTATTCGTCAACGGCGACAAGGCGTCCCTGGAGCTTGCGCTGATCGTCCTTTATCTCCACGATAATCCTCGAATCCACCAGAGAAAAGACCTTCTTGATAGGTAATACGATACCGTTCACCATCTGCACCTTATTGGGGACTGCCGGTATTTATTGGTTTTCAGCCGGGTCACTGCCGGAAAAAAGGAGGGATGCTGCCTGTGGTACTACTCCCCGATCGGAACCCACCGGTTCTTGAGGGCCTTTTCGACTGCCGGAAGGGTCGTATACTCCATTTCGGACAGAGAGAGGCGGTGCGGTTCAAACGGCCCGTGCGCCCGGAGGATATCGGCAAGTTCGTTGCATCTCGCCCTGACCCGGTCGAATGCAGGGTCGTCGAACATGTCTGCAGGGCCGATCAGTTTCCCGTTACAGACCTGGAAACCAAGGCAGATGACACGCGGGGGCCCGTCAAACCGCGTGCAGTTTGCATCCGGCAACCCGACAGGCATGAAGGGGCCGTGGTGGGATCCCCGCATCCAGCCGGCAACGATGATAGGGGTGGCAAAGGGGTCGATGATCTCCCCGACAGCCGGAAGGCCACTCTGGCCGCGGACAATCATGACGGGGTCATCCTTGCCGACGTACTTGCCGGCGATGAGAGAGAGCCTCTGCGTGCTCGTGGACGCAGCGATAACCCCGTCCTTCCTGCGGACCGACTTGATGACATACCGTGACGGTGCCCCGATGTATGCAAGGAGGCTGTAGCTCTCCTCCGGGGTCCGGAACTCGATCTTCCGCTTCTCGATAACATCGTGAACCTCGAATATGAAGCCCTCGTGCATCGAGGGGTCGATGACGAGCCCTGCGGTATTGAACGGGTCTGCGAAAATCTTGTAGAGGTAGAAGTTCCATGCCCCGGGTTCTGTCTTGTCCGCCATGAAGAGGAGAACCGGGTCGGACCCGCGTTCCTCGAACTCCATCTCCGCGACGCCCGGTCCCATTCCCTTCACGTTACCCGAAAATGCATCGGACAGGATATCCTGTCCGGCGCCGTAGAGCTTCATCTCCCTGGCCATCTTTGCGCATTCCTGGAACACTTTCCAGGCCAGGGCATGGATCTCTTTGTTATCCTCGCCGCGGGTATGCGTCATTATCAGTTCGAGGTCATCACCGCAGTGGGTGACGAAAGAATCGATCAGCAGCTTTCCTTCCTGTTCCTTGAGCAACCGGGCAGCTTTTTCAAGAATGACAGGGTGTGTGCGGGAATGCCCCGGAAAACTCCCGATATCTGCTTTGATCAGAGAAATAGTGGTTTTTGGCATGAAATTACCCTCGAGTGTTATACACACATAGTAAGGGGACGGGAGGGTAAAAATGTGTGTGTTTTTGAAAATCCCCTCTGCCCCTTTTCATTCCTCGCGAGGTGCAGGGGGGGTACCGGTGCCGCTTGTTTCCATCGGAACGTAGGATACTTCCAATACTCCGTGCCGATACGTTACCTGTTCCGAACCTGCGCGGGGCGGCGGGACAGCTGCACTTGTCCTGTACTGTCTCTCCCCGTCCTTTCCCCATATAAAGACCCTGTCACCCCGGAAGAGGACCTGGACGTTCTCCGGTGAGAGTCCCGGCAGCTCGGTGACGAGGAGAATGCGGTCCCCGATTCTCTGGATCTCGATATCCGGCTCTTTCCCATCCCCCCTCGCACGCTGGGGCGGGACGGGGAATCCGCCACCCGGGGAGATGATCACGTTCATTCCGACGAAGACAGGCTGGAGCCGCCCGTCGTGGGCAGCCGCTATCAGGTGCCTGACCATCTCCTCGAGTGTCTTCCTGGGATCTTCCTGTCTTTCTGTCATTGTTCGTAACCGGTGTTTTTCCTTCCTGCGCAGAGCAGGTCCTTTCCATTCCCGCTCTTTTTTCTCAGGCTTTCAGTTCTTCCTCGAGCAGGTGCGTCAACCTCTTGATCTCGTTCCAGTCTTTCTTCCTGGCAAACGTCGCCTTGCGGAGCGGTTCGGTATCGTAGGTCCTGCCGGTCCTGATCTCTGCCTGTTTGAGGGCTGCGACAGCGTTCTCGAGGATCGTCCGCTGCTCCTGGTTGTAGAGGATCTCCCACGCCATCCGTTCAGCCGCCTCGAGCGACTCGCGGTCCATCGAGCCTTTGACCTTCTTAAGAGCCTCGTCGAAGTGTTTCCTCGAGATCCGGACGTTGACCACGGCATCGGCAATCTCCTGCTCGCTCTTTCCGCCCATCACACTGATGAACTCGCGCATGGCGCAGAGCTTGGCCTCGCGGACGAGGGCCTCGATATCTGCACCAACGTACCCTTCGGTCACTGCAACGAGGTCATCGATCTTCACATCGCCCGTGACAAGTTGTCCCCCGCTCCCGAGGTAGACCTCAAAGATCTTCTTCCTGCTTTCGGCATCCGGCGGCGGGACGTAGATATGCCTTTCCATCCTTCCGGGACGCATGAGTGCCGGGTCGAGCATGTCGGGACGGTTGGTGGCACCGATCACGGTCACGTTCTTGAGCTCCTCCAGGCCGTCGAGCTCTGTCAATATCTGGCTCACGACGCTCTCCGTGACGTGGGAGGATCCCATGTACATCCCCCTCTTGGGGACGAGGGCGTCCACCTCGTCAAAGAAGATGATTGCCGGCGAGGCCTGCCGCGCCTTCCGGAATACCTCCCTGACACCCTTCTCGGACTCTCCCACCCACTTGGAGAGGAGCTCGGGTCCCTTGACCGAGATGAAGTTGCACTCGCTCTCGTTTGCCACTGCCTTTGCAAGCAGGGTCTTTCCTGTCCCCGGTGGTCCGAAGAGAAGGATCCCCTTTGGTGGCCTTGTCTGGAGCTTCTCGAAGACCTGCGGGTACCGCAGGGGCCATTCCACTGCCTCGCGCAGCTCCTGTTTCACCTCGTCGAGACCCCCGATGTCCTCCCACGTGACGTCCGGAACCTCGACGAGCACCTCGCGCATGGCGCTCGGTTCCACGTGTTTGCGCGCTTCCTCAAAGTCCTCTTTCGTGACCTTGAGCTGCTCCAGCATGTCAGCCGGGATCTCCTTGTCGAGGTCAAGCCTAGGCAGGACCTTCCGGAGGGCATGCATTGCTGCTTCCTTGACGAGGAGGGCAATATCTGCGCCAACGAACCCGTGCGTTGTTTCGGCGTAGTCGTCGAGCCGGACGTCATCAGCGAGGGGAACTCCACGGGTGTGGACCTGGAAGATCTCGAGCCTGCCCTTCTTGTCGGGTATCCCTATCTCTATTTCGCGGTCGAACCTGCCGCCGCGGCGCAATGCCGGGTCGATTGCATCGGGAATGTTCGTTGCCGCTATGACGATGACCTGCCCCCGTGCCTTGAGTCCGTCCATGAGCGACAGGAGCTGGGCCACCACTCTCCTCTCCACCTCGCCCTTCGTCTCTTCTCTCCGGGGTGCGATGGAATCGATCTCGTCGATGAAGATGATGGCCGGGGCATTCTCCTGGGCTTCCTCGAAGACCTCGCGGAGCCTTCCCTCGCTCTCCCCGTAGTACTTGCTCATGATTTCAGGGCCGGATATCGAGATGAAATGCGCGTCCACCTCGTTTGCGACGGCCTTTGCGATGAGGGTCTTTCCGGTCCCGGGCGGCCCGTAGAGGAGGACTCCCTTTGGCGGGTCTATCCCGAGGCGCTCGAAGAGCTCGGGGTGACGGAGCGGGAGCTCGATCATCTCCCGGACGAGTTCGAGCTCGCGGGTCAGGCCGCCGATATCCTCGTAGTGGACGTCCGTTATCTCGCCCTTCTTCCTCTCTTCGGGTTCGTAGGGTGTCTCTTTCAGCTCGATCTGGGTATCCTCGGTCACGATGGCTATTCCCTTCGGGCTGACCTTGGAGATCACGAGCGTGAGCGGATTTCCGATCACGTCAACCCGGACCGTCTGTCCTTCCATGACGGCGCGGCCCCTGAGGATACGCGACAGGTACTGTTCACCGCCGACCAGCCGGATAGGCTGGGTTGGGTTGATGACCACTTTCTTTGCGTATCCAACCTCCACTTTGCGGATCTTGACCCGCTCATCGACACCTGTTCCCGCATTGCTCCGGATCGTGCCGTCGATCCTGATGATGGCCTGACCGGTATCCTGGGGAAATCCGGGCCAGACAATAGCGGTCGCCTTCTTTTTGCCCTGTATCTCGATGGCATCGCCTGATACAAGGCCAAGCTTCCGCATGGCCTCGATGCTCAGCCGGGCAATACCCCGCCCTGCGTCGTCCCTCGCTGCCTCCTTGACAATGACCTCGATGGTATCTGAATCTGCCATATTCATGTGCTCCCTTGGTAATCGTTTTCAAACATTTACTAAAAGTAAGTGAGTTTTATTATATAAAACTACCCCTCCTGCCATTTGCTAATAACCACCCGGAAAAGTCTCCACAACACCGCAATAAGATTTTGATGACTGCAACGGAATTTTCCCGGTAACAGCCACCGGTTTCCGGGAGCCGTCCTCACGCACCCCGTCCTGACCCGTAAAGACAATGGTCCCTGCCGTCCAAGAAAAGAAGGACAAGATCGCCGGTGGCATAAGAGGGGCCGCAGATGCTGGATATCAGGTTTATACGGGAAAACCCGGAGGTTGTCCGGGCTGACCTCCGCAGGAGGGGAAGGGACGGCGACGTCCGGATGGTCGATGACCTCCTCGAAAAGGACAGGCGGTCAAGGACGCTGAAAGTGGAGATCGACAAGCTCAGGCAGAGAAGAAACAGCATCGCCCGTGAAATCAACGAGGCAAGGAAGGCAGGCCGGGACACCAGCGACCTCCTGCAGGAGGCTTCACGTTTACCCGAAAAAATTAAGGAACTGGAAAGCGTCATCGAGAGCCTCTCCAGCGAGATCACGGGGGTCCTGATGAGCCTGCCCAACATCCTCCACGAGAGTGTTCCCATAGGCAGGGATGATTCCGAAAACCTCGAACTGCGCCGGGTGGGCACCCCGCGGACGTTCGACTTTCCCCTCCGGAACCACGGTGAACTTGCAGCCGAGTGCGGCTGGGCCGACTTCGAGAGGGCTGCCCGGGCTGCAGGTGCCGGGTTCTACTACCTCAAGGGAAGCCTTGTCCTCCTCGACCTTGCGCTCCAGAGATTTGCAATCGACCTTCTGACGAAGAAAGGGTTCATCCCCGTGATCCCCCCCTACATGATGAACCGGTCTTCCTACGAGGGTGTGACAGACCTTGCCGACTTTGAAAACGTCATGTACAAGATCGAGGATGACGATGCATACCTGATTGCCACCAGCGAACATCCCCTCTGTGCCATGTACCAGGACGAGATATTCGAGGAACGCGACCTCCCGCTGCGCCTGTGCGGGGTCTCTCCCTGTTTCCGCAGGGAGATTGGCTCCCATGGCCTTGATACGAAGGGGCTCTTCCGTGTCCACCAGTTCCACAAGGTCGAGCAGTTTGTCTTCTGCCGCCCGGAAGATTCATGGGACATTCACGAGCAACTCCTTGCCCACGCAGAAGAGATATACACGCTCCTTGGGCTCCCCTACAGGGTCGTCTCGATCTGCACGGGGGATATCGGGACCGTTGCTGCCAAGAAATACGATATCGAGGTCTGGATGCCACGGGAAGAGAAGTACCGCGAGGTCGTGTCCTGTTCCAACTGCACCTCGTACCAGGCTGTCCGCCTGCGTATCCGCGTCCGTGACCCCAGGAACTTCGAGTCAAAACGGTACGTCCACACGCTCAACTCCACGGCCGTGGCAACATCACGGACGATCCGGGCAATCCTCGAGAATTACCAGGAGGCCGACGGGCGGGTGGCAGTCCCGCGTGTCCTGCAGCCCTACATGAACGGTGCAGAATACCTCTGAACCGCTCTTTTTTCCCCTGTCCGGATGATTTCGTTCTCGGTCACGATCACATCCATGCTCACGTCCCTGCTATCCGCAGGGATCTGGTCCACTTCCTGGCATGAAAACCCAATCCCTATCTTGAACATGTGGGGATTGCGGGAGAGGAACCGGTCATAATACCCCGCGCCGTACCCGAGGCGGTGCCCGTTCCGGTCATAGGCAATCAGGGGGACGATTGCAACATGGATGCTTCCCGGATCGGCCGGAAACTCGTGGCCTATCGGTTCCGGAACAGAAAAGGTGCTGATCGAGAGGTGCGAAGGGTCACGGAGGAAGGAGAGTCGCAGGGTACGCTCTTCCCGCTCGATGATGGGCACGACAACCGAGGTCTTCCGTGAGAAGAGGGTCGTAATCAGCGGTATCGTTTCGACCTCGGGAGGCTTTGAGACATAGACAAGGACAGGGTCCTGCCCGTCGAGGAGTGAAACGACCCTGTTGCATATCGTGCAGCTGTATTCCTTCCGCTTCTCTTCAGGTATCGCCGCCCGCGCTTCCCTTGCCCGTGTGCGGAGCACCTCCCTGGAGATGCACATGCTTGTATAATTGTCGTTCCCGACAGGGGATTAAAGGTATGGTCCCACAAGCCGGTGGGGGTAAGAAGACGGGGGCGTTCCTGGTGGTTTTCGCGAGGGGATGATTATTTGTTTTTCAAAAATATTGTTTGTTTTTGTAATAAAAAAATAAAAAAATTTATTACTCATTCTACCCTACAGATGAACAGGTCGGGACAGTCGGGGTGACGCCCGGCTCTTTTCCACACTCACCATCAGTGCTGCACACCCTCTCCCTTCTTTTTTTCTTGTCCCATACCAGCCGGGATATTTTACTCCCCTGCCCGTTGCGGGGAGAGGTCAAAGCTCCTTCCAAACATCATAAAGGGGCTTTTTCACGGGCCGGTAAGGGAACCGGAAATGGATAGCTTCCGGCATCATAAATTTCTTATATATACCTGTCATTTATCCTGAACACGATGCGCATCGCCTGGTATATCCCTGCCATCGTTGTCCTGCTCTTCATCTGCATTATTGCATACCCTGCCTGTGCTGCCGGCGGGGGAGGAGGCCACGCAAACCCCAACCAGTTTGGTTTGGGGGAGGGTAAGGGAATCCAGCACGGAAACGGTGCTGCCAATACCGGCAATGCCATGCAGGGCGTTCCAGACCCTTCCATCTCCCCGCCCAAAAACAGTCAGGGGAAAGGACCGGTTCTCTCCGGGAACAGTGCCGGAAACCCGTCTGGCGGTCCTTCTCCCCTGGCGGGCCGTCTCACGGGAACCGCGGCCCCATCCTCCTCCCCGGGCAATGGTGCAGGACCCGTTCGGAGTCCTATGCCCCGCAACCCGCATTCCCCCGGCCCGTGGCATTCTGTACCTGTCCCTGTTCAGGACCGGTATCCCTGCGGACCTGCCGAGACGTCAGGTCCCCTGCCCGCCGGAGGTCCCGCAGAACCCTCTGCCCACGTATCCCCCGGTATGCCGCGGGTAAGGCGCGAAGAGGGTGATGCCGAGGATGATGGCGGGAGCCCCCCTCTCCCCGGGTACCCGGTTCCTGCGCCCTTTTTACCAGCTCTTGGTTACCGGAGGATAACAAGAAAAACGGTCCTTGCCAGTTCTGTACGGAACCGCGTTTACACTGCAATTGCTGAAAATCCCGGCCTCGATGCCCCGGCGCTTGCAGCCCTCCTTGGCATGAATATCAATACGCTTCGCTACCACCTCTTCACCCTTGCACGGGAAGAGAAGATTACTTACTTTTCCCGCCCCGGTACCGTCCGCTACTTCGTAAACAACGGGCTCTTCCCGCCCCGCCTCCAGTGTCTCTTCCATTACCTCCGGGGTGAATCGACCAGAAAGATCATCCTGGCCCTGGCCGAATCACCCGGGATGACAAGGGAGGCGCTTGCAACAACCCTCGGGATTGCAGGGCCTTCCGTCACACGCCACATCCAGAACCTCTCCCACGATGGAATTGTGGAGGTGAGGAAACAGGGGAGGTTTTCCTGCCATTACCTGACACCGCCCATACTTGCTCATCCCGCGGTTATCGACGGCTGTTCCGTTCACCCGTACCCGTCCAGGGAGTCTGTTCTCGCCTGCAATAGCCATCTCCCTCGCGGTTCACCCGCAGAAACGTAGCTGCCGGTGCGAGAGATCACTAATATCCTCCCGACAACGTGGTATTCAGAACGGGTCCACGGTCAACAGACCCGGGATCCCGTCGCATACAGGAGGAAATCAGAAATGAAAAAGATACTGACACTCTGCATTCTCCTGCTCGTCCTTGTCCCTGCGACCGTCATGGCAGCAGGAGCACACGGGCAGGGGAAAAGTAGTGCCGGAGCACCCGCTCTGGGAATAGGGGAACAGTCACTCGAATCTGCACCCGCATGCGGCCAGAACCGGTTCTGCACAATGAACGGCCAGGAAAACGCCGACCAGTACAGGTTCGCCGAAATGCACAGGGTATCTGCAGGCAGGGGAATCGGTGACCAGGTGCGCACCATGGCAAGAAACCAGACAGGACTTCAGGATGGAATCGGTGACCAGGTGCGCATCATGGCAAGAAACCAGACAAGACTCCGGGATGGATCGTGCGGGAACTGCCGGGTCCAGACCGGATAACCCCTTTATGATGAAAATTCCCCTCTTCTTTTTTCAAAGATTCTTCATTTACCCTGCATGGACTGCCCCGCAACACAGAGGGGGCTTTTGATCATTCCCTGCCACCGGTTTTCCGGCTGGGACTCGAGATATCTGCAATTCTCCGGATTGTTTCCCCCTGTCGCCCGAATAGAGGGACATTTCAGGATAATTCCCGGAAGGGGAATCCATTTGTTTGCAAAAAGAGGGCAATCACATAACAAGGATCAAAGCGGGATCATGAAAAGCCTGATGTGAGGGTATCGTCCCATCTTCCCCCATGGAACTTGACCGTATCAGGGAGATGAACCGGGACGGAATTCTCTCGTACATCGAATTTCTTCTCTGGCACTATCGCGTGGTGGACGCTTTCTGGTTCATTTACGTAACAGAAAGGTTTGGCCAGCCCGTTGCCGAGCAGATCAACGAACAGGTCTGGGGGAGGGTTGCCGGGATGGCGGCCCGTGACCTGAAAGAGCGTTTTTCCCTGAAGAAAAAGGGTCTGCGCGGGTTTTCAGAGGCACTGCGGCTCTTTCCCTGGGCCCTCATCGTCGGGTACCTGATCGAGGAGGGGGAGGACGAGATCCTTATCCGCGTCCCCCACTGTCCCACGCAGGAGGCCAGACTCCGCAGGGGACTCGATGAGTATGCATGCAGGGAGATGCACAGGGCTGAGTTTTCCAGTTTCGCCCGCGAGATAGACCCACGGATCAGGGTCGAATGCCTCTTTGCGCCACCTGACCCCCACCCGGAAGACCTCTTCTGCATGTGGCGTTTCACAGTCGCTCACGAGAACAGCCCTATCCAGAGATGACGGGGACAGGGACCTCTTCATCTTTGGTTTTTCCGGTAAATTCCTCCTGAACCTTATTATTCCAAGAGTCCTACAGGAAACCGGTGAGGTTTGATCCGGGATACACAATACCTTCCCGCGTCACATGGTGCATGATATGGTTTCCGCTTGCCCTTGCGGGTGCGATGGCCCAGGCGATGTACTCCGCAGGAGCAAAAATACTCCTGCGGCAGGTGCCAGCGGCACAGGTTGCCGGGGGATCTTTTCTCGTCGCTGCTGTATCTCTTGCCGCCATTTCCTTCTCAAGGGGATTTCCATCCATTGAACCGGGTTTTTCAGAGGCTGTGCTTGTCACCGTTACGATCAATACCGTTGCAACCGTTCTCTTCTACAGGGCCCTCTCGCTCTCTGATCTTTCCCTCTGCCTGCCCATACTCTCTTTTACACCTGTTTTCCTGCTCTTAACATCGTTTTTTATCCTCGGCGAGATCCCGAGTATTGCCGGCCTTGCAGGTATCTTCCTGGTTGCCGCAGGATCATACCTGCTTGCTGCTGATGGTACTTCTGGAAAGGCACGGGGGTGGACGGGACCATTCCGTTTTCTCCTCTCGGACAGGGGGGTCCGGTTCATGCTCGTCGTGGCATTCCTGTACAGTATCTCGGTGAATTACGACAAGGTCGTCGTTGAACGGTCCGACCCCGTCTTTGCTTCTGCTGTCGTCCTGAGTCTCCTCGCATGCATATTCCTCCTCCAGGCCTCGATCCCGGTACTATCCGGAAAGTCATATCCCCCTCTGCCCAGGGAAAAGTCCAGGGGGACAAGTCTGCTCATGATTGCACTCGGACTTGTCCTGACCATGGAGGCGGTAACAGTGAACACTGCATATACCCTGTCCCTCGTCCCTTATGTTATTGCAATAAAGAGACTCTCGGTCCTCTTCGGTGTCATCATAGGGGGGTATCTCTTCAGGGAGGGTAGCATCCGGCAGAGGGCCTTTGGGACCATCGTGATGGTCACGGGGACTGTTCTCATCGCTGTTTGGGGTTAGGAGGGGAGAAACGGCTTGCAGGTGGCGCCTTTTATTGCGGGATTATGGTACATTATTCCTTTCGGCAAAGGAGTTCATAGGAATATGACTGCGCAAGGATGAGTGAAAAGGGATAGACTGAGGCCCCTTTATAGACTGATCAAGAGATGTGAAGAAACGGAGATCTATTCATGTCAAAGGGCTGACACCCGTTCCGGATTCAATAACCAAAAAACTCCGGCGGAAACGAAAGGGGTTCATTTTTTATTCAAAAAAAGGCGAAATCGCCCGAATTTACACTCCCCATACCCCCGACCAGATTCGAACTGGTGTCGCCGGATCCAAAGTCCTGCATGATTGACCGCTACACTACGGGGGTAAACGACCGATTGGCAAATACACTAACATCTTGTGTATCTGGTTGCCTGTCAATATTCGCGTGTCAATAATAAAAACGTTTGACCCCATCACGCAGGAAAAAAGATGCGGGGGTTGTGTATGTGCAGGTGGTGAATGACCGATAGCACAACCCGCCCCTGGTCGGGTTGGCAAAAAGGGATTGTTGGGCGGGTATATTATGTCTGTTGGTCACGACGAAAAAAATGAATTATCTGATATCACAGGTTTTTACTTCGTCGCACTCGATACATAAATTCCTGATTTCCTCGCAGTCCGCACACCCCAAACGTTCCGAAAGGTCGCAATCATAGACACAATTTAACTCTTCCCTCGGATCGCAGGTCTCGCAGACTTCGGGAAGATCCCCGGCCTTGCATTCGTATTGACAATACTCCTTAATGCATTCGGAGCAAAATTCCTTTACGCATTCGTCGCACGTTTCGTTTAATTTATCACATTCGGTGTTCCAATACATGATCATTACCTCTTTAGGACTTTTTTTGATTCGATCGGTTCCAGGAAACGAACCTTCGGTCAAATAATCCTGTTTTAACCAACCCCGAAAAACCACACCACAAACAGACAACCGCGGGGGTTGTGAGGGTACCATGTTGTCTGGGGTTGGTAGGTACCAATTCGATCATATATGCCGATCCTTTTTAAACCTTTCGGCAGCGGGATCATTCACAAGGCGGGCAAGTTCCGCTTCCTGGGCGTCCCAGATCTTAATCATGTCGTCGCGCTGTGTCATGTGCTCTCCAAATGTGCGGGTCGTTCCAGGAACCCCTTAACAACCCGGGCCCTGTCACCGTCCCAGGAATCGGCGACCACATAATTAAGAGTATGGGATAGTCAGCAACACGATAAAACACGTTTAATCCCAAAAAAAGGATTTTATATTGAGATATTATTTATCAGCAATATAAAAATGAGATGGGCGATCGAGGTGGTCACGATATGATCTTTTGTTTTATGAGAAACGGAAATTTTTTCTTTCTTAATTTAATATGGTAGCCCTATGAAAATACTCCATGCACTCCTTCTACTAATCCTAATATCCACTATGGCCCTCTCTGGATGTTTAGGTGGAAATCCCGATGATGAGTTCCGGAAAGCCTGGCAAGATTCTGAAACCGATGTGATTCAGTATGGTAACGATATGCGCGCGGCTATGGGACCAGAAGGGACCACAAACATTGATTTGAAAGCAATGTCCGGAAAATCAAAGGCCATGATTAATACCATTGATGGGCATTATGATGCCATTTCTAAAATTCAAGTAACCACTAAATATTCAACCGCAAAACAGGATTACCTTTCAGCTCTTAGCGATCTCCGTATGGCCTGTGTTGATCTCTCAAAGGTCCAGGACGCTGGTTCTATCGAAGCTCTTGGTTATATCTCAACAGCCTCTCCATGGCTCCAGAAATCACAGGAAAAAAGAGAGCGGGTGAAAGTAATAATGGGTCAGTGAGCAACACCCAACGGGATTACATGAATATTTTCGCCGACTTCGTTACCCAGTAAATTCCCCACAACATGATCACATCCATAAAGCCCGCAGGATGGAGGCGGTGGCCCGTTTCGCGCGTGCCTGGACTGGATACCCGGCACGGTCGAGGGCATCGGCCTCGCGTTCCAGGTCAAGGATACGACGATATGCGATCGCCCTCTCCCGGAAAAAGGTTGTCGGTATCATACTGTCACCCATTCTGACTCTGCGGTCTGATCCGACGCCAGAACCACATGCTTACACGTCGTGCATTGCCACAGGTGCAGGGAGATACCTTCTTCAGATGTGGCATAGGGCCACACGAGGTCCCACTGCCAGTTCATGCATTTCTTGCATCTCATTACGGGTGCCTCCGTTCGTATTCCTCTAGGGCGGCACGGGCCGCGTCCATTCTCCCGCGGTGATATGCGGCCGCCATAAGGTCGTCGTGCCGGAGATACCAGTTTACCTTATCATACTCGGCCTGGAACCGGCGTTCCAGTTCGTGCCAGCGTTCGGATGGCATTAGTCCACCACATTCCGCCAATTTGACTTATCGGGTTCGTCTGGGTTGTTGTATCTCCAGGGACACCCTCGTGGGGGGTTCTCCGGATCATTAACCCCTCGCAGTTGACACGCGGGGATACATGACCTGCAGATCCACCAGGTCATGCGTGCACCTCCTGTCCTTCTGCCAGGGCCCGGGCGAGCGCCCGCAGTCGGAATGCCTCGCGGATCCTCTTCTCTGCGTCCACGGGGTCGGCCGGGTCGAAATAGACCTTCACTTCGCCGCCTTTTGCCGGGGTGCCTATCGTGATACTCGAGGAGTAGACAGGTCCTTCCTGCCGGGTGGTATGCAGATAGTTTCCAAGGACCGGAATGTCGGGCATGATCACTCCGCCTCTTCCTTCGATATCTGGATCCCATGGTCCTCTGCATACCGACGGAGAAGAGCACGGCCCTCCTCAGTCTTCGCGAGGTCGATCAGGATCTTCTCGATTGCCGCCTCTTCATCGGGTGTAAAGGGCATGATCAGAACGCCCCCTCGAGTCCCTTGGAAACGGGCGATTTTACGGGCTCATTATTCGCACGAGGTTGGGCGATCGGTGCGGGGGTAGTGGTATCTATCCTGTCCGCGAATTTCGAGACCGTGGCCCGGTCAGTGCGCCCCTCGAGGACGTCCAAAAATTTCCGCCACGTGACCATCATATCCGCGCCGGCAGTGTGCACCGTCTTGATCATGAGAGCACGGCCCGACCTGGAGCGCCAGGCACGCCCGACCACGGTGATCATAGTGGTGTCGGTGCCTGGGTCCTCGTGGACCTCATGAACGTCGCAGGGCATACGCGAGGGGCCGACGAGTCCGGGGATGTCCTTCGCCCCGATATACGCCGTATATTCACCACCGACCCCGCGATATGCGACCTCGACGGCCTTCCCCTTCATGCGGATGGTGCCGCACCGAACGAAAACCCCATTTATCTGCATGCCGATACTGTTCCTGGCTGCCTTCCCGTTTCCGTCGTTTGCAGTCGGGGAAAAGGGGGCGGCCGCGTTTGTGTTCTTCACGTTCTGCATGGGTTCTTCACCTTGTTGTTAGTTACCAATTTAGTAACTAAATTACAATAGGTGGTTAAAGTATAAATATCTTGCTTACTAATTTAGTTATCAATGTCAAAGAAGGGAATAGGAAAAATATTCTTGATAAGTGGAAAGGCCAGGACTCGATATATCTCCATCCCTGCCGATGTTGCGGGAGATGACCGTTTCCCTTTTGAAGATGGGGAAGATGTATTGATCACAATTGATGAGAATAGGAAATGTCTACGGGTTGAAAAGAAGTAAAACGTTTTTATAAGGGACATTTCCCATCTGCCCCGAAATAGAAACGGGGCCTTTTCCATCCCGTTTTGTGGGTATCACTATCCACAATGGATAGTGATAATGGCCGCACCTATTCCACCTGGTGGGGATTTGCCTTCATTTTGTGGTGGCAACGTTGCCACCACAGATTCAGGTTTCCTGATGCCTCTTCTTTGCCCGTTCACGTTCAATCGCTAAGAGGTGATTGGATTCCCGCATTATCTGCAACGATATCGCGAAAACCCTTTTAACCCCCCGGTGATGTTACCGGAGGGCCCATTCACCGGTGGTACGGCGTCCCGTCGTCACTGGGTCCACCCGGGGCCCGGGCGTCCTGCCGGCATACGCACTCGTGCGTGCGTTTTTGCAGGTCCATGATCTCGCCGACCATATCGGTGACCCGGTCCAGGGCGGACTCCAGGGCGGCCACCTTCTCTTCCAACGCCGCGATCCTCGCCTCGTGGGTGGTCCGGGTCATTCCAACACCGTTAATTGGGCGAGGCCGGAAGACGTTTTCCCGCAACTTGAGCACCTCTCGCGAAACCAAAACGAGAGGGTCCCAACAAAGACGCTTAGCGGGTTCCGGGCCGAGTAAATGATCAGGTCGGATCCGTCCTGCATGGGTCGATCGATATACCTGAGAAAGGCCTCTCCAACATATTGCACCCGGTAGATGGTTTCCCGCAGGGGTTCGCCGCACTGCTTACAGGGCACGGCGTAACCGGCAAGGGTTTTTACCTTCTGCACCGGACGGCCTGACTCGAGGTACCAGATCCGAAGGCGGTCGGTCTCGAAGAGTTCCAAGGCCTTTTCTCTCGCCTTCTGCGCAAACTCGGCCTTCCTGCGCTGTTCCTCTTCAAAGTCCCGGAGGCGGCGGGCTTTCTCTTCCTCTTCCTGCCTTTCGCGTTCAAGGAGCGCCTCGGCGGTTTCCGGGTCGGTAACGTGGTATTTCGCCTTTATGCGGTCGAGGGTTTTTAATCGTTCGACCTCTGCCCTCAATGCCGCGACCTCGTCCTGGTCGGCGTCCGGTGTGGTTTTCTTCAGGATGGGCATCAGAACACCTTCCGTTTTTCAGGCACGAGGGGGATAACCTCGGTGATCTTGTCGTCCTCTTCCACGTATGGTGACTTGCCGGCCGGAAAGACCTCGTCGCCGTCGCGTTCCAAGTATTTATCTATCGCATCGGGCCACGTGTCAATGGCTTTTACCTTCTTGCCGTTGTTCCATAACTCGTATTTTATTTTAGTTGTCATATAATTACCTCGTTATTTTTCTTGCCGCGTAATTGTGGGTTCAACATCCTTCCGCCCGACGAGTTCGACGATAACATAGTTTTCCGCCGGGTTTGCCTTTTTGAGTTCTTCTATCTGTTCTTCCGTCGTTCCGGCCTTTACCCGCAGGACTTTCCATGCGGGCATGAGGCGTTTTTTAATGTCGAAAATCAGCTCATTCATTTTTTCAAACCTCCTGTAATTCTCTGATCAATTGTTCTTTCGCGCCCGGGAATTTCTCCAGGACGTTTAAGATTTTTGTTCTCAATTCGATCCATTCGGGTGTGCTGGTCAGGCTCGCCGTGACCTCGGACCTGCTCGGGGCGTCGAGACCGTCCATTCGGGCCCGCCGGTCCATTACTTTTATACACCTGTCGATTGCCGACAAGTCCCCTTGAAGGACGGCATTAAACGCGTGCTGGAACAGGTTATCCAGTCTGAGTCTCTCAAGGGTCCGGACGTCCTCGGCCAGTTCGGCGTTTCTCTCCCTGATTTGGCGCAGACCAGATACAACGTATTTGTATGCCTGCCCGGGTGAGACGCCAATTTCGCGTGCAATGTCCCGGTATGGCACCCCGGCACGGCGTAAATCCAATGCCCGCTGCCGCTTTTCTTCAGAAACTAAAGATCTTTTGCTCGTTTTATTATGGCTCATGTTTCACCTCGGTACTGTTCGCCGTTGTTGTCGCGGGTGTGGGGCCGGCCCCGGGTTGTGATGCCGTGCCCGGGGTTGCCTGCCGCACGCATGATACCCGGACGGTCTCCCCGCAAATGGCGCATTTGGCATTGTTCCAAACGAGGGGACCGGTCCATCGGTGCCCGCATTCCCAACATTGGAAACACCAGAGTCCAGGAACGGGGCCGCCCGGGTGCCTGTCCTCGCTTGCCGGTGGTGTGTCCCTTGCCGGCCTTCGCTGGTTGTGTTTGAACCATCGCAGACGTGGGCTCATGACCCCACCCCCTGCCGGTCCCGCCGTGCTGCAGTCAGTTCCGAGTCGGATGGTGGGTCGCACTTCGCGCTCAGATCCGATCTCGATTTTACGGGCTCGGTGACGCTTGGTGACGGATAATTCAAAAAGGGGGTAAAGTATTCCGTTGATTCCTTAAGGGGACTTTTCCCCGTAATGAATTTATCCGTCACCCGGGCTTCTTTTCCGTCACAGGGTGTATTTTGATTGTTTTTGATGATGTTACTTTGACTCCGAATTTTCACACCCTTGTAGACCTTCCCCAGCCTGGTGTGAACCCTCTGGAACCTCTCACCCATCCGCATCCCGAAGGTTCTCGGCTTCAGCGGCTCCTCATTATCCCATGCACACCATTGTCGATATGCTTGGTAAAGCTCCTTTGCGGTGCATTCATACCCCTCACCCACATCACAGTATTCCGCCAGGAAGTCAGCGAGTATGTCCTGGTCTTCCCGGTATGCATCGGTTGCCTGGGTGACTATCTCCGGTCTCACTAACCGGCCTGCCTGCATATACTCCCGGAATCCCTCCAGGCACCAGTTCAAGATCCCGGACGCCTCGGCATACAGCTTATCTCCCATCATTGGGTCTCGTTTATCCTCCGGGATGGTGACTGTGAACGGGACCAGCCAGATCCTCCGCCATATCGCCTCGTCAGTGCCTCGAACGGTCGGTAAATGGTTCGTAACGAGCCAGATCTTTGCGCCGGGTTTGAATGAGAACTCCTCGGAATAGAGGCGACGGACCGTCAGTACATCGTCACCACCAGTGAGGATCTTCACGGTAGCCTCTGACAACCTGGTGCCTCCATCGCTCTCTGACGCCGTGGCCAGGCGAACGCCCTTTAGTGCGGCAAGGTCCGACCGTGGTGTGCATGCATCCGCATGCTTTCGGGCCAGAAGGCTGTCTGCCGCCAGGTTCCAGCCATACTCCCCCCAGATCCGCCGCAGGGTTCCGATGGTGACGGACTTTCCATTCTTTCCTCCGCCATGCAGGACGAAGAGGACCTGTTCCGGGTTATTTGCGAGGAGCGAGTATCCGCACATCAACCGGAAAGAATGAATGAAGGTCTCATCTCCTGCGAAGACGATGTGCAAGTGTTCCAGCCAGGTCGGGCATTGCGCATCAGGGTCATAGATGCATCCCATGACCTTTGTGCATAGGTCTTCTCTCCGGTGCTCGCGGAACATGAACGTCCTGATGTCGAGGGTGCCGTTCGGGAAATTCAAGAGGTTTGGGTTTGCATCGAAATTCTCAGGAAGGATTGCACATTCAGGTTTTGATAAATCAACCATTGCCATAATCCGGGCGTGGTTCTGCGATGCCGCCGCCCACCGCAAGACTTCCTGTGGGGTATCCTGAATGCGTGCCTCATCAGCAATCCGGAGTGCTGTGTCTTTTGCCAGACGCAGTATCTCGTTTCTATCATCTATTGCCCAGCGGGCCCCATCCCATATCAACCACTTCCGCCAGGGTGCGCAATATCTGACATTGCGGTGATGCCGAATTATGAACCGACGAGCGTTTCCTATATCACTATACGCGCACCCAACAGTTCCATCCCGGCATTGAACGGTCAATCTTTCCTGCCGGTCCCGTTCTGCTGCGATTTCTTTAAGACGGTTCTGTTCCCTTTCCAGCCATAGTCGCGTGTTTATCTCATCGTATTCCGAAGGGCCCGTGCTGTCGCGTTTATACGAGTCCTCCTCGCACCTGGTTTCTGTAATTGCGCCGTCGATCTTCTGAAGAAGAGTTGTTAATCTTGAAATTTCGAGCGCAATCTCTTGCCGCGCTTCAATAGGAGCGTTCTTTTCGCGCGTTCGAAGATCTTCGAGTCTTGAAATTACTGCAGCCCGGTCTTGGGATTGAAGGGCACCCGCACCATTCACACCGTCACCCCCTCAAAGTCCCCCCTATCTAAGGCCTCGGTCATGCGGTCGAACATCTTTTTCTCCATGGCCTCAATTTCCATCTCACGCAGCCACGCTTGGGATTCAATATGATGGGAGATACACCACTCAACGAGATCTCGGATAATGTGAGGTGGCAGGGCGTCCACTTCGACACTCTCCCCCTGGAAGGACTTCGATCTCGGATCTGTTTTCTTCGTAGGTCGCGTGAGGAGGTCGTATTGCTTTATTTGCTCGGGTGTGACTGCTAACCGACTGAAATTGAATACGACGCCATGATCTTCACGAAGATTTTTCACCGTGCTCTCATCGATGCATTTACCGGATGGGTCCCAATCCCCGAGATGGTAGACATAAACCGTTTTCCCACAACTCTGTTGATATTTAATTGCTTGTGCGATGGAATAGAGAGCCGAACCCGATACGAATCCCTTCATAGGAAATACAGGAACGCCAAAAGGTTCTGCTGCTTGCTGTGCGATAGCTGCGATCGCGTCTTTCTCGGTCCATATCTCGATATAGACTTTTTGGGATTGCCAGAGATTGCGGCGAAAACATCGTTTTGAGTTTTCAAGGGCATCGGCAAGGTTATCAAATACCTCTACGCCATGATACCAGCGTGAAGAATCCACAAAGGAGGTCCAAGGGATTGATCCATTTCTCCTCCATTTCATCGTGTAAAATGACAACCTCCCATATTCTTTTTCGGTTTTTTCAATCAGTCCAAGGGAAACAAGACGATAGAACAGATGCCTTAAGGTAACGGTCTTTTCTTCAGCAATAATAGCCCGGCAGGCAGCCAGGATGGTATTGAGATCCTTAGGTGATCGTCGGGTTCTCTTCCTTATCGAACATGTTCGATAAGGGTCGGTGGTTACTGCCGCCTCGATATCCCCCATCACATCGTCACCCCCTGCGCTTTACCCGGCCATTGCATGATGTAGGAAACGGCCTCGTCCCCGAGGTGCGGGCGGATCTCCCGGAGAACCCACAAAAGCAACCCGCCAGGGAGGCAGTGTAGTTCGTCAGCGAACCGCGTCCACTGTCCACGGGTCGTAAGAGAGCCTGTTTTCACCTGCTCGACCAGGAATCTGGCCCGGTGTGCGGGATTTCTGCCCCGCGGCCTCAATGACCCGCCCCCTCGTCGTCGACAAGAACGAAAACCTCGCCTGGCCTGGTTCGGATCAAAAATTCTGCAAAAATACGCTCGAGGGGCGGAAGGTGCTCGATGTCTTCCTGGGTGACCTTGAGGGGGAGAGAATAACTTTTAGACTTCGAAGTGTCTATATTCATCTGATCGCCCCAATGTGATCATTCCCCGTCTCCTACGCCTGCAAGCTGTGAGGACGGGGATTCTAATTTTAGTCGTTCTTGAAGCAATCTCTCAATGATCCTGCTCCTCGGAATGTCGCCCCGGAAGCTATCCAGGGCTTTTAAGGTGCTCGTCTCAAGACTGAGCCCGACGAACCGTTTGGCCATTTTAATCGCCTCAATATATAGTTATTTTATTCCTATATAAAATTTCACGTTGGACTGTCTATTGTGTAATAAATTTCACATACCATTGTGTAATAATATAAAAGTTAAAGTGTTCAACTATGAGGAAATGGTGTATGATCGCGTTCATGACTTCCTAAAGACAAGGAAGGGAGACGAGCAGCGTATCTACACAGAATTAATCATTAAATATCTCCTCGAGCATCGTGACCAGAATGGGGGATGGGTCCGAGCCCGGGATCTTCATTCTGCATTGGTGGAGACGGGGGAGATCCCACACAGCACCACCCTAAATCGTCTACTGAAAGCAATGACAGATGCCGATCTTATTGAACAAAAACGATGCGAAAAGAATCTACAAGAACCTGGTAAACGGCCCCTCTTTTATCGAATAAAAATCGGAGTGATCCCCCAAACCCGCGACGTTCTTTTTGCTGATAGTAAAAAACTCTACAAACTGGTTATGAAATTGACAACCAGAGATCTTGCAGCACAACTTATTTTGAGCGAACTTGGAATAAAAGACCCACTAAAAACATTGAAGGAACGAGCAGCGGAACTCGAACGGAATAGTGAGGAATACATGAAACAAATCATGAATAAAGCCATCCCTGATACAGATCCCTGCCAACCTTCATGATTTCTTCAATGTCTTCAGCGCATCCATGAATCCTTCGGGGTCCTTCGTTGCCAGGTCTGCGAGGACATCCAAGACCGTCCCCCTACGTGCCCTGGTATCCGGTGTGAGTCCGTATCCGCAAGTCACACAATATGCCGCATTTGCCGGGTTCAAAGTCTGACACTCCGGGCATACCTTGGGGGCGAGCGTGACCGTCTTCTTCGCGGGTTTTTTCTGCGCAATACCCGATTTTTCCAACGCCACCCGGTCCACATAGTCTTTTCCCGGTTTCGCGTAGACGTCGATCATCGGCGTCCTCATTGTCCCCCAGTTTTTTAACATGACGTATTGCAAATCAGTCCCTTCTTCAACATCATGCGTGATTTTCGAGGGCCGGAAAATTGATGGGGTTAATTTATTAATCCCGGTCCTTTTTCGAAGGCGGGATATTGTTTTGGCAAGGCCGGCGTAGGTTAACGGCGCGTAGTTATGCGAGTGCCTCACGGTTTGCAGGAAAACCGGGGCCGTGGGGGCGATTGGAAGAGGATAATCGTTTTCCCACTGGTTGATATACGGGACGGCAAAAACAAACCGTATCGGCCGTTCCTTTCCAGTTTTGGGGGTTTTAAGGACTATGCGTATTCCGTAATCGTCCCGGATAAGGTCGCCCCATTTCAACCCGACCACTTCACCAGGGCGAAGGGACCCGTCGTATAACGTCGCGATAATGGCCCGATCGCGTGACGTGGTGCATGCGGTAAGGACTCGTTCTATTTCTTCTCGCGTTAGCAGGTCCTCTTTCTTTTTGGCGGCGAAGTCCATACCCGGAGCCTTGACAGGTTTTATCTTCCTGGTGTCGATACGGCCGCCGTTATCCGCATACCAAGTTAAAAACGATTTGAACGTAACTATCACGCGGCGGCTATAGTTCCGGGATAATGTCCCATCACCGCCCTCGTCAACAGGTCCCATAGACCGGATCGCCCGGAATACTCCAAGTGCGTCCTGTGTGGTGATGGTATCCAGTCTTTTCCCGGCCTTGTGCAAAAGGTTCAGAACAAACGATAACTCATATCGCCGTGCGTTCACGCTCTGTTCCCGGGTGCCGCGGTGTGCTTGTCGTTCCTCGAAGTATCGGGAGATCAGTTCCTCTTCAGAGTCCATCAAGAAAAGAGATCCCACGTAATGATACATTAGTGTAGTGGTCAATGAGTCTGGAACCCTACGGGGGTATACACCTGATTTCCTCTCGATTGAACAAAAATCCATCCGGAGTTTTGTTCCAAGAATTATTGTCATGCAGAATATTTAATTCAGGGTTATTCCCCCTTTCAGCATTTCATCTCTCTCTTCCGAAAACCACGGTCAATGCGCGAAAAAAGAGGGTTGTCTCTCACGCCGCTGATGGCAGGGTGGAGAGAATCCGTGCAAGGACAAAAAGCAGAATCCCATTGCAGAAGAGAATCGCTGCTGTCACCATGCCCGGGATGAGTCCCGGAAGGAGCATGGATGTGCCAAAGAGTATGCTCACGATGTTGAGGACTGTCTGGGTGAGGAGCAGGTTTCTCAAAGGGGTGGGAATCGGGACGGGGGGCGCCTTCGGGGTTCCCATCTGCTGCAGGAGGGGGAAAATCCGGATGGCCAGAGGAACGATCCCACCGGCGATGTTCAGTATTCCGAGCATGATCCGGAGCACATCGGTCATGATACCCGGGACAATGCAGGAAAAGACGCCCAGTGCAACGAAGGCAAGACCGATCGTGACAAGCGTCCACGAGCGCCGGAACCGGCCGACTGGTGTCTCCCCCACTGCAAGCACCTGGATCGCCATGATAACGAGCAGGAGACCGAACTGGCCATCGGGAGAGAAGGGGAGCGTTCCCATGGTGATTGGCACGAGAAGGACTGCCAGGAACGCAAGGAGCACACCGAGGAAGACAAGGAGAGCTGTCGTGAAGGTGAGAGGTGCCTCCCGGAGGAGGAAGAAGTGTCGTTCTTCGGACGGTCCCGTGGATGGTGGCAGGGAACTTTCGGGGTATTCCTTCCTGACGACCTGGATACACCATGCAAGGTAGAGGAGGCTTATACCATAAACGATGAGGAAGACTGCGGTCAGCCAGTCGGTCGTGAGAGCAGGCAGGATCGTGACGAGGCCGAGAATAAAAGCCATGAGGTACACGAGGGCGCATGCAAGCGTGAGGTGCCGGAGGATGCCGGGAACCTTCAGCCACGCTGGAGCCCTGTCCCTGCGGGAAGCAAGCTGAAAAAGGAGGACCGCACCTCCGGACAAGAGCAGCACGCCGACAAGGATCCTGACAAGGGCCGAGAGGGATTCCGGGATAAAACAGGCACCCATGCCGATGACCGAGGCCGAGATCCCCACGATGGTGACAAGCCAGGATCGGCGAACGTCGCCAAACGGGGTCCTGCCCATGGTGATGACCTGCAGGGAAACGATAACGAGAAAGAGTCCGTAGGTGCTGTCCGGTGCATAGGGCAGATCGCCGGTGTGGATGAAAAAGAGGAGGACACCAAAGAGGAGCATGAAGACCGAGAGCACAAGCAGGATGACAGCCTCGAGTGCAATATCGAGTTCCTGGCGCTTTGATGGAACTTTTTGATGAAAATCTTCCACGATTTTCCTCCAAAAATTATTTTCCGGATATTGACCGTAAAACCACATAGTATTTTTCGGGGGAGACCTGGAAAATGAAAGGTATCATGAAGCTGTTTTATGCATGATTTTTATAGTCTCTGCAGCAATCCAGATATGAAAACATGAGGAATGTATCCATGGTGTCCTTCTCTTTACGTTCGATTCCTGCTGTTATCCTGCTTGCCATCGCCCTGGTGGCATGCACGGGACAGGTCTCTGCCATGATCGGTGGCGGCACGGGATATTTCCAGATCTCGTCTTCCCCGTCGGGTGCAACGGTCTACTTTGACGGGACATACCGGGGCGAGACCCCTGTCACAATTCCTGTTTCCACAACAGGAACCCCGTCCCATTCGATCCGGATCACCAAGACCGGCTACACTGAATGGACCGATACGTATGAGGGCAATCCCTTCGAGGGTGAGACGATCCACATCAGCGCGACGCTCCAACCCATGCCGGGTGGGGGTAAAGGATATTACAGGATATCCTCCAGCCCTTCGGGAGCATCAGTCTACTTCGATGATTCATACAAGGGGACCACCCCGCTCACCGTAACCGTTTCGACAACGGGGACGCCGGGGCATACCATCCGGCTCGTGCTCTCCGGCTACCAGGAGTGGAGCAGTTACCAGCCCGGCAACCCCGGCGAGGACGAGACCGTTTACGTGACGGCAACATTGCAGCCTGTCCAGACTTACGGGAGCATCACCGTGACGTCATCACCCTCTGGTGCGACTGCTGTTCTCGACGGCGCGCAGTCAAAGGTCACACCCTGCACGTTCGATAACGTGCTTCCCGGTCTCCATACGGTCCAGGTGAGCAAGTCCGGGTACCAGGTATGGAGTACGACAACATCAGTCAGTTCCGGCCTGAATACACAGGTCTTTGCATCACTTTCCCCAATCACTCCTGCGACCGGTTCCATCTATGTCACGTCTGTCCCCTCTGGTGCAAGTGTCTACGTTGACGGGACATACTATGGCCCTTCGCCGCAGCTTGCATCCGGACTCCCCCCGGGGTACCACCAGGTCAGGATATCCCTCTCGGGCTTCCAGGACTGGATAGGGAACGTGTTGGTCAACTCCGGTGAGACGACGAGGGTCTCCCAGACACTCTCTGTCACCCCCACTCCAACCCAGGTCTCTGGTACGGGTTCGCTGTCCGTCCAGTCAAATCCCGCCGGGGCGAGCGTATACCTGGACAACGAGTACATGGGAATTACTCCGCTCGTCATCCCTTCGGTTCCCCCTGGTATGCACACCGTCCTCCTGACCCATCCCGGCTATACCGACTGGAGGGCAACTATTCAGGTCAACAGGGACACCCAGACGCCCGTAGATGCAACACTTTCACCCTCCCCGACCATAACCCCGACGAAGGCCCCGCTCCCGGCAGTTCTTGCCCTGCTCGGCATGGGGATCCCCGTGTTGGTAGTATGGGGAAGGAGACGGTGAAAAGATCCTTTTTCCTTTTTTTCGCATCAGAAAAAATCAATCATCGTCGGTTCCTCTCCCTCTTTCCCACGGAAAGTGGCCACCGGCAAAAAAAACGTGGTCTGTGATACCATGAATTGGTATGCAGAACTTTAAAGCAGAAAAAAAACATGGAGGGGTCTCCTGTCGCTGCTGATAATCCTCCGGTTACCTTTTAAAAAAAAAGATAGAATATTCCCTACACTACCGGGAACTGCTCGGGGTTGATGGGTATCAGTGCCGGGTCCCACCAGGACGATGGCGGGTACCACTGAATGAAGGTCAGGGTGAGTCCGCTGTTCCCGGACCCTGCAAAGACCTGGGGTGCTTTCCACATCAGGTAGCCTGTCTCGACTGCGAATGCCTTTTCTTTCGGGTTCCAGCGTTCCCCGGTTGTTATATAGACATCGTATATCCCGGGCGGAACGACCTGGTCAAACCGGTGTGAATGCCCCTTTGCAACGTATACCGCGAGGATAGCCCCCCGCTGACCCCTCGGGGTCAGGGCAACCACAACGTCGGACGTACCTTTTGTGTTATCAACTGCAAGGAATTGTCCACCCGGGAGCAGTGTCCCCTTGAGCAACGCCTCACCCGGAATGGTCACGTAACGGTTCCTGACTGCAGTATCGAGGAAATGTTCGATAACTCCTTTGAGAGAGGGGTTACGGTCGATTGCCATCTCGTAGTCTGCAATCGCGTCGTCGTAGCGGCCCAGCTCCGCGTATGCCTTGCCGCGGTTGAAGTATGCCCTGGCAAAGCCCGGATCGAGTTCAATTGCATGGGAATAAGCGTCTATTGCAAGATCCCATCGTAACTGGCTGGAATACGTATTCCCCCGATCGTTCCACAGGGAAGCAGTCATTACGGGTATCGACTCATCCGGTCCCGGAGAATCCCCTGCTGCGACGGGCAGGGAGATAAGAGGGATGAGAATGAGGAGGATGAAAAAATGAAAAGTCATTCTCTGGTCTGTGGCAGTCATTGTGGCATCTCCATTACAGGAATATGCAGGGTGTCATAAATACATACTCCTCTGCCCTCATGCGCCAGAGTAACATACCGCTGGACATGCCCCGCTATATCTCCCTTGCACCCATAGCTTCTGCAAATGTATGTGATGTGCCATCTCCTCTCGGGCATCGTTCCTGGTACTCTCCTCTCATATTCTGCCGGGGACAGGCGGATGGCTATCGCCTGCACGGTGGGCGCAATCCTCCCTGACCTCGTGGACAAGCCACTCGGACTTGTAATCTCGGGTACTGTGGGTTACGGAAGGATTTACTCGCATACACTCGTGATGGGGCTGTTATTTTTCGGCCTTGGGATTGTTTCGTGGGCCTTCCTCCGAAAATACGCCTGGAACACCGGGGTACTCGTTGCACTGGGCATGGGATTTCTCCTCCACCAGATCCTCGACGCGATGTGGCAGACGCCTGCAACATGGTTCTGGCCATTCCTGGGACCTTTCCCTCCGGGAGAGAGAATTGCGATTATCCCGTATATCCTCGCTGATATTCTTCAGCCTGCAGAATGGCTCGCAGGAATCGCCTTCATCTTTCTTTTTGCCTGGCTCATCGGAGCCGGACGTGCACGGACGCCATATGGGGCAGGATTGTCACTCGTCCTTGGTTTTTCTGCTTTGTGGTTGACGATTTGTGCATTGGGTGGATCGTTCTGTCCGCTTACAGGCTGGGATTCCCGGTCCGATAACCTGATTGTTGCACTCGTCCTTCTTGGGGGAGCGATCTGCCTGGCAATGGAAAATGCAGGGTTCATGCAGGGAGAAGGGAAGGATTCAAAAAGGCTGCAATGAGATGGGTCCTGTCCCTTCATCCAGCAGACCAGTGAAGTGTGATTCAACGGATTCAATAATATTTGCTCCCGGATGGAGCCTACCCTTATTTAATTCCGGATTTACATACCCTGTGCAAGACATGTTCACCTTTGTCCTCGGCACGCGTCCCGAGATTATCAAGTGCAGTCCTCTCATCCGCCTCTTCGAGAGAGAACATGTGCCTTACTCCATCATCCACACCGGCCAGCACTACTCATACGAGATGGACCGGATCTTTTTCGAGGAACTGCAGCTTCCGGAACCTGAATACTCCCTGGATGCGGGATCAGGGTCCCATGGCAGGCAGACGGGCACGATCCTTGAGGGGGTCGAAAGAATCCTCATCGCCCACACTCCATCAGCGGTCCTTGTGCAGGGAGATACAAACACGGTCCTTGCCGGGGCACTGGCAGCAGTAAAACTCCATGTCCCGGTTGCCCACATCGAGGCCGGGTTACGGTCCTTTGATCGGAGAATGCCCGAAGAGATAAACCGCGTCGTAACCGACCACATTTCGACGTACCTCTTTGCACCCACGACACTGGCAGAAAGGAACCTCCTCTCCGAGGGTATTGATCCGGGGACGATCCACGTTTCCGGAAATACCATCGTGGATGCCGTGTTCCAGAACCTTGACATTTCGAGGAAGAAATCAGGCCGGGTAACCGGTACCGGCGGATTAAAAGAGGGTCAGTTCATCCTAGCAACCGCTCACAGGGCAGAAAATGTGGATGTCAAGGAGAACCTGAAAGGAATACTGGAAGGCTTAAAGAGCCTTGGCAATGAGACAGGGATGCCTGTTGTTTTTCCGGTTCACCCCAGGACGCGGAAGATGATGGAAATGTTTGCCCTCGAAAGAGATGGTCTTTTCACCATTCCTCCGGTTGGATACCTCGAATTTCTCCGTCTCGAGGCTTCTTCATGCCTTGTCCTGACCGATTCCGGAGGAGTACAGGAAGAGGCCTGCATTCTGAAGGTACCCTGCGTCACCCTCAGGGAGAACACAGAGAGGCCTGAAACCATAGATGCAGGGGCTAACGTGCTTGCAGGGACCGATCCGTTACGAATCGTCAGGGAGGGCCTTGCAATGATCGGAAAGAAAAGGGACTGGAAAAACCCCTTCGGGGACGGGCATGCTGCAGACAGGATCCTTGAAGTACTCCTGGAAAGGCTCTGAACGGGGAATAGAGACCGGGAAAGTTTTTCTTTGGAGGGAATCCAGAATCCTTTATGAAAATACATGTTCAAAGGAAAATGCATGGACGGAGGTCTCTGGCTGTTCTTCTCTTGCTCTTTCTTCTCATCATCCCGGTCGCACCGGTGACCATTACCGGGCGGCCCGAGACTGTCTCAAATGGTCATCCACTCTTTGTGACGATCACAAGTCTTCCGGACGGGGCGCAATTCTCACTCCTCGTGGAAGCAACGTACGATGTATCTCCCAATACCGACTTCCAGTTCCAGATGAGCCAGTTTAAAATGCCTTTCTCCTTAAAGAAGGGGAGTATCACTGCGACACTGGAGGGGACGTCGCAGAACCGCCTCGAGGTGAAGAAAGAGGACACTATCGTGAGTGTGTCCGGCAAGTCAACAGATGGCCGGTTCACTACCACGAAGTCCTACGATATTACGGCAGGAACCTATGACTATTTCCGGCTCTCAGGGACCACGCTCCCGTCAGCGCGATCGATTACCACCCGGTTCCAGGTGACGGGAGTCAAGCAGGGCCCTGTGGATTCCGAGATCGGGTTCATGGTCGACGGTCTGCCCTCAGGCACGATAACCCTGGCCGCCCTGGTGGATGGGACCCAGGTCCTCTACAAGACTATTCCTGTCGGTTCAGGAGAGCCGCCCCGGTCAATAAGCCAGCCATCCACCACCGGACCGTCAGTATCCCAGGAAACGGTCTCTTTCACATCCATCGATGAAACAGTGAAAGTCAGGGTGCCTTCAGGCGTGCAGATCAGCGTCGTTGAGGTTCCATTGCCAGCTGCACCGGAGGAGATGCAGGTCATTGCCGGTCCCTATGCCATTGTACCTTACGAAGCAGTCTTTTCTCCACCGGGAGAGATTTTGTTTTCCACCGGTACTACCGAGGCCGGGAATAATACCGCTGTAGCCTTTTTTTCAGGTGATAGCTGGACACTCCTGCCATCAATGGTTGCAGGAAACCACGTAGCTGCACCTCTCGGCAAGGGAGGGATGTACGCCCTGGTCCGGCCGGCCGGCACCGTCCATACACAGACTATTACAACAAAGACTACCATGCCTGCCACGATGACCACGGTCCCGGCGATTCAAATGACTGCGGCAGCGTCTCCCACCCAGAAGGCCGGCCTCTTCCCCGCACCAGCCTTGACTGCAGTCGTGATAGCCATGATAGTATTTGGAATAGCGAAAAGGAAGTGACCCGAAAGTGTTCCCGGGTCATGCGCCGGATGGACGCCCCCCCTTTTTTAACAGTTCCCAAAGGCCCTTTTTAAAACCCCCCATCAGGCAGAGGTTGAATAGATCCCGGAACCCACGAACCATTCCGTATCTACGGGAACGACGTAACAGAGCTTGAGAGCTTCGTTCCCGGTCCCGGGGTTCGGGTATACCACGTACACGAAACCGCCACCTCGTGCTGCAACGTCACATTCCCATTCAACGGCCGCAACACCGTAATGGTCCAAAAATCCAAGCCTGTTTGTTCCCATTAATCCGGGCTGGTTCGGGAGAGCAAGGGTTGTACCGTTCAGACTGTATGCAAAGATATACGATGCACCATCTGCCCACGGTCCGGAAAGGTCGTTGAAGGCCGCAAGGGCTGCCTCCTTTCCCTGCTGCTGCGCAAAGTCCCGGGCCTTCTTCACCTTTTGCACGAGCTGATCCCGTTCCTTCTGGCTGAAACCGGCATCGACATGGGGCAGGTATACTCCGGAACCGACGAACCATTCATCGTCCACGGGAACAACAGAGGATAATTTCAATTGCCCGGAAAAACCCGCGGAAGGATTGGGATACACGTAATAAGTGTGCCCTCCTCCACGGGACGCGAGGGTAACCATGGCACGGATATATTCAACCCCGTTGCTGTCCCGGACATTGATACGGTTTTCCCCGACAAGTCCCTGCTGGTAGGGAAGTGCAAGGACCGTCCCGTTCATATCGTATGCGAATATGTACCATTCACCCTTGGAAAAACGTCCCTTCTGGTCATTGAATTCCCGAAGAGCTTCGTCTTTGCCTGCCTCCCGGGCAAACGAGGCGGCGTCCCGGACAAAGGAATCGAGATTTGACAGGTTCTGGAATGATGCATTGGGCAATAACCCTGCACCGGCTGGTGACGCTTCGTCCCCCGGGGATGTCAGGACAACACGCCATTCCGCCCCGTCAATTCCTGCCGTTGCCCATACTGCTTCCTTGGTGATGACACGGTCCCAGTTCCGGTCCCAGAAACGGTAAACACCCCTGCCTTCCGGCTCGGATACCACGCGAGAGAAGAATGCCTGAAGTTCCGGGGACTGGTATGCAGGATCGGAGAAGAGGTTTTTCCCGATCTCCTCCTGCGTTGTATCATAAATTACCCTTCCGTCTTTCTGGACCACCCAGATATCATAGGCCGTCGCTGCAATGACCGGTTCCACCGCCCTCCCGATCAGTGTCTCCGGCCGATAGGTTACGTCGGTATATCCCATGTAAATCCCTCCGGGAGAAAAAACGGGGGCACTCTGTGAGATCCCGGCAAAGCCTTCCTCCATCATGAATACTTCACTCACCCGCGGAGCCTTTTTTTCAAGCGCATCCCTGACTGCGTCCTGGTAATTGACATTTCTGCCCACGATATCCCGGAATGTTGCCGGGACAGCCGTGGCAATTATCCCGTCAGATGAGATGGTGACCGAAGAGATAGCCCATGGCAGGGCAACGAGTTTCTCTGACAGGACCGCTTCGACTTCCCCTCCTCTCAGACCAACCGGGGAGAGGCGTTCTGCACTGGCGAGATTTACTGTGCGGACAGAGGCGAGTTCTGCGTTGATGGCACCGACGGCCTGACCCAAGGTTATGTTCATGGGGTTTTTCGGGGATTCCACGACATCCCTTGTCGTGATGCAACCCTGCGTAACAAGCACCAGTAAAACGAGGATGACGGCAATGCGGGCATTCATGTTCTGACCTTTGGCGCCGGAGTATGCATAATGGTTGTGGAACCCCCGGAATTCCCGGGATGACGTGTCATTCCATTGACACAAGGGTATCAGAAAGGCCCTCTTCGAGGCTGAATGCAGGTTCCCAACCGAGGAGTGAGCGAGCCCGCGAAATATCAGCGACAGAATGCATGACGTCCCCCGGTCTCCCCCCGGCATAGACGGGCTGACCCCTGAACCGGAGGAGGCGCATGAGGATGGTTGCGAGTTCGTTGATACTCGTCTCCTTGCCGGATCCAATGTTATAGACCCCCTCTGCATCACGTTCCATTGCCAGGATATTTGCCCTTACAACGTCCCTGACGTACACGAAGTCACGGGTCTGGGTTCCGTCTCCGAAGATGACAGGGGGTTTTCCGTTACGGAGATTCGCGATGAAACGGGGGATGACAGCGGCGTAATCCGATGCCGGGTCCTGTCTTGCCCCGTACACATTGAAGTACCGGAGAGAGACCGTGGGGAGATCATAGAGAAGTCCCAGGACCCTGCAGTACTGCTCACCTGCATACTTTGCAACGGCATAGGGAGAGAGGGGTTCAACCGGCATGTCCTCCCTCTTGGGAATCCCGGGCAGGTTTCCATATACTGCTGCAGACGATGCGTGCACAACCTTTTTGACACCCGTATCCCGTGCAGCCAGGAGGACATTGAGGGTGCCGGTAAGTGTTACTTCGTGGCTTTGCAGCGGGTGTCTGATGGAACCAGGTACCGAAACAAACGCCGCCTGGTGAAAGACGCCATCTGCCCCCTGAAACTCTTCCAGGAGGAGACCAAGATCGAGAACCGTCCCCTGAACGAACCTGACCCTCGGGTTGGCAGAGACGCTTGCTATATTCTCGATCCTGCCTGACGAGAGGTCGTCGATGACAACCAGTTCATGGCCTGCAAGGGAAAGTGCCTCGACAAGGTGCGACCCAATGAAACCCGCCCCACCGGTAACAACATACAGCATGGTTCTTCAGCTGCCTAATGTCTCTCGTCAAGAGACCTTAAATTGCGTGCAGGTATCGCTCCAGGTATTCCACTCCGGGAGTTTTGCTTCGGGCCGGAAATGAAACCTCTCCCGGGATGAAACACCGCCCTGAAAGGTTAAATGTTTTTCATGCTGAAGATCGCCCCATGGTCACTCTCACCGACATTCAGGCCGCTGCAGGACTCCTCGAGGGAAAGGTGATACGGACACCCCTCGTCCACTCGCCGACCTTTTCGGCAATAACGGGTGCCGAGGTTTACCTAAAACTCGAATGTATGCAGAAGGCTGGATCCTTCAAGGTCAGGGGCGCAACATGCCGTATCCTTTTGCAGAGGGATGAGATCGGCCCGGGGGGAGTAATCGCCGCCTCTGCAGGCAACCACGCCCAGGGAGTCGCTGTCGCAGCTTCCATGGCAGGAGTCCCGGCAACCATTGTCATGCCCACGTGGGTCTCGCTTGCAAAGCAGGAAGCGACGATAGGGTACGGGGCAAGGGTTATCCTTGCAGGAGAGAGTCTCGAAGAGAGTATCGGGTTTGCCCAACAGTTCGCAATGGAACAGGGTCTCTCCTTTATCCACCCGTACGACGATCCGATGGTCATTGCCGGGCAGGGCACGATTGGTCTTGAGATCCTTTCCGATCTCCCTGACGTTGAGTGCGTGGTTGTGCCCATCGGGGGTGGCGGACTGATCGCGGGTATCGCAACCGCTCTGACTGCATCGCAGCGAAAAATTCGCGTTCTGGGTGTGCAGGCAGAGGCCTGCCCGTCTGCAAGAGAGGCACTCAGGGCCGGGCAAGCTGTTACCGTCGAAGCCCGTCCAACAATTGCCGACGGAATCAGGGTCAAGAGGACAGGGGAACTTTCCTTCCCGATCATCCAGAAACTTGTTGATGAGGTCGTTCTCGTTGACGAGGAGGCCATCGTAAACGCGGTCCTCGCGCTCCTCGAGCGGAAGAAGGTCATCGCCGAGGGTGCAGGTGCCGCTCCCCTTGCAGCCCTCCTTTCCGGCGGCATCAGGGTGAGCCGGGGCGAGAAGGTCGCTGTCGTTATCAGCGGTGGAAACATGGACGCTTTTCTCCTGGAAAGGGTTCTTAAGAAGGGGCTATACACAGGGGGACGAATGGTCCAGATTCGTGTCGTGCTCGAGGAGGGGAGGGGCTCGCTTCCTGCGCTTCTCGATATTATCGCCAAACAGGGTGCCGTGGTCAGCCAGATCTTCCAGGAGAGGAGTGTCCCCGGTTTGCCCGTGCACCAGATGAGGGTGACGCTCGAACTGGAAGTGAGGGACCTTCCTCATCGGAAAGGGTTGATTGCCGCCATGAGATCTGCCGGGTACCCTGTTGAAGCCTTCCCGGAGGATTAGAGAGATCGACCTGGAGAGAACCTACGTGGACAGACGCCACCTTGTGGGCATCGTGGGGAGGTGCCCGGAAGGAGAGGGTTCCGGTCACGAGATCGAGCCGGTCCACGAGCCCGAGTGCAATGACCATCATTTCCGGATCACACAGGGCAATAAGGAGATCGCGCCATTCGTCCTCGCAAAATGACTCTGGTATCCTGCCGTGAATGCCAAGGCCCGACAGGAACCTGGCATGCGGCACAGCACCTGAAAAGTACTCTGAAAAGCGCTGGAACCGATAGAGCCGCCGCCATTCTCGCTTTCTTTCCACGACCTCCGCGGGTGTTGCACACTCGAATATGCTGATGCGCGGGTGGCGGCGGAAGTTAACGAGGATCCCTTCGAGCTCTGGTCCTTTTTCGAACCCGACGATGACATCCGGCTGGAGCAGGTCTATCATCCTGACATGAAACTCCTGTGCGGCAGGCTCAACGACCCATCCCGGTGAATCTGCCACGAGGTACAGAGCTCCTTCCTCTTTCGCTTTTTCTTTCAGACGGAGCGCTCCCACGAGCTCCTGGACCATGTGACCGCTCGGGGTTACGGCCCCGACAAACCTGAAATATGTTGCTTTCGGGACATCCACAGTACCTGAATAGAGAGCCAGTCCGACTGTGGCAGGGGGGCCGAGAGTGGACTGCCCGATATCGCAGTCGAGAAATCCCGTCATGCTGATTTTTGCCAGCTTGGAGGTCAGCCAGCGGCAAAAGGTGGTCTTTCCCCTGTCTGCCGCGCCGACCACATAGACCATCCCCCTCCTGCGCTCTCCAAGAAAACGGAGTATCTCTTTCCATTCCTCCGGGACGGTGATTTCCTGTTCCACGTGGCTTTCTCCTTGTGCACGTTATCCTGGCTGACCCCCGAACAGAAAATGCCTGCACAGAGCAGCGTGCTCTATGGAGTCTATTCTCGTTCATTCCATAAGAGAGTAGCGAGGGAGAGGGGATCCAGAGAAGAATAAGGAGTATTTCCAGTGGAAATAATCAAGCATTTTGAGAGTGATATATAAATTTATATTCGTTATTTTAACAAAATAGCTCATTATATCCTTCAAAATGATCACGCATTATTCATGGATACAATTCTATTTTGTCTTCCGGATTTTTTTCTTGGGAGATGGAAACCGGGATTTGAATGTGGTCTACAGTCGGAAAAGCAATACGAGTTACAATATAGCATTATATGGTTTATATTAAATTATGGTGGCTGCAGAAATGTAAAAGAATGGAACTCAAAACATGAGAAAAGAGAGCCATTACGGAAAAGATACGGCAATATAAAAAAATTTCCGGGGAAACAGAAAACCGACCCTGAACATCTTCCGAAATATCCCTAACAAGGACACTCAAAACGGATCATGTCTGTTATTTCAATACCGTTTTCAGAGGAGTGAAAAATAATCGTCTCGCAGGGCACCATCTTTTCCATTCATCGTGTTCAGACACGAAACATCCTGCCGAAGCACACTTAAGGGACACCGGAACTATACGCTTTGGGGGGGTGGGACCTGCCAACCGCCGCCTTATTGCCCCACCTTCCCTTAAAAGGGTAATAACCCCATTGACTTCAGGTATATCCCTCACGATGCGTCATGGTCCGCCTCATTTTCCCTGGCCTTTGTGCTCTTCTCAGCAAGTGGGAAAAATTCCTGGTAAACTCTTTTTCTCTCCTCCAAATCGGTATGAAGGTATATTTCGGTTGTTTTGATTGATGTGTGGCCAAGATTTTCCTGGACGACACGCAGATTCTTGGACCGCCTGTACAGCTCGCTTGCATAACTATGCCGGATCTTATGGGGAGTGATTCCCTCGGGGGCATACTTCCGGAAAATGTGCTGGACAGCCCGGGGAGAGATGTGGTGACCCATCTGCCCAAGGAAGAGGGGCCCCTCGATTCGTGAGCCAATGAACCTGTCCATCTCGGACAGCGTGTCGGGATCCACGAAAACTATCCTTATCTTCCCACCTTTGCCCCGCACGCGGATAGTCCCCTCTTCGAAATCGATATCCTCGATATTCATGCCGCACAGCTCCGACACCCTTACACCGGTCGCGTAGATCGTCCTGACGATCAGGCGATCCCTTGGATCCTCGATGGAGTCTATGAGCCGGATAACCTGGCTGTGCTTCAGGTAACGGAGTTCCTGCCCCTTGATCTTTGGCCTTTCCACACCTATCAGGGGGTTTGTCGTCACTGCACCCTGGGAATAGAGAAAGCGGTAAAAGGAACTGAGCGTTGATATGACCCGGTGCATGGTCTTTGGCTTGTATGTCCGCATGGAACTGAGGAAAGAGAGGTAGTCCTCGAAAAGAGCCGGTTCAACCTCGACATCTGTCTCTGCCCGCGCTTTACTGAA
>JASEES010000005.1 GCA_030019395.1 Methanolinea sp. | reverse complement strand
TCATGAAGATGTCCTGGACCACGAGGAACTCCAGGTTCTTGAGTGCCTTCTCCACGTGGTGGAGGTCAGGGTCCGAGACCATCGGGTTCTCGCCCATGATGTACATGCACTTGAGTTCGCCGGGCTTGTCGACGAGCACGTCCATCATGACCGTGACCTCGTACCCGTTCTTCGGCTCGCAGATGCCGTCCGGGAACCCCCAGGCGTCGGCAAACTTCTTGTGGGCCGCCTCGTCGATCACCTTCTGGTACCCCGAGAAGACCACCGGCAGGCACCCCATGTCGCAGGCGCCCTGCACGTTGTTCTGGCCGCGGAGTGCGTTGACACCCGTCCCGGGCCGGCCGAGGTTGCCTGTCAGCATCTGGAGGTTGGCGACCGACTTCACGTTGTCGACACCCGTCGTGTGCTGCGTGATCCCCATCGAATACAGGATGCATGCCGACTCTGCCTTGGCGATCCACTCGGCTGCCGTCTTCAACTTCTCGACCGGGATGCCCGAGATCTTCGAGACGTTCTCGAGCGAGTACTCCGGTTTCATGACCTCTTCTTTGAGCTTGTCGAAGTCCTTCGTCCGGTTCTTGATGAACTCCTTGTCCTCCCAGCCGTTCTTCAGGATCTCCTGCATCAGGCCGTTGAAGATCGCAACGTCGCTGCCCGACCGGAACTGCATGTACAGGTCGGCCTGCTTTGCCGTCGGCGTGTACCGCGGGTCCGCGTAGATCACCTTCGCGCCGTTGGCCTTCGCCTGCATCACGCGGCGCCCGATCAGCGGGTGCTGCTCGAACGTGTTGCTCCCGATGATGAACACGCACTTGGACTCCGCGATGTCCCCGATCGAGTTGGTCATCGCCCCGGAGCCGAACGTTGCCGCAAGGCCCGCCACCGTCGAGGCGTGGCACAGCCTCGCACAGTGGTCGATGTGCCGCGTCTTGAGGACACCCCGTGCAAACTTCATCATCGCGTAGTTCTCCTCGTTGGAGACCCGTGCAGATGACAGGCAGGCACACTCGTCCGGCTTGTACTGCTTGAACTTCCTGGCCACGAGGTCCAGTGCCTCGTCCCAGCTCGCTTCCACGAACTTACCGTCCTTCCTGATGAGCGGCTTCGTGAGGCGGTCCGGGTGGTTCACGAACTCGTGGGCATACGTGCCCTTTGGGCAGACCTTCCCCTCGTTGACGGGTGACCGCTGGTAGGGTGCTGTCCCGGCGACCTTGCCGTCAATCACCACGAGGTTGAAGGAACACCCTGTCCCGCAATAGGGACAGGTTGTCTGAACATACTTTGCATTCATTTAAACACCTGTATACGGTGGCGCGTATTGATCCACATAAAATAAAAGTATCTAAACGATATTTTCAAAAAATAAGAATTATATTAAAAATCTGAATTGTCAATATAATATGGTTAATATAAATAGTGCCATGCATTTGTGAGTGCAAATACCGCCTCGCACATCCTTATAAAAGACTCGAAATATGTTTTTCCTGCCGTGTTCAGGTGAACATGGTATTGTTTCCACAGTGACCGTATAAAACGGAATAAAAAAACTCACTCTCTTCTTTTTAATAAGGTAAGGAGCCCCGGAAGTCATGATCTATCGTGCGGTGCTGCATGCAATCAGCACTGCCGCTTCCTTCGGGCAACCGATGGCGCGTTGATGACCCCATTTGCCTTTGAATGATGAAACCGGACCAGTCTGCCGGATAAAATACAAATGAATGAAAAGTGTGAGATATGAGGGGACAGGCCCTACTTCCCGAGAGCGAGATCAACTCCCCGGCTCATGCAGTCGAATGCTTCTTTTTCACGCCCCATCTTCTTGAGAGTGAGTCCCTTGTTGAACCATGCCTCCGCATGGTTGGAATCGAGTCTGATTGCAGTCTCGTAACAGTTCAGTGCCTCCTCGCAGCGTCCCATTTCATCCAGGCAGTTTGCCTTTTCGTGCCACGCCATCGCAGAATCAGGGTCAATCGAGAGCGTTTTTTCGATGAACTCCAGGGCACGGGAATAATTCCCGCTTTGGAGTGCTTCTGTTGCCATCCGGAGGGAATATGCCACATCCGGGGACTGATAGGCTGGTATTTTTTGTTCCATTTTTTTCCTCCCTTTACCCCGGTCCCCTGACCAGGATTGAAATTATATCAAAAGGTGTCTTTTAATAACGATTTGCCAGAATGAAGAGCATTGGAGATACGATTGGCAACTTCCCCGGCACTCGTGCCATTACTACTGTCATGCGCAGGTGTTGTGCAGTGTTTCTTTGCAGACCACGGTTATATATACTCATTCAGAAAATGACTGACTAGCGGTATCAATTGGAGAAGGGTCAGCCAGGAGCCCGGTTGTCCGGGGAGGGGGGGGAAAGTGAATCATTCGCAGTCGGAAAACCTTGAAAGAATAAAACAACTGCTTTCGCGCCACCCGGAGGGGTTGTGTATCAACGAGATTGCAAAAACTCTCAAGCGCCACCGGAATTCAGTCTCGCGGGACCTCCATGCACTCCTCGTCTCGGGGCAGGTTCACGACCATGCGTTTGGAACAACACGCGTTTTTACCCTCGTCCGGAGAGACGGGAGGTTTTCTATCCTTGACGCCACCCATGACATGGTTCTTATACTCGACCACGGAGGGACCATTGTCAATGCAAACATATCCCTCCTTGGTTTCCTGGAGGAGAGACGCGAGAGTGTCATAGGCCACAAAGTGAGTGAATTCCCTCTTCTTTCCGAACTTATCTCCTGGAAATCAACAGAGGAAATCTCCGAAGAATGGCTCCGCGGAATTACGTCCCGCTTTCACAGTAAAGACAATCAATCCCATTACGATATCACGTCAAGACCCCTTCTCTGCGGGGATGGGAATGAAGGGTGCATGATCCTTATTCATGATCGTTCGGAAATCGAAAACATTCAAGGGCTGATGGATGAAGAAAAAAGGGTTCTTGACGCAATCACGGAAGATCTCTCCCTCCTTGTCATCCGGTTACTCCCCGATGGCCGTATTATTTCAGGGAACGCCCAGTTTCTTTCACGGTTCTGCCCTCGCCCCAAGGGAGCAGAAAGGACAGAGTTCTGTTCCTTTCTGGCTCCTGCGGATGCCGGGGTCCTGAAATCCTCCATCAATAACCTTTCTCACCAGGTGCCGGTAATCACGCACATCTTCTCCATGGTTGACCCGTATGGCCAAAAGTCTCTGATTGAATGGAAATTTCATGGTTTTTTCGACGAGAGCCTGCATCTTTGTCATATCCTGGCCATCGGGTCCGATGTCACGGATACCATTGGGTCAAGGAACCGCACACGGGAAATGGAGGACTATATGAAATTCCTTTCAAACGCAATTGCTGATTTCCAGAGGGTTAATACCAGTGACGATATCTTTTCCCGCATTCCCCTCCATATCGGCACCCTGATTCCCGGATCCCGTATCGTTGTTTTCGAGGTTCATCAGGACACGGGAACATGTAGTTTTAAGGGCATGGACAGGGAATCCCAGGCGATAGTTGATCAATCCAGCAGGGAATGTGCTTCCGGGGCAGCGTCGTTTTCCTATACTATCCAGGATGCGCCTTCAGTCCTCCCAAAGATGCCCGGACCGTGCAATTGCACCTGGGCCGCTCCCCACTTCTCCAGGTCATTCCTTGCCCGCCTGAAACCCGGTGCAGGCATCCCGGAATGGGTGGCGGATGCCAACGAAGTTTGCTGTGCTGGAATCGGTGAAAACGACAGGCTCTGCGGAATTGTCGAGATATTTGCTGATCGCGATGCTGTCCTGCCACGCGAAGAATTCGTTCTGCAATACCTGGAACTCCTTGGATTAATATTCCGGCAGATCGCGCTCCTCCAGTCCGAGATGGTGTCCGGGGAACAGTTCCGGACCATTGCCCTCAACTCACCGCATCCCATCTCCATCATCGATCGGAATGGCAGGTATATCTACCTCAACCACCATTTTTCCGATCTCTTCGGGTACACGAAAGATGATATCCCGGACGGGAAGACGTGGTTCATCAAGGCATTCCCGGATCTTTCAGAGCAGAGGCATGCCAGGGATTTGTGGAAGGGAGATCTCTTCTCCTCTCCTCCCGGGACAGTCCGTCCACGCCAGTTCAAGGTCCGGTGCAAGAACGGGGAATTCCGGGAGATTCTTTTCCTGCCGGTTATGCTGTCCAACGGAGACCACGTCGTCATATACCAGGACATGACTCCGTTTCTTGAAAGTGCCTTGAGGCAGAATCTTCTCGATGATATCTTCAGGTCTTCTCAGGAAGGGATATTCAGCGTAACACCCGATGGACGTATCCTTACCTGGAACCCGGCTGCGGAACGGATTTACGGCTACCCTGCAGAAGAGATAATCGGGAGGGATGTTGCCATTCTCGAGCCTTCGTCCCTCAAAGGAGAGGTCCACAGGATTCTCAGGCAGGTGATGTCCGGAGAACCTCTGATTGCCCATGAGACCCGGCGGGTCAGAAGAGACGGTAAAGTGATCGATGTCTGTGTGACGGTATCCCCCATCTTCAACGATAAACAGAAAGTTGTCGGTGCATCGACAATTGTCAGGGATATTTCCCAAAAGAAGGCTGAAGAGAGGCTCAAGAGCGCGGAAGGCCAGTACCGGGAAAGTGTCGGGGATATCAATGTCGGGGTTTACCGATCAACCGGTGACCCCGAAGGAAAATTCGTCTGGGGTAATACCTCTCTTGTTGGGATACTCGGTTTTGAGTCCATGGACCTTCTGAAAGACATCTCTGTCAGCTCTCTTTTTGCAGAGACCGGGGGGAGGGCAGAACTCCTGGTTGCGCTAAAGAGAGACGGTTTCGTAAAGAACCGTGAGATCCAGCTCCGCAGGCCTGACGGCAGGATCATCCATGTACTGGTAACGGCAATTGCCACGTTCAACCCTGACCAGACGATTGCTTATATCAACGGCATTGTCGAAGATGTCACGTATACAAAATTTCTGGAAGAACAGGTTTCCAGGCTTCGGGAAAGGCAGGTATCACCTCTCTGACCCGTACCCGTTTTCCCGAACAATGCATCATTCCCTGTAATCTTCCCACGGGAGAGATCTCTTTCGGAGAGAACGATCATGTTCGTGGAAAAAAAATCATTCGACCATCTGGCGCTTTGTCACTTTCCCATCGGTTATCCATTGATCGAATGACCCGTGGGAATAGACCCTGACGGGAACGGAAATCCCGTGCGCAAGGCGCTTGATCTGGTTGTCGTACATCTTTCTCACATGGAAAAGACCTTTCCTGGCAAAAAATGATCCTGTAGCTTCAAGGAACGCTATCTCGTGTTCAAGAACCGCCTTTTCAAATGCAATCACGTCCCGTGCGATCTGATTCGCGTATTCGCGTGATATTTCCCGATGGTACTCACCATGCTGGTTGAGCCCGCTAATCTGCCTCCAGTCCACCCTGCCGGATTCGTCTGGTTCCCGATGGAGCATATACGGATAAATCCTGCACACGCGGGGCCGGAATTCGTATACCGTGCATCTTCCCCGTTCAAGGAACCAGCATGAACCGACCTTGTCCTTCACGGTGCGGATGGTATAACCGGACACGTAGAATGTTCCTTCCTGATCGCAGAAGTCAAAAAACGGAACCGGTTCGAGTGCGGCAGGGTATCGATCTTTGATCCGTGCAGCTTCGTCATCGAGGAGAAGCACGTGACCATTGAATGCCCTCGTGCAGCACTTCGCACACAGGTCGCATGAGAACCCCACGTCCATGATTATATTGACGAGTTCTTCCACCGGGAACTTCAGGAGGGCTTCTTTTTCCCTTTCCCTCTCCCGGAGACGCCTTGCGGGGAGATCGTTTTTCAGGGCTGGGGGCATTGCAGGAGTTACAATTGTATTCTCCCGAGGGGAAAAATGTGATTGATGGGTTCTATCCTCCGCTGTCGGTTCATATCCCGTCCCGGCTGATGGGGCAGGTCAGGCAGTGACCACCCCCCCGGCCCCGGGAGAGCTCGGATCCCTCGATCTCCACCACGTCAATTCCTGCCTTCTCGAAATTCCTGTTCGTATGAGAGTTCCTGTCGTATGCGACCACGAGACCGGGTCGGATGGCAAGGACGTTGTTCCCGTCGTCCCACTGCTCACGGGCCGCATCGTATTCATCCCCCCCTGTCGGGATCACGGTGAGCCTCTCTGTTCCCATCGCAGAGCCCACCTGGGAGAGGAAGTCTCCTTCCTCTGACACCCGGAACGGTCTGTTCGCCTCGCCGGGTTTAATGGTGAAGGTCCGCAGCGTTTCCGTCACCTTCGGGTAAACGGTGACCATCCCGACGTCAAGCATGGAAAAGATGGTGTCGAGGTGCATATGGGCACGATCGGGGGTCATCTGGGCCACGATGACCTGTTCCACCCCGCCTGCTGAGAGAAGTGTGCCTGCCAGCCGCTCGATCATCGGGCTCTGGGTCCGCTCACCCATCCCGACGAGGAGGGTTCCCTTCCCAATCGGCATGATGTCGCCGCCTTCCATCGATGGAATAGCCAAAAAAGGAAGCGGGTTCTCCCCTGTACTATCGACGCATGTGTACCATGTCCGTGCGCCGCTGGTCTTGAAGAGGGGATGGAACCGGTAGATTGCCGCCATATTGACCGCCTCGAGCCTTCGGACAGGCCAGTGCATGGGGTTGATCGTAAAACCGTTTCCGATCCACGATGATGAGTCGCGGGGGAAGAGAGTGTTCGGGAGCGGCGGGAGGATGAAAGAATCGGGCGGTGTCGAGGCGACCTGCAGGGACGACCTGTTCATTCCCTCCAGGTGAATGCACTCGAGTTCCCGCCGCGTCAGGCCCCCGACGAGGTGCGTGGCAAGCTGCGCGGGTTCCATCCCCGACAGGCATAACCGGACCGGCGTACATGCAGATATCCCGACTGTCATCGGGCTGACAACCCTGTTCACAACCCATTGACGGCACTCCTCCTCTTTGAGGACTTCTGCCAGAAGATCCCGCAGGTAGTAAACCGCCACCCCTTCCCCCCGGAGGACCTCAACGAATGCATCATGCTCTCTCTGGGCCTTCTCGACCCAGAGGATATCGTCAAAGAGGAAGTCACGGCAGTTCGCGGGAGTGAGGCGCCTGATACTCAAATCCGGACGGTGCACGATTACGGCACGAAGCCTGCCAACCTCGGAATATACTCCGGTTCTTACCACGGTGTTCTGTCACCCCCCTGCACTGCTGCCGGGCGTAACCTGCGTCCCGGCATCTCCGCTGACGAGCTCCTGTATATCCTCCAGTGCACCGATTGCAGCCCTCTTTCCCGTGGCCTCCACAAAGCGGCAGGCCGCTTCCACCTTCGGACCCATGGATCCAGGCGCAAAGTCAATCTTCCGCAGGCTGCCCGGTGTTGCGTGTTCGATCCGCCGGGCCCGGGGGGTCTTCCAGTCGAGATAGACGCCGTCGACATCGGTAGCCATGACGAGGAGGTCGGCATTGACTTCCCGGGCAAGCAGGGCACTGGCAAGGTCCTTGTCGATGACTGCCTCGACTCCGGAAAACCTCTGTGAGGTTCCGGGCACCCGGACAACCGGGATACCTCCTCCGCCTGCACAGATGACAGTCACTCCCTTTTCAATGAGAAGGCGGATTGGCATGATCTCAACGATCCTGCATGGGTTGGGGGATGGAACGACCCGCCTCCATGAGTCCCCGTCCATCCGAAATATCCATCCCTTTTCCCGGGATATTCTCTCCATTTCTTCTTTTCCGTATACCGGTCCCACGAATTTCGCAGGGTTCGAAAAAGCCGGATCTCGGGGGTCTACCTCGACCATCGTGAGAAGAGTCGCACACGGGCGTTCATGCGGCAGGTGGTTCATAAGCTCCTGCTCAATCATGTAACCAATCATCCCCTCCGTCTGGGCATCCAGGACATCGAGGGGATAGGGCTCTACACGGGTATAGCATGCAGCCTGGAGGGCAAGGAGTCCCACCTGGGGACCATTCCCATGGGAGATGATAAGTTCGTGCTCGTGTGCAAGGGGTGCAATATGGCCTGCAACCGACCGGATATTCTCCCTCTGGATGTCCGCCGTCATGGGATCTCCCCGTTTCAGGAGAGCGTTTCCCCCGAGTGCGATCACGATGCGCATGTATATTCATCTGCCCCTGCTTTCTCCAGGACTCCCGGACAGACCACTCTTTGTCCCTTCCGGTATTATCCCTTGCCCCTTTCCAGACAGTTTTCCTGGTCTCTCCGAACCAGATGGATTGGAGCAAACGTATATGGGAGCCGGTTCCCATACACCGCACAAGGTGCATATTCCAGGGAGGGAACCCGGGATGGCAGGACACGGCAAAAAAGGTGGAACGACCCTGACAGAAAATCTGGCAACAGGTGCAGGCGAACCGGGATATGAAAGCCGGGGCGAAGAAGACTTATCCTGCTTTCTCCGGGCACACCCGGTCAAAATAAGGAGACTTGCGCGTGCCTGCGGATGCCGCTGCGAGCACTGCGGGTTTTCTTATCCCATTAACCTCCTCTCTGTCCACATCCTGGATCCGCAGAATAGTCCACTATCCTCTGAATCCGACCCACAGAGCTTACTCCTCGTTCTCTGCCCGATATGCCTGTCGCTCTTTGCAACCCCGGGCGTGAGCCGGGAGCAGAAGACAGTCCTGGTTCGTCTCCGGCCGGACGATACTTCGCAGGCGATGCGAAAAATCCTGATGACGAGGTCCCGACCCTACTCTCCCCCGGAGTCACGCGACTGGGCAGAGATATTCGGGGAGATCATGACCGGTTGTGCCCCCGACCTCTGCCTTAACGGCGGATAACACCCGGACAGCCCTACTCCCGTGCTCTTTTCGACAGGAACCTTTTTTTGACCGGTTCAACCCTGCCCTGAATGATGAGGTTACGCAGGGCTCCCTTCAGATCCCGGCGGGCCGGCACCATGTCATACCTCTCCTTCAGCCTGGAAAGGATATCGTCCACGGATACCGGCTCTCCTCCTATCACGGACTCACAGAATCCTGCCAGATCTTCGTGGAGAGCCCAAGGGTAGACTATCCATCTCCAGGAGTTTTCCACAACGACGTGGTAATCGGGGACGAACGCTGAACATGTCTTGTGATGGAGGACTGCTGTCCTGATACCCGCCGGGGACTGCTCCCGAAGGTATCGGACGGCCACTTCGAGCGTTTTTCCCGTATCGGTCACGTCATCCACGACGAGAATGTCCATATCCCGGACCGGAATCGGGAGGGGATACCGGATGGTTGCAGACTCCAGGCTCCGGGCTGCCACACCCCAGTGTTCAACGCGTATCGAAGTGAGCGTGGATAACATCAGGGAATCACAGACAATCCGTGCCGGGACAAAACCTCCCCTTCCGATGGCAACAACGAGGTCAGGGTTATAGGAATCCCGTATCATTTCGGCGAGAGCACGGGAGAGCCGGACAGCATTTCGCCACGATACGAGACAGACGGGAAATGACTTTCCAACGACCATGGGATGAACACCTGTCAAATCCCTGAAATGAACAGCCTTTCGGTCGGGCCTGCATCCATGTGTCTTCCGGGAACCGTTTCACAAGCAACAATTATGGATTTCCAACCATGGATTCGAGAATTTCTGCCACCTTCTGCAGGGTGCTCTCCTCGATGAGGAGGACGATATTTCCCTCTATCCGGTATTCCGGCGAGGTCAGCTGGATACGAAATACGAGAATATCATCGAGATCGACCCCCATCCCCACGACCAGCGACTGGACTGTCGCATGCAGGATATCGGTGACGAGGTAAGGCGGCGAGGGGAGCATCATGATACCCAGCAGTTCGGAAGAGGCGTTCAGAAACGATGAGACCATGATATTTCCAGCCTCGACCAGTGCGCTCTTCATGAGCTCACTCATGGGAGAATCGCATGAGGAAACGCCACACATGACCGCTGCCATCTTCGATGCAGATTCCCGGGAAAAGTGCAGGAGGAGAAAGCCCCCATGGGGAAGGTCTCCCTGGAGCTCAAAGACGACCATCGTGGCCACTTCATCGCCCATCACGGTTCCCAGATCTGATATATCGAGGAGGCTGACATCGGGGACGGTCATATTGACACTGCTCCCGATGATCTGCGAGAGCGAGGTTGCCGCATGGGCTGATCCGATATTGGCAAGCTCTTTCAAGGCTTCCAGTTGCATCCGGGTGAACTTCATGCGTACCTGTCCGGGGTGGAAGTGGCCCTTTATGAAGATTCACCCAACCGGGATAAAAAATGCACGGTTCCGGGAAAAATCCGATTCTCCCCAAAAAATTGGATTTTAATCCTGCGAACAGATTTCGGGGACAATTTTCTTTACAATGAACCCTGTTCCCACCAGGAGAACCCCATACACCACAAAATAGATCCCGACCATGTACCCAAAGAGTATTATGGACCCAAAGACGGGATAGAACATGAAAAGGACGGCAAAAAGGATGGAGACCACCCCGAGGAGGAACATGCTCCCGCGGCCACGGCGGTCCTTCTCGGAGAATCCCATGGCAATAGTGACGACCCCGGTCACAAGCAGTACTGCACCGAGGACAATCGTCAGGAATGCCCCGAAAAGGAGAGGGGATATAATTGCGGCCATTCCGGCGAAGAAGCCGGCTATCCCTCCGATGAGAAGAAGTCCCGAATAGGTGTCCCCCACCCGGCTCAGGAGGGCAAGGACGATGGCAAAAATCGCAAGGACGATGATGATAATTCCAAGCAGCGTTACAACGACCTCTGCAGTCAGTGCAGGAAAGAGGAAAAACAGGATTCCAAAGACCAGTGACATGATCCCGGTCAGGACAAACGTGGACCACTTCATCCTGCATAGTGATTCTTCGGTAGAGACTTCCGTCATGGAAAAGTGACCTCCCTTTTCTCTTTTTGGCGCGATACGATAATTCTATGCCGGCACCGGCGATGTCCTTCTCTTTCATCTTTCGCCCCCCCCCTGTTAAATATACCAGCTGGAGGAGAATACAATGCATGCACCGGATCATCAACTGGAACGAGATGTGGAAGGCAATCCATGTCGCATCTCCGGGTCGGGTGAAAAAAGACCGCGATCCTGCCGCAATATGGGATAAGAAAGCAGGAGCGTACCAGAAAGTCACGAGGGGAGAGAAGATAGGGACAGAGAAGGACCTTGAGTTCATCCAGCTCCGTCCTGACGATACCGTCCTCGACATGGGTGCCGGGACGGGGAGGCTTGCCGTTCCGATAGCCGGGCGCGTTGCACACGTGACTGCCCTTGATGCATCGGGGGGCATGCTCCGAATCCTCGAGGAGAACATGCACAAGGAGGGACACTCGAACTATTCCTGCATCCGGATGAAGTGGGAAGACGTCGTCATCGGGAGAGACATAGAGCCCCACGATGTCGTGATCGCTGCATTTTCCCTTGGTTTCTATGACCTTGCAGCTGCCCTTTTCAAACTGGACGCCGCTGCACGCCGGGCTGTCTACCTCTTCTGGCACGCCGGTGAGTGGCGGGGGAAAGAGGAGATGGATCTCTACCGGGCCGTTTTTGGTGAGCAGGGTGCCCTGCAGAAAGGATACCCGGACTACATCTTCCCGGTCAACATCCTGCACGATGCCGGGATCTATGCCAATGTCAGGGTCTATCCTGCAATATGGGAAACGGTGCATGAATCCGTGGACGAAGCCGTGGAGAGCTGGGTTACGCTGCACTGTCCGGACCTGTCCGATACGACACCGGTGAGAGAATTCTTCGCGAGGGTGCTGCACAGGGAAGAACCGGGTGGTCCGCTGGTCTACAGGGCCGTCAGGCCGACTGCTGTGGTTTGGTGGGAGAAAGAGAACCAACACGCCTGGTCATAGTATTCTTCCATCCACTATTCCATGATGGTTTGAAAGGTTAAGTTTCGTCCCGATAGTGTTACCGGAAGACATCAAACACGACGAAAAAAAGGAGAATGTGAACCCGTATTCAAAGTGCCTCAGCCCGGATTTGAACCGGGGACAACCAGATCTTCAGTCTGGCGCTCTCCCGAACTGAGCTACTGAGGCAGGGAAACAATATTGTCAGTCCCGCCTAATAAATTATGTGTTTTCCGGGATGAAAAGAAAAGAAGGTCGGAATCCTGTGGAGAAAAGGCGGTGCATCCCTTGACATTTCCATGGTTCTCCGGACGCGGGAAGAAGAGAGACGAAGACCTCCTCCTCGAAGGCCGGGAGCGGGGTGTCGTTCACCTTACGCACAACGACCTCGATGCCGTGGGGTGCGATGCCATTCACCGGAGGGCATTCCCCCACGTGACAACGATCTTCTGTTCCGTGGGCCGTTTCCCCCATGTCATGGAAACAGTCTCGAAAGTCCCGGGAGAGGGGGATACGCTCAGTATCTCGGACCTTGGATACTATTCCGGGGCTGAATCAGTTCTCTCGCGAATCAGGGACAACGGGTGGAGGGTAGAGTGGAGGGACCACCACAGGTGGCGTCCCGAAGAACTGGGGAAGTGTGCTGCCTCCTGTGATCTCCTCAACGTGAACGTTGATACGTGTGCCACAGGAATTTGTGCCCGTGACCTCCTCCCTCATGATCCCGTCGCCCGCGAAATTGCATCCGTTGTCTGCGATTATGACCTCTGGATCCATGCAGATCCCCGGTCGGCAATCCTCGGGCAGGTCCTCCAGAGGCGGGAGAACCGGGAGCACGTCAGGGACTGCCTGGTGCAGGGCATCTTCTCGGATCCAACCATAGAACGTGAATACAGGGAGATACACGAGGAGATGGAAAGGCTGATTGAAAAGAGCATCAGGAAGACGCAGATCGAGGGGAAGAAATACCGTATCGGGTTTGCACCACTCTTCGGCTACCCGAGCGAGACAGCTGCTGCGATGAGAAAGGCGCTTGGAACGGATATGGAGGTCCTCATCTCGGCCTCGGGGCGGTTCTCCCTCCGGTCAGTCCCTCCCGTCAGCCACATTCTTGCACGGAACTTCGGGGGTGGAGGCCACCCCCATGCCGCGGGCGGGAACTTTCCGTTCGGTTTCTGGGACAAAATCCTCTTCCGCCTTTTGGGACGGTGCCCCCATATCAGGCGGTTCGTGGAGACTGCCGAGTCCCTGCCGTAAAAGGGGCCCATTGTCAACAAATGGTATGGAACCGGGGTTTCGCGGGGTTTATCAGATCTTCACGGCTGCAGAAGCCACGATGGATTTCCAGTAATCCGGGTCTCCATTGGCACAGTAACCCGCGACCTGAATCCGGTCCGGCCCGAATACCTCTATTGCAGCCCTGAGTTCATCCTCCTTCGGATCGAGGACAAGTACATTGGAGACATCAAACTCGTCGCGGAGCCTGCCAATCTCCCGGGTGCCGGACCCTTCAATAATGAGTGTCTGCTGGTATTCGAGGACCTCTTCCAGCGTCGCAGTAGTCGCTTTTTCGATGTGAAAAAGCACCCGCCTCCCAGCGAGAGCTTCCATCTCTTCCGGCACTGCCCGTTCACAGATACAGACATGACCGTTGACTCCTGCATCTCTCATCGCCCTGAAAATGTGCCGGTATTGTTCATAGAGGGCGCCGCTGGCCTCGTCGGCGTCCCCGTAATACTCATCGCCCTTCACAACGAGGTGGGGTGCAGGGACGGCGAACCGGCAGGGATGGGCACGTATGCCTGCCCTTGCTGCATCATCGATGAGAAAACCAGGAGAAATCGCGAGTTCTCCGCGGATCCGGTCACCTTCAAGTCCCACGATCGACTCCTGCAGCCGTGCTGAATAGAACTTCCCCCCTGCGCAGGGGGTTGTGATTCCTGCGTCCACCTGCGGGATGATGCTCTCTTCCACGAGGAAAGAAGTGAGATCGGCACACCTCCCTCTCTGCTCTCCTGCCCACTCCGCCAGCCTCCCGGGAGATGGCACACCTGGTTCCGCACCGAGCGAACACGTCTTCAGGACGGTCTTTTTGCCCATGGTCCTTTTAGTTATTTATAGCATCACCATCAAAAGCATAATGATGAGAAAACAGCCCATCCTCGTGACCTGCGGCCTCCCCTATACCAACGGCCCCTGTCACATCGGGCACCTGCGGACATACGTGCCCGCAGACTTTTATGTCCGCTGCCTGCGGCATATGGGGGAGGAAGTCGTCTTCATCTGCGGATCTGACAACCATGGGACACCCATCGTTGTCAGTGCGGAAGAGGCAAAGATCTCTCCCCGGGAGATGTCAGAACGCTACCATGCCCATTTTGCTGAAACTTTCGGGCGTATGATGGTCCAGTTCGACCATTTCGGGATGACAGACGACCCCACGAACCATGCCCGGACCAGGAAAATTGTCAGCAGACTCATCGAGAACGGGCACGTCTATTCCAGGGTCATCCAGCAGAGTTACTGCCCGCAGTGCAAGCGATTTCTCCCTGACCGTTACGTCGAGGGACTGTGTCCCCATTGCGGCACACCTGCACGGGGCGACGAGTGTGACCAGGGGTGTGGACGTCACCTCGAACCAGGCGAAATCAGGGAACCGGTTTGCATGGTCTGCAAGACAAAGGCGGAACTCCGTGACCAGGAACACTATTTCTTCCGTCTCGGGGAGTTCAAGGACTTCCTCCTCGGTTACCTCGAAAATCTCCAGGGAACCCTGAACGCCCGGAACTATGCGCTTGGCTGGGTCAGGGAAGGTCTTCGCGACTGGTGCATCACGAGAACCCTCGACTGGGGGGTCAAGTTTCCCGGACGGGATGATCTCGTTGTCTACGTGTGGGTCGACGCACCCATCGGGTACATTTCGTTCACCGAGGAATGGGCCAATGAGGCAGGGAAAGACTGGAGAGACTTATGGTGCGGGGATAACCGCGTGACGCATTTCATCGGCGGCGACATCATCTACCATCATTGCATCTTCTGGCCGGCACTCCTGAAAGGGGCAGGATATGGAACACCACATGCGATTGTCGCAAGCGGGATGGTGAAGGTGGATGATCATAAGTTCTCCAAGTCCCGCGGGTACGTTGTCTGGACGAACGAAGACTATCTCGACCGGGGCCTTCCTGCCGACTACCTCCGCTACTACCTCCTCTCCTACACGAACCACACCAAGGACCTCAACTTTTCCTGGAAAGTCTTTTCCGAGCGGATCAACAACGAGCTTGTCAACACGCTTGGGAACTTTGTCTATCGCAGCCTCTACTTTGCTCACCGTGAATTTGGCGGAATCCCGGATATTCCGGTGAGACCCGAAGTACTTGCGCGGATAAAAGAAACAATCGATTCGGTCACGAGAGCCGTGAACCAGTACGATTTCAAGGTCGCGGTAGACGAGATGATGGCGCTTGCAGCTTATGGAAATAACTATATCCAGACAAATGCGCCCTGGAAACTGATCAAGACCGACAGGGATTCCGCGTGCCAGGTCATCAAGGACTGCATCGTCCTTGTCAATGCTCTGGCCCTCCTTTTCGAACCTGCTATCCCGCAGAAGTCCCGCGAGATATGGGACATGGTGGGAAACACCGTGCCGATTGAAAAAACAGCCCTTGACAGTGCTCTCAGCGATCTTCCCGCACGACCACTCAAAGCTCCGCACCCGGTCTTCCAGAAGCTCGAGGATTCATTCATCCGGGAAATGGATGACCTCCTCCGGAAGAGGGTAAAGGAGGCCGGCGAACGCGTCAGGAAAACAGAGACCGTATCCATCGAAGAATTCTCCCGCCTTGACATCCGGACGGGCAGGATCGTTTCTGCCGAACCGGTTCCCAAATCCCGGAAACTCCTCGCATTGCAGGTCGATATCGGCTCCGAGATCCGGCAGGTCGTTGCCGGGATCGCACCCTTCTACAGGCCGGAAGATCTGGTGGGAAAGAACGTGGTGATCGTTGCGAACCTCCAGCCGGCCAGGATCTTTGGGATCGAGAGCCGGGGGATGATCCTTGCTGCCGGGGATTCTGCATCCCTCCTTATGCCTTTCAAAGACGTGCCGCCCGGGACAAAAATCAGGTAATCCAGGTGCCCTGTCTCCTTTTCAATTTTTTTTCAGATTGTCCACGAACCTTATGTGAGATCATCACCGCATGAACATACGATGCAACATGCGATATGTGACCAATCCTCATTTTGGGACAGTTATCCACAAAGAAAGAATCAGTTCTGGGATTCGGGGGGAGGGTGCCCTCTATCAGGGATAATTGCTCTGTCATTTTCCTGAACGATTGGCCCTGTGTCTTTCTGATGACTGGATATTTTTCACTCCCCTGAAAGGACATTCCTGATGGCTTCCCTGACGAAATCCGTTCCCTCCCTGTCCAGGTGCTTCCTGACCACATCCCTTATCAGGGAGTCGCCCAGTTTTCCGAGGGAGAGGACTGCAGCTTTCCGGACATAGGGGTTTTCATCCTCAAGGCATCCCACGAGAGCCGGAACTGCCCCGCTGTTCCCGGTTCTCCCGAGTCCCTTTGCAGCCATATACCTGACATGGTCCTTTTTATCCGATAATGCCCTGACAAGTGCCCCGGCTGATGCGCGGTTCCCGATCTCTCCGAGTGCCTCAGCGGCCCTGTACCGGACCCTCCAGTCCGGATCGGAAAGCAGGGAGACGAGATCAGGAACGATAGTATCTCCAAGGCCTATGAGGGCAGCGGCTGCCTGGGCCCGGCAGGCCTTGTCGGTGTCCCGGAGGGCTGACAAAAAAAGTTCTTTCAGCCGGGGATCTCCTGTCCTCCCGAGAACGAAGAGTGCATACCGCCTGACGTGCGGATCCCCAGACTGCGTCGCCTGTTCAACGAGCAGTTCGAGTGCTCCATGGTCTGCACCGCCTGATGATTTTTTTCCGGAATCCTGTGTCATTTTCTCCCCTGAGTGGTTGAGATCTTCTCCTGCATACGGTTTTTGCATCATCTCCTGATGCCGAGAACGATGAGAACTGCACCAAACCCGATGAAGAGCAGAGCAGGGGGAAGAGTTACATCGGGAGAGTGCCCTGTCAGCAGGAGGACACCTCCAAAAATGATGATGAGGATGCCAAGCCCGACGATCGGGGCTCCGGAAGCAACACCAAAAACCGGGCAATGGGCACTTGACCGTTCCGATGGTGGAGACATTCTTCTTTCCGGCTCCATATCCCTGTCAGCAATCCGACTAAGTCCTCCGTGTCAATAAAGGACCACGTTCTCATCTTCATCACATCGGAGGTATAGCATGATAGAGTTTACAAACCCATCCGCCGGTTATCTCCTCTCCTTTCCCTTTTAAGGTGATCGCATGGTTCATGATTCCCTGACAAAGTTTCCAGGTAAAAAAAGAATTCAGGGGCAATCGAATCGTACGGCATTACTATTCCAGATTCGCCAATGAAAGTGCCCCTCTTCATCATTTGAAGTGGTGTCTCATGAGTGAATGGTTTTCAGGCTCTCGCAGGTTCGCCTCCTCACAGTCTCTCTCATTTTCCATTCAAACCAGGGAAAGAGACAAAATTTTTTTTCGAGAGGGGATTATCGGAAGAATACCGTTCCAGTGAGCATGATAAAAAAGGCTGGTAGCTATTCGCATTACAGACCAGGAAAGAAAAACGCACACAACCAGGTAACACCAGAATTTTGTTCAGTAACTCTCCCGGGAGAGATACAATTGACCGGTCAATACCATGATCATGACCTCTGGTTTCCAATTACAAAGGAAGGTCTGAAGGAGTGTGTTTATTGACCTTATAAAAAGGAGACTTATTGTGAAGGGACAGGGACTTTTCCTTCAGCAGCAGCTGCAGCCCATGGGACACGGTGTGAGGAGCACCCGCACCGTGGTTGTCATGTTGGATACCACTTCTGCAGTCCCGCACCAGACCACAGGTGAAGTGATTGTCGGGCCAGTCGTCACCTTCAGGCAATACGAGCCCGAGAGAATGTTATTCTCGTAGATAACGGGCAATGAATTGCATCCATGCCACCGCATGTCGTATCCTTCGGCCACATCCAGTGCAAAGAACTGGGATTTTATCCAGAGGTAATACGTGTTGCCGTCATCGGGACCCACGACGACCAGTGTCCCGAACCCTCTGCTCGATGCCTGTGTCGGTTCAGGGTAATAGGCAGGCACCGAAGAGTACTGGTTGATCAATGTGTACTGGGTCACGCCGGAACAGCTGGTGCACGATCCACTGACGGAGACGATATTCTCCGAGATGCTTATCGGTGTCTGGGAAGTAGCCCGGTTGAGGGACTGGATGAGCCTTGCCTGGTACGATGAATACAGGTTATTTTCCCTTGTCATGGATATTTTTTCCAATACGCTGTCCTTGCTGGCACTGCCATAGCGGGCCGGGACTTTGAAATCCATGGTCGCTGCAGAGACTGTCCCTGCAACGAACAGCACGAGAAAGATTCCCGATACGATTGCAATTCTGGTTGTTTTCATTATTTTTCATCTCCCGATTACCTGTCACTTACGATGATTTCCTGATTATCGCTGGCTTACTCATGATCAGGTTGAATATGAGTTGTCATTCCGGTTTTTAATAGGTTTCCTATCCGATGGAAAGCAATACCGGCACATGGTCAAAAGGGGATTCTCCATGCACAGAGATACTTTCCTGTATACCAGATTAACCGTTACTGGCTATCTAGCCCCCTGACCCTAGACAGTCTCGTAATTCAAAGATTTTTTGGGTTTTCTTCCAGAAAACGTAGTTTAACTGAATTTTTGAAGGTTTAAAAAAGATATTATCCGGAAGTGTAACTCACTTCCTTTGCCAGGGTAAAGAGCCCGCTCGCCGAGGTGACGTCACTGTATGTGACCTCTGTTCCCACTGCCGTCGAATTTCCAAGGCCTTCCTGCAGGTTGGCGCTTACATAGGCAGTTGCTGTTCCGACTGCGCCGGTACTTGGGTCACCCTCTGTCTGGTTAAGCCCCTCTATCTGGATGCCGTAGTCGAGTCCGACAGGTGTACTGATAGCGTCTGCAGTTATCCGTGCACCGCTCACGGATGTCACGGCAGCCTCACTGACAACCATGTCTGATCCGGCAATCACAAGGTCGTTTGTCGCTCCAAGCTCGGTTCCGTCACCGGTCCCCCACGGGCAGCAACCCTCACCCGTTGTTTCACCGGTCGCAACCGCTTCCACAAGGATGCTCTCCGAAGAGATCATCTTGCCGGTAGAATTGCCGTCACCGCTGGCGTCGTAGGTTATCTGCCTCTGCGTCTCCAGGTTGTTGCTGTTCTGGGTCTTTGGACCTGTGTCCAAATTCATGTACTTGTCGTACGTAACCGCTCCATTGACCGCCAGAGTATCTTCCGTGTAGCTGATGGTTGACTGGCCCTCTCCATTGTCCTGGAGCGGTGGGTTGTCCGTGAGGTTGTCGTTGCCCTGGACATACACAATCTCGGTATTCGCCCGGAGAGTGCCGATGACAGATGCGGACGTGGTTACCGTGATTTGAGAGGTCTCGTTGGCAGGGGGAAGGGTTCTTGCTCCGGATGCAAGGCATCCCAGCACTGCGATGAGGACAATTACCGCAGTAAGAAATATGCGTGTCTTTCCTTTCATGATGCCACCTTGATTCGCATCGGAATGCGTAATCAAGACATTGTTACCTGCTGGAACTATTTATATTTTCTGGATAAAGAATGGTTAAAAACTGAAATGAAGGGTCCTCCAATTTTGTAATGGGAAAAAAACTTGTCAGACAGGTGCTTTTGATATTACATAAACCTATCCCATAACCCTGACCTGATTCCCGGCTTTCTGGTGCGGATAATAGTGCGAAAATCTCTAAATTCAAAGCGATTTTCCGAGGACGAAAGTTATAAATAAAGAGTCAGTCTATTGCCGGGTGTTAACATATAGCATGGTTGGAGAGAGACTGATGATGCAGAACGCAAGCCCCGGGCCTCCCCTCGAACCACTTCTCCGGGACCTGGCAGCAGCCGGGATAGATGCCCGCTGGAGAGCAGCACGGATGCTCTCTGCACGGGGTAACGATGCTGTGGACGCCCTGATCAAGTGTTTATACAGCAATGACCCGGGCTGCCGGCTTCTTGCCGCATGGGCCCTTGGAAATATCGGGGACAGGAAAGCCCTTCCCTTCCTCGAACGACTTACCGAGGACGATGAACCCGATGTCCGCCTCGCCTGTGAATGTGCACTGGGAAAAATCGTGCGGATATCCCCTTTTTAGGATAATCTCCATTTCATTGGAAGCCATCTGAAATTACTGACACTCTTATGAATACCTGCCAGCATCCCCACTATAACATGAAAAAGGAACGCCCAGGTCGGAATTCGAATCCGAGTCGTCGGCGTGACAGGCCGACATGATAGGCCACTACACTACCTGGGCATACCGATACTGCGCAAAGGTTGGGGATCCCGCCTCCCGGATTCGAACCGGGGACATCGCGGTAGCCGCGCAATTGCCGAATACCGGCAGATCATACTACAGCCGCGCACTCTACCAGTCTGAGTTAAGGCGGGATTTGCGCTCATACTATAGGGGTAATAAACCTATTAAACGTATCGATACAGCGGGATTTCCCTGCAAATGGGACGTACATTTAAGTGGTCGGGATACCAACTTTAAGGTATGACCTCCAGAACCACTGATGTGGGGAATTGTCTTCTTTGTCGCTAGCGAAGGCCAAAGAAGAGTGACTGTTTTTGACACCACCCTCCGGGACGGGGAACAGACGCCCGGCATCTCGTTTACCTTTGAACAAAAGCTCGAGATAGCCCGCCAGCTGTCCTCTATCGGCGTCCATGCCATCGAAGCCGGTTTTCCGGCCTCGTCCCAGGGCGAGAAAGAGACCGTGAAGGCCATTGCCAACCTCGGCCTTGACTCGAAGATCTGCGGGCTCGCCCGGTCCCGGCGGGAGGATGTCGATGCATGTATCGATTGCGGAGTGGACATGGTTCACGTCTTCATTCCGACTTCCGAGGTGCAGCGGGTGCATACCATCAAAAAGAGCAGGGAGGAGGTGCTCGGGATAACCGGCGAGATCGTTTCCTACGTCCGGGATCACTGCGACCTGTGCATGTTCTCTGCAATGGACGCGACAAGAACGGAAAGAGATTACCTCGTCGAGGTATTCCGGACTGCTGCAGATGCAGGTGCGACTATCCTGAACGTCCCTGACACTGTCGGTGTCTCCACCCCGATGGCGATGAGAGACCTCATCCTCCACCTTGCCCGCGAGATTGACTGCCCGCTCGATGTGCACTGTCACAACGATTTCGGGCTTGCCGTCGCAAACACGATCACCGCTGTCGAAGCCGGGGCTTCCCAGGTGCAGGTGACGGTGAACGGTCTCGGTGAGCGGGCCGGAAACGCGGATCTCTCTGCGACGGTGATGGTCCTTGAATCTATCTTCGGAATCGGGACCGGGATCCGCAAGGAGAAACTCGTCGAGACATCCCGCCTCATCTCCCGGTACTCGGGCATTGCAATCCCCCCCACGTATCCCATCGTCGGGGACAACGCGTTCTCGCACGAGAGCGGGATCCACTCCCACGGCGTAATCGCTTGCGCGGCAACGTTTGAGCCCGGCATCATGACACCGGAGATGGTAGGACACCGCCGGCGGCTCACGCTCGGCAAGCACGTCGGGAGACACGCGGTACGCCAGATGCTCGAGGAAGTGCATCTCCACCCGACCGATGGGCAGCTTGACCGCATCGTGGAGAAAATCAAGTTCATCTCGGTCAAGGGCAAGAGAGTCACCGATGCCGACCTCTACGAGATCGCGGAGAGCGAGATGGGCGTTGGCAACGGTGGACGGTTCATCGAGATGGACGAGTTCGCAGTAATGACAGGCAACCATGTCATCCCGACGGCCAGCATCAAGGCCCGGATCGGAGGGAAGGAGTCTGTCTACAGCGCGACGGGAACAGGACCCGTCGATGCTGCATTGAAAGCCGTCCTCGGGATGCTCCCCGTCCGGGTGCACCTCAAGGATTTCCACGTGGAAGCGATCTCGGGCGGGTCTGACGCGATTGGGCATGTCACGATCGCTGTCGAGGACGAGCACGGCCGTGTCTTCGATGCGAGTGCCTCCGGGGACGATATCGTGCTTGCTTCCACGGAAGCGATGATCAATGCCCTGAACCTGCTCCACCGGCTGGATGCGCCAACCGGAAAGGGGAATTGAAAAGATAGCCCTTTTTTTGCAGGGATCTTTTTCAGGCGGCACCGGGGGCGGGCTTGCCCTCGAGTGCCTGCTTGACCTGGGCCTGGAGCTGTTCGAATTTACCCTGGAGGAGGGTCTCCTGCTTCTCGAGTGACTTAATCCGGAGCTCGAGCGTCTCGATCTTTTCGTTGAGTTTTGCGAGGACCTCCTCCTTCTTCTTCTGCATGAGAACGGAACCGACGCTCATAAAGACGGCATTGTCATCGGGAACGTCTTTGAGTTCCTCTGTTGCGCGCCTTGCCTCGCGCACGGCGAGTTCGTACTGGCTCTTCTGTGCCCCGATGGTCTGCATCTGCTGCTGCATCTGCTGCAGCTGGGCAATCTGGTTCTGGATCTTTGGCGATATGGTGTTCATGGTCTCTCCTCTGTCTCCCGTGGGGCGAACGCCTGCATCTCGTCTGCCACGTTGATCAGGCGCAGCCACATGTTGAGGGATGCCCGCAATGCCGGGATGTCCCTTGCCCGGACCTTGAGGACGAGTGTCCGGTGGTCTTCGAGGGTGCATTCCGCATGGGAACGGGGGTGTAGCTCTTCAGATACTTCGGGGTTCAGGGCACGGAACAGCGTTCCCGCACGGGCATCTGTAAACCAGAAGATCGCTTCGTGCTCCGTGGACACTTCCCGAAAGCCCGGGCTTTCCACAGCCTTCGCGGAACCCGGCAGTCCACATCCCTGCTCCTGCATCTGTACTGTATTTAGGTGGACGCGGGCACCTTTAAACCAGTTGTTCCCCCGGGGCCATCCCCACGCGGGTTCTCCGCACCGGAGAACGGTCCGTTAAAGATGGCGTCTCCTCAATCGGAGGGGCAGAGTCTTTTTTCAGGGTAAAAAAAAGCGGGAATCCGGGAAACCGTGTAAAAAAAGGAGAGAGATCGATCGAAACAGGAACGGAAAAAGGGTGAACCGTCAGCGCGCCTTCAGTTCCTTGATTGCTGCACCACGTTCCTTGAAGAGAATCCGGTGACCGCAGTACGGGCACCGGACGTTGACATCGATCTCGACCTTCTGCTTGCACCGGGCACACTTGTAGTTGGCAGCCATCAGGCTATCACTCCGAGATGTCGGTTGCCGTCCTGTCGATGGCACGGAGAGCGATGCGGAGTGCAGGTGTCTGCGGGGTGTAGGCACCGCCCGCGAACTTAAAACCGCATTTCCGGCAGGCCCAGATCCCGGTGCCAACCCTTTTTACAGCCATGGTGTCGCACCGCGGGCAGCGGTGGGCTGCACGGGAGATCTTTTCCGTCTCGGTGACTCTCTTCCGGATGAACCTCCCGTACCTCGGTCCAAAACGCCCTGCGCTGCCCGTTACCCTTCCCTTTGCCTTCTGCTGTCCACTGCTCATGGTTCCTTCCCCTGTTTCTCTTCTGGTCTTTTATTATTCGCAGTATTTCCTGATATACTTAATCGAGGATCTTCACTTCTCCCTGTCCCTTCGATATCCTGTTGACAAGCCCGTAAAAGTCACCCTGGATACCCGCAGGGATCCGGACGATGCATATCCATGAACCATCCTTCTGCCACTCGTCCCGCTCGATGGTTGCCGCAGACTGTATCTCTCCGAATGCCCGGGGGGCAAAATCCGCCGGTATCTTTACCGCTATCCGGAGCTCCTCGAACCTGATGGGCAGGATGGGACGAAGTGCCTTGACCGTCTCTTTCACGAGTTCGTCGAGGCTCTTGTAGAGGTCGATGTTGACACGCGCCTCCTCCATCGCCATCTCGATCCGCTGGGGGGGATGTGGCAGCCCTGTCTGGGGATTGATGGCGTTTCTTGCGATGAAGTGGATGACCTGCCGGCGCTTGTCCGCAATCATCTGCCGCCTCTGCTCGGCGGTGAGGTGGATCTCTCCCTTCCGGATGATCCGGGGGGCTATCTCGGAAAACTCCGTAGTCTGGAATACCTTTTCGAGCGATTCTTCAGAGGCCCTCGTTCCACGGGAGGCATTGGAAAAGACGTAAAGGGCTGCTACCATCTCCTCCAGGGGCACATCCTCTCCCTGCCTGAACCGGACGGCAAGGTCGGGATCGACGAGGATCTCGAACTTCTCGCCGTGGCTTTCCAGCCTTGCACAGACTGCCTTCTCGAGGGGTATCATCCGGTCCGCCCCCCTACTTCTCGAACTTCTCGACGAATGCCTCGACTTCTTCCTTGCTCATCTTGCGGAACAGTGGGTTCTCCCGCTCGATAACACCGATTTCAACGGTATTGACATCGAATTTCCCCTCGGTCGCGTCGTGGAGCGCCTTGATCCCAAGGAGGATGGACTCATTGATGCCCGTATCATAATCGTATTCCTCCTCGAAGACTTTCATGACGGCATTCCTGCCTATCCCTATGCCCGTTGCCTTGTACTCGAGGAGGGTCCCGCTCGGGTCGGTCTCAAAGAGCCTGCACTCCCCGTCGCTCACGCCTGCAATGAGGAGGGCAGTGCCGTACGGCCTTGCGCCCCCGAACTGGGTATATGTCTGCATGTGATCCCCGAGTTTCTTTGCCAGGGCCTCCACGTCGATCTTCTCATCGTACGTGATGCGGTTGATCTGGCACTCGATCCGGGCCCTGTCGACAAGCGCACGTGCGTCCCCGACGAGTCCCGATGAGGCGACCCCGATGTGTTCGTCTATCTTGAATATCTTCTCGATTGAGGAGGCCTCGAGGAGCCGGGAGCTGACACGCTTGTCAACGATCAGCACGACCCCGTCGCGGCACTTGATTCCCACCGCGGTTGTCCCCCTCTTGACCGCTTCCCGGGCATATTCGACCTGATAAAGGCGGCCGTCCGGGCTGAATACGGTTATCGCCCGGTCATATCCCATCTGGTATGCTTGTGGTTGCATCGTTATTCCTCCAGATCCTCGGCTGTGAGAAACAATGGTTCCTGGCTTTTAAATCCTTTTTCAAATAAATCAACCTTTTCAAGCTGGTAACTGACACTTTCGTACGTTTTTCCCCCGAACCGGGCCTCTCCCGTCTCCATGGCAGGGCAGAACCGGCCTTCCCGAATGGTACTCCGGAGGGCACGCAGGGTCCCGGATGTGCGGACACTCCTGAGGGCGACTTTCTGGGATCCGACATGGTGAACCGCCGCCAGCCCCGCGAGGAGTTCGTCCTCCGTCGACCGTATGCACCTGACAATCGCGTAGCCCCGGCTTGCAGATATGACTGCAGGCTGAATCCGTGCCATCCCCGTATCACCAAAAAGTGCTGTGACGGATTCTGCAAGAGCGCCGTAGAGTGTGCGGCTGTCAGTCTCGAACCACGGGGGTTCGATCCGCACGAGCACGTAACGCCTGTTTTCCCTGAGTGTCGGAGGAAGAGGCTTCATTCCACCACCTCGACGGGACTGCGGGGGAAGAGCAGCTGCCGGACGGTTCCGAGTGCTCTCCCCGTATCGTCTTCTTCAAGCCCGAACAACCCCCCCAGCACGGTCATCTCCCGCGGTGACCGCATCCCGAGAACGGATCGGGCGCCGGACGAGAGCGTGAGGGAGAACCCGAATTTCCGGTGGAGACGGACGATGTCGGCATAGCGCTGGATGACCCGCTGGCGGGACGAGCCCCTTTCGCAGATGAGGGACGAAAAATCGATGTCCACTGCAATGCCCCTCTCTGCTGCCATCCGGGAGAGGATGTGATCGAAAGAGTTCTTGGGAGTCCACTGGATACCGCGGAGGACCATGATCTTGCCGGTGCGGAGGAGTGCCCTGTTTGCTGCGTATTCACCCGCATGGGCCACGGTAATTGCCCGGCCTTCCTGACCCGGCTCCGCGTGGGATACCTCTTTTGCCCCTGCCCCCGTCCGTCCCATGACCTTCATGCCAATAACTTCCACACCGCAGTATGTCCCGTTCGCGGGACAAGCCGCGACAATGCTGTCAAAACCGAGTTCGCGGGCCGAAAGGGCCATCCTGCGGAGGGAAGAGTCTCCCCCGGGGTAGGGAAAGACGCAGGCGTCAGTGCATTGCATGGAGAAGAAAAGATCTGGGCAGGGAATGATTTTAGTTATTTGCCCAGGTTCCCGTGCGAGCGGATGCTCGGCCGGGTCTTCTCGGTCCCGCGCCCGCGGGTACCCATGCCCCTGCCTTTCCTGCCGGCACTCGTCTTCCCGCGTTCCGCCCGGCCCCGGTGGACGGCATCGCCCATCCAGGAGAGCTGGCTGTCATTCCGGATTGCCGGGTGGTGCCCGTCGACCATGATGACCTCGTACCACTTGTACCTGCCGTCCTGCCCGACCCAGTAGGAGTTGAGTGCTTCCATGTTCGGGTACCTGCGGGATGCACGCTCCTCGGCCATCCTCTGCAGGCTCTTTGCAGGGGTGATCCTGTTGACGCCCATTCGTATGGAGCGCCGGGCCCGGACGTACCGGGACTTGCGCCTGCCACCGCGGCGGACCTTGACCCTGACCATCACGATACCCTGCTTGGCCTTGTAGCCGAGGTTCCGGGCCCGGTCGATGCGCGTCGGGCGGTCGATGCGGACCACGCTGCCCTCGCGGCGCCATACCTGCATCCTCTCCCAGAGGAGCTCGTCGACACCTGTTTGTGCGGGTCGCTTCCATGCCTCTCTGACGTAGGCATACATTGATCGTGCCATTTTTACACCTTTCAGGTTCAGCCCGGAAGACCGGGCCACATTCCTTGACGGGACGCATCCCGTAAGACCTATATGAATCGGCAGGGACGCACTTAAAGTGCGCGGTTGCAGGAATGGAGAGTGCCCTTTCCGGTCACTCTTCCCCGATGGGTTCGCCTTTCCTCTTTTCGAGCACCCTGATACCGGTGATACATGTCACCGGATACTGGCCCCGGCTGTCCTTTTCCGCCGACTTGACCATGTCCCATATTGTCAGGAGAGCAACCGAGACACCCGTGAGCGCTTCCATTTCCACGCCCGTCCGCCCGAGCGAACGCACGCGGACGCATGCCTCTATCGAGTCCCCGCGGTCATGGAAATCCACCTCGATGCTGCTGACCGGGATGGGGTGGCACATGGGAATGAGGGCGGGAGTCCCCTTCACGGCCAGCGTTGCCGCCACGCGGGCGGTCGCAAGCACGTTCCCCTTCACAACCGTCCCTTCGCGGATGGCACGGAGCGTCTCTTCCCGGAGGACGATCCTCCCGGAGGCAACGGCCTCGCGGTACACCTCGCCCTTGCCGCTGATGTCCACCATCCGGGCACGGTCGTCCTCGATATGCGAAAATTCTCTCATTCGGTCTCCTCTTTCCTGTAGAGTTCGAGCGGGATGCGGTCGAGGAGGTCGGTCGGGAGCATGCCGCCGCCGATTGCTTCTTCGACAGCCATTCCCGCCCTGCCGTTCACGTACGCCGCGATGCAGGCGGCCTCGAACGCGGGCAGCTGGCAGAAGAGCGCGCCCGCAACACCCGCAAGGATGTCACCTGTCCCACCGACTGTCATGATCGGGGATCCGGTGCGGTTGAACCTGACCCTTGCACCGTCGGAGATAATATCCACCCGCCCCTTGAGAAGGACAGTGCCCTCCCCTGCTGCCTCCTTCACGGCTCTTGCCCTCCCGATGATGTCGTCGGGGGGTTCGCGGGAGAATGCCCTCCGGAACTCGCCGGCATGGGGCGTGTAGATGGTGTCGGCCGCGCGGGGAAGTGGACGCCGCAGGGCGTCTGCGTCCACGACAGCCTTTGGGCACTCCTTCGCAAGATCGACCATGACATGGTGGCTCCGGTCTCCAAGGCCGTTTCCCATGACAACAACATCGGCGGTCCGCGCCAGTTCCCGGAGCCTTTCGAGGTGCTCCCCTGCAATCACCTTTCCCTCGAGCCGCTCGTAGATGAGGTCCGGAACGGGTTCGAAGACGGGGGAGGCGATCCTCACGATGTCTGCACCGGCCCGGAGGGCACCAAGCCCCGCGAGGTACGGTGCACCCTGGTACGGCCCTCCACCGACGACGAGTACCTCTCCCCCTGCCCCTTTGTGTGCAGAGGGATCTTTCTTCCTGACGAGTGTGAGATCTCCCGGCCCGACGGTAATCTCTGCCGCAAGGGGGATTCCAATGGACGCCACGACGGATCCTTCCACTTTCGGCCTGTGGAAGGCAAGGATACGGTCCGGGACAAATCCCGGCGTCGGGACGTCTGCAGATACCTTCACGGCAGGGGAGAGCGATGCGAGCCCGGCGAGTGTCCGGACGGGTTCCCTAGGCTCACCCCGGCTCCCCGTGCCGAGGAGTGCGTCCACGATGCACCCCGCCTCTTCAAAGATCCTCTTTTCTGCCGTGGCGTCCCCGGGGCAGCGGACCGGGATGCACCGGACCGGGCAGTGCGCAAGGGACCGGAGCTGGTATGCACACTCCGCGCTCCGGCCCTCCCCGTCGAGGAAGAGGACTGTGACGTCTTCGTCCTGGAGGTGGCGTGCGGCAACAAGCCCGTCACCCCCGTTGTTGCCCTTCCCGCAGAGAAAGAGGAACGGGCCGCGTCCCAGCGACCTGACAAAACCGGCCAGTGCATACCCCGCAGCCTCCATCAGCTGGAGAGATGAGACGCCGAGTGCACGGGCGTTTGCATCGATTGCCCGCATCCTCTCCGGGGACACGATCCCCGTCTCCATGAACTCGCGGCATTCCGGCCGGACCATGCAGCCCCTCCTGTCGTTTCCCTGCATTCCCGTGTAAGTGGTAACTCTTCCGGGGATAATGAAGGTCTCTGCCCCATACCCCGCAGTCTGGAGGCGGGCGCGGGCCTGCCCCCGGGGGTGTTCCTGCCCGGGAAAAGGACGGACTCAAAGGGCACATTCTCCCATGGGGGATGGTCACCCTTTTCTCCTCCATCGTGCAGTACTATTCCAATGAGCCTTCGGGATGACGCACGCGAGGTCGCCAGGGTGATCCTCTCGCACCACGAAGTGACTGTCATCTCGCACATCGATGCAGACGGGATCGCGGGCGAATCCATCCTCGCCCAGGCATTATCGCGTGCAGAGGTCCCCCACAAGTCCGTTTTCGTGCGGCAGCTCGAACCCCTGACGATGAAGCAGGTGCCCGAAGACGACAGCCTCAAGGTCTTCTGCGACCTGGGTGCCGGCCAGCAGAACCTCCTTTTGGAACGCGGGCTATCCCGGGAGGAGGTGGTGATCATCGACCACCACGTCAGCCAGCCCTGCGGGAGGGATTACCTGCAGGCAAACAGCCTGCTTTCCGGGCATGGCAAGATGAGTGCGGCGGGTGTTGCGTACATGGTGGCCCGCGAGATGGACAGCGGGAACGCCGACCTCTCGCGCCTTGCCGTCGTCGGCAACGTCGGGGACATGATGGCGAGGGAAGACTGCGGGCTTACCGGGCCTGCCCGCGAGATCGCGATCGAAGGGGCAGAGGCAGGGTGGATCGAGATCGTCCCGCGGGACTTAAACTGCTACGGCATCTCGACCCGCCCGCTCCACGTCTGCCTCGCCTACAACGACGACCCCTACATCCCGGGAATCTCCAACAACGCGAGCGGGGCCCTCCGCTTCCTCCAGCGCCTCGGAATTGAACTCCAGACCCCGGAGAAACGGTGGCGGGTGTGGGAGGAATTTTCCCCCGATGAAAAGAGGCTGGTCACAAGCTCCCTCGCCCAGCAGCTGATTGCCTGCGGTGAGTCGACCGACAGGCTGTTCTGCGAGAGCTACCTCTTCCCGGGGGAGGCGGAACGGACCCCGCTCCGGAACGCCCAGGAGTTTGCAACACTTCTCAATGCGTGCGGGAGGTGGACGAGGCCGCGTGTCGGTGGCGCGATCTGCAGGGGGGACCGGGGGGAGGCGTTCCGGGAGGCCGAGCACATGCTCTCCAACCACCGCGCCGTTATCAGGGAGCTCCTCGAGTACATCCTCGATACCGGCGTCCGGGAACTTTCCCATATCCAGTACATCCACGTCGGTGACCGGTACCCCGACACCATCGTGGGGATCGGGGCGGGGATGGCGCTCTCCCGCCTGAACATGGACAAGCCCATCCTCGTCATGGTCGTGCAGCCCGAGGACACGTCCCTTACGAAGGTATCCATGCGTACCACCGAGAGGGTCGTGTCGCGCGGGATAGACCTCCAGCAGGCACTGACGATCGCATCAGCCGAGGTCGGAGGCGCGGGGGGAGGGCACCGGATTGCCGCCGGAGCGTACATACCACGGGAATCGGAGGATACGTTTGTCGAACGGGTCAACCAGCTCATCGGAGAGCAGTTCGCTCGCCCGCGTCAGGGTCATTGCTGACTACCAGTTCGGGAGAGGAGCGGGACGCGGCCTCTTTCCGGATGGCTGCACGTTTGTTTACTCCCGGACGGGGCGTGTCCGCCAGGTCCTCGATCCGGTGTCGGGGCAGAGGCTTGCGACAGTCCGGGCCTCCGATGGGCGCCTGACGCTCGGGATTGCCGGTGCCCGCCGGCTCATGGAGGTCATCCCGCCCCCTGCATACAGGGTCGGCATACTCCCCGATGTTGCGGATTTTGCCCGTGACGGGAAGAACGTCTTCTGCAGGCATGTCGTCTCGGCAGACCCGGAGATCCGGGCAGGCGACGAGGTCATGGTTGTCACCGGCGATGACGCGCTCTGTGCCACGGGCACGGCGGTCCTCTCGGGGGCAGAGATGCTGGTGTTTAATTACGGTGTAGCGGTAAAAGTACGCCAGGGTGCAAAGACGCATGATGCCGGGAAATATCAACCCGAGAAAGATGAAGCAGATGATGAAACAGCTGGGGATGCAGGTCGAGCCGATAGAGGACGTGCGGAAAATCGTCATCTCCACCGGCAGGGGTGATTATGTCTTTGACTCTGCGGAAGTTGCCGTCATGACCATGCAGGGCATAACCACCTACCAGATCACGGGCAACCCGCACTTTGAACCGGCAGCACCCCAAATCCCTGACGAAGACGTCAGGATGGTCGCCGAGCAGGCCGGTGTCAGCCCCGAGGCGGCGCGGGATGCACTCATCCGTACCGGCGGGGACATCGCTGCCGCCATCATCCAGCTGTCGGAACATGTTTGATTCGGGCGACCGCGTCCTCCTTGCCGGCAGGGGGCGGACGTTCTTTGTCCGGGCCGGGACCGGTTCCTTTTCCACCGACAGGGGCGTCCTCGACCTCGATGCACTCCTCACGGCATCCCCGGGTGACATTGTGCGGACGCACACCGGCGAGGAGTTCCGCGTCCTCGTTCCCCGGGCTCCTGACTTCTTTGCCCGTGCGAGCAGGAGCGGGGCACCCATGCTCCCGAAGGACATCGGCCTTGTCATCGCCTGCACCGGGATGAACAGGAATGACCGCGTCCTCGATGCCGGGACCGGGAGTGGGATCGCCGCCATTTACTTCGGGGGAGTTGCCGGGAAAGTCGTGACGTACGAAATCCGTCCCGAGTTTGCCCGACAGGCCGAAAAGAACGTTGCCGATGCGAAACTCTCCAACGTGCAGGTCGTCTGCGGTGACGTAGCCGACGCTTCCGGCACCTACGACGTCGTGCACCTCGACCTCCACGTCTCGCCTGACATCATCCGCCACGCGTGGTCACTCCTTGTCCCGGGCGGATTCCTCGCCTGTTATACACCGTTCCTCGAGCAGTTGTTCACCGTCATGGATACGGCGAGCGGACTTTTTCCGGAAGTGACGGCACACGAGTGCATCGGGAGGGAGATCGCGAGGGGCCCGAGGGGGACGCGTCCCTCAACCCGCGTGTGCCACACGGGATACGTCACGGTGGCAAGGAAGTGAGGTCATGGAAATGTCCCCCAATCCATGCAATTCCTGCTTTTTCTCCGTTATAATGGCGGCAATCGTTTCCCTTCCCCCGGTCCCCCGGGAACGGACGATACTCCTGCGACCCTGTACGGCGGGCAATATCAGGAATCGGGGAAATCAGGTGTTTCCTATTCTGAAAAACACCCCGATTGGTGGGAAAAAGAGAGAAAAGTTCTTATGTAACCGGGATCAAAATGTCTGGTTGATGCTGAGAGTATCAGCATAAAATGTAGGAGGAACATAATGAAGAAATTCGCAATTGCGGTCCTTGCCCTTGCCTTCCTCGCCGTAGGCATGGCAATGGCAGACAGACCGGTCAACCAGACATACGAGACTCAGGGAGTCACCACGAGCACTGCAGTGGTCGTCTCTGGCGCACTCACCAACGCAGAGAGCATCGTGTGGACAATGAGCGACCAGGATATCACTGGAGCATCCCTCGACGATGGTGAGGTCCAGTACACGATGGCATACACCCAGTCCGTCCAGGGCAACAACGGGTATGCCGAGTTCAACGCTGGAAATGCTCTTGACACTGCAAACAAGGTAGTCAACACCTACAACTACAAGACCACCAAGCAGCTCGACTACGTGTCCTATGACGATGCATACGGCCAGGTAGCAACTGCCGAGTCGCTCACGCTCGACGGTGCAGGAATGAACACCACCACGGCTGACAAGTTCCTGTGCCCGTTCGGTGCATCCTCAGCTGACTTCCCGGCATTCTGTAACATCATCGAGGTCGGCAGCACCTTCTCCGGCACCGCAGTCTCCATGACAACGGTCGCTGACGAGAGGCACGTCGCCAAGTCCGCTGATGTCCCGGTCGTCGTTGACTACAGCGTCGGCCTGAGCGGACAGGGCACTGCAGCCGCCTACTACCGTGCACACTTCCAGGAGGCCCGTGGAGACGACTCCGCTAACAAGTCGCTCGACATCGTCGCTTCCGAGAAGACCACCGCATCTGGTATGATCACCAGCTTCAGCAAGGCGATCAACTACCAGTCCGGTGTCCGCCGCTACTGAAATCTTCAGTAGAGCGACCTGAAAAAGGGGGGAGAAAAACTCCCCTCCCATTTTTTTTATCTTTCTGTTCTTTTCCATCTGTCTCTTCCCCGGAATATCCGGATAATTCTGGAAAACACGGTAAGAACTCTTCAAAAGAAGAGAATACACCCGGCTTGTGGATCTTTTATGAACACCTGAATTATTGCTCCGTGCTTTTGGAATCCTGCTCGTGCTGCTTGCAGGAACCAAAAACTGAAAATTGAGAGCTGAAAGGTGATTACTCTTTAGAGAAATTGATTTCAAGGTCATCAAAACAGACAGAGAGTGAGGCATACTCCCGCTTTTCCTCCCTCACGCTTAAACCGGTTCCTGAAAGGTATTACCAGAACCACTCATACAGGGACACGGCTGCATGACTGTCAGGGGGAAAGACTATAATAGACGCATGACAAAATGCAGAAATAAAAACAAGAGGTTCACCATGAGAAAAATTGCATTTCTTGTACTTTTCATCAGTCTGGTCGTTCTGACGGGCTACAGCGTTTCAGCCTTATTAGAGAACCTGACTCCCTCGTCCGGAGAAACATATGACGATGTGTTCACGGCACCAAATATTACACCGTCCTCGGGAAAAACATTCGATGACGTGTTCAAGGCTCCGACCATTACACCGTCCTCGGGAAGCTCCTTCGATGACGTGTTCAAGGCTCCGACCATTACACCATCCTCGGGAAAAACATTCGATGACGTGTTCAAGGCTCCGACCATTACACCGTCCTCGGGAAGCTCCTTCGATGACGTGTTCAAGGCTCCAACCATTATGCCGTCCTCGGGAAAAACTTTTGAGGATGTCTTCACACTTCCTGTCTGGAAACCTTCCTCTGCAAAGACGCTCGATGACGCCTTTCGCTTTCCCTGATTAAAAGGTTAAATTTTCTTTTTCCTTCTTTGTTATCTCAGGTGTAATATCCCGAAATCATTCGGGCACCACGTTAATATTGTGATGTGAGCTCATTATCCAACCAGGAAGTGGAAAAAATTTAAATGCAGTGTGAAGGAAATACTAGTCAAAAAATACACATACGTGATGTAAGGAGGAGGGATAATGAAATACATAGTAACTGGTGCATTGCTGTTGCTCCTGCTCGCGGTCAGTACCGTTTCGGCAGCATACGCAGGTAATTTTTGCAATGTTTTTGAAGCAGGCAGTTCGTTTTCCGGGAAATCTGTTTCCATGACAACGATTGCAGGGGACCGCTTTGTCGGTTCGGGTGTTCTCAAACCGGTGACAACGAGTTACAGCGCAGACATCGCCGGTATCGGGACTGCCACATCGTTCATGCGGGGAACGATGCAGGGAGCATCGAAATCGGTCTCCTTCTCCCAGCAGACCACTGCATCGGGAACGATCATGAAATATTTTATCGAATACCACTGGAGTTCAGGCAGGTCCTGAACGACAATATACCTTTTCCCACCCTATGAAAAACTTAGAAGTTAATATCGGAGTAGATGTCAATAATCTTTAACAATTTCCGCGATACAGAGAAACAAGGTGTTTATCCATGGAAAAAAAAGGACTCTTCGTTCTTCTCCTGGCATTTTTCCTGCTGGGATATGCGAGTGCAGACGACCCCATGAACGCGACGTTCGAGACGCAGTCCATCCACACGGAGACCTCCGTTGTCGTGTATGGTACTTTCTCGAACGAAGCCTCCATCGTCTGGCAGCAGTCGAGCGGGGCTCTCGATGACAACACGTACCTGAGCGCATCAGAGCGCCAGGCCACCATGTCGTATTCCGAGTCCACGAACGCGAACAACGGGTACGTCGAATACAACAAGGTGGCAGACCTCGACACGGGCAACCAGGTTGTGAACCAGAATAATTTCAAGTCAGTGAGGCAGCTGGATTTCGTCAGTTTCAATGATGCGTACGGCAGCGTTATCTCGAGCGAGAGCCTTGCCCTCGACGGTGCCAGCATGGGTTCTCCGGCGTCGGACAGGATCCTGTGTCCGTTTGGAGCGTCTTCAGGTGACACGATCCCTGCATACTGCAACATCGTCGAGATGGGAAGTTCATTCTCCGGGACATCAGTCTCCATGACGACGATTGCGAGCGAGAGGCACGTTGCAGCAAAAGCTGATGTCCCGGTCGCCATGGACTACAGTATCAGCCTTGCGGGCCAGGGAACGGCATCTGCATATTACCGCATGCACCTGCAGAGTGCACGGGGAGACTCCCTGAACAAGTCCATGGATATCATGGGATCCGAGAAGACGACCGCTTCAGGCACCATCCAGTCCTTCGAAAAGACGATGAGCTACGGGTCAGGCGTACGCCGGTATTGAATCGGGTGAGATTCCCTGATCCATCCATCTCTCTTTTTCTTCGCCTTTCCCACGATCCAACTCTCCGGATAACCCCTCAAACCCTGTGTTTCCGCATGCATTAAGTGGTGCGCAGTCGATGGTGTATGGATGCAGAAAGTTCCCTGGCTGCTCGCCGTCCTGGTCGTCCTCGTCCCTTTTCTTGCGGCTTGCGTCTCTTACCCGGATGCCGATCTCGCCAGGGAGGGGGCCAGGCTCCTGGAGCAGGGGAACCTCGAGCAGTCGCTTGTGCTGTTCGACAGGGCAATCGCGATCAACGGGGAAAATGTTGAAGCCTGGGAAGGCCGCGGAAAAGCCCTGCACCGCATGGGCAGGGAAAACGAAGCTTTCGAGTCATTGAACCGGTCACTCGCACTCGACCCGTCTTCTGCCCCCCGGTGGGTGGCCCTCGGCGATGTCCTGCTCGCGATGGACCAAAACTACGATGCAGCCCGGGCGTACGACAGGGCGATCGCCCTCGATATTAATATGACGACCGCATGGAACGGTATCGGAATTGCCTATTCCCGCATGGGAAAATATCCTGAAGCCCGGAGGTTTTTCCTTGTAGCCCTCCGGACAAACGAATCCTACGCACCGGCAGCAAAGAACCTCGGTGACACCCTCGTCGCACTCCAGTTGTGGGGCGAAGCCCTCCGTGCCTACGACCAGGCGCTTGCAATGGATCCCGCTCTTGCAAGTGCCGCTGTTGCCCGGGGAGACCTCCTCTCCCGGTTCGGGAGAAACGGGGAGGCCCTCTCGTCGTATGACCAGGCTCTCGGGATCGACCCCGACAGCACCTCCGTGCTCTCGAAAAAAGCCCAGGTGCTTGCCGCACTGGGGCGGACGGAGGAGGCACTGTCCACCATCGACAGGATACTGGTCCTGGAACCCGGCAATGCCACGTACTGGGTCCACAAAAGCTTCCTCCTGAATAACCTCGGTCGCTTCAACGAATCGCTCGATGCATCCGGCACTGCAATCAGTCTTGAACCAAACAATGCAGTTGCATGGAACAACAGGGGCTTTTCCTACAATTCCCTGGGGATGTTCGGGGATGCCGTCTCTGCATACTCCCAGGCAATCGCAATCGATCCCGGGAACCCTGCCGCATATACCAACAGGGGTTTTGCACTCCTCAACCTTGGAAAAGGAGAAGACGCACTCGGTGATCTCGATCGTGCTACCACCCTTCAGCCTGACCTTGCCACTGCCTGGTCGTATAGGGCCCTTGCCGATTACAGGCTCGGCCGGTTCACCGAGGCCCTTGATGATGCCAACAGGGCAACAAGACTGAATCCCAAGGATTCGTTAGCATGGTCAACAGGGGGCATGGCTCTCCTCCAGAAGGGAGAGTTCCAGAAAGCCATCCCCTACTTCGACAAGGCCCTCACGCTCAACCCGAATGCATCGGACATCTGGCTGAACAAGGGAATAGCCCTCTATATGGCAAAGAACAATGAAGAGGCCTTGTCGGCCCTCGACCGGGTCCTCGAACTCGACCCGGAGAGCATGACAGCCTGGCAGTACAAGGTCTATGCGCTCAGGGCCCTCGGGAGGGGGGAGGAGGCAGTCTGGATAACGGACCGTCAGCTGAAGACAGATTCATGGAATACAACGCTCCTCCTCCGGAAAGCCACCGCACTCGTCATCCTGAACCGCATGGGTGAGGCCCAGCTCGCCCTTTCCCGAATCCTCGAAAAAGATCCTTCCAATTACGAAGCGCTCGTGGCAAGGGGCAAGATCCAGATCGCTTCCGGTGACTACCTTGGAGCGATCAGGACCTTCGATGTTCTCCAGAAAACAATGCCTGATGCCGATGAATCCCTCATCTTCCTCGGTGTCGCATACTACAGGTCCGGCCAGTATGAAAAGGCCCTTGCCGTTTACGACAAGCTCCTGAAGAAAGACCCTGCCAACTCCCTGACCTGGTCCAACAGGGGATATGCCCTCGTGAAAACCGGCAGGATCCAGGACGCGATCAAGTCCTTCGATCGTGCCCTTGAACTGGATCCGAAGAACATGGACGCACAATACGGGAAGTTCGAAGCCATCCGGATCATGTGGCCGTCCTACGTCCCGGACGGGATCTGAATTTAGTCCCAGTGGTGCTGGTACCCTGTCCCTTCCACGGGCCTGCCGTCAACGATGATTTGGGATTTTTCAATGACGCGCCCGATGACAAAAATCTCGGGCATGTCGGGGATACTCTTTCCCGGCGGGATGGTGAAGAGGAGTCCATAGTCCCCTCCGCCAAGGAGTGCGAACCGGAGCGCAACATCGTCCGGGACTCCCGGTACCCCGGGTATCTTTTCCGACTCGATTGCATATCCTAGCCCGCTCGCCTGCCGCATGTCTTCGAGGGAGGCAAGCAGCCCGTCACTTATATCCATCATGGACGAGGCGCCTGCAGCGGCAAGGGCGAGACCTTCCCCGATCCGGGGCTTCGGGGTGCTCAGGTATTCCCGGAACCTGCTGTACCCCTCGAGCGCCGCCTGTGCCCGCCCGGGAATCCCGACGATTCCCACCAGGTCACCGGGCCGGGCACCTGACCTCCGGACAGGACGATCTGCAAACCCGATGCCCGAGCTGACGAGCGTCAGTTCCCTGTGAGCGTCGAGATCGCCCCCCGCGAGCGTCGCACCGCAGGTGCAGCAGCAATCCCGGGCCCCGGTGAGGATCTCTTCGAGGCGGGAAGGGGAGTCGAGCCCGGCGGCGAGGAGGACGAGGGAAGGGCGGGCACCCATTGCTGCGATGTCAGAGAGCGTGACTGCAGCACTCATCCACCCGATCTCCCTGTCCGTCATCCATTCCGGGAAATCCGTGCTCTCGTGGAGCATATCGGTCGTCGCGACCAGGAACGTGTCCCCGAGGGCAAGGACTGCGCAGTCGTCGAGGACCGCATCCTTCCCGACCACCGAGGCAACAACACGTTTTAACGCGCGTTCATCCAACTTTCCTCATCTCCCTGCCCCGCTCCGTCCGGTATTCCTCGAATATCTGCAGGACGAGCTGTCCCTTCTTCTCCCGTTCGTACCTCTCCTGCGACTCCTTCCACTCGCGCATCGCCGACCGGAACTCGGCCGGGTCCGCAGCCCCCCGGTTCCCTTTCACGACGGCGCGAACGGCGCGTGTCGAGAGGACGGCTATCCCGGACTCCCGGAAAAATTCCTCGATCTCGTGGAATGCAGACTCGTTCTGGTTTTCATCGACGAGGAGCGCCCCGATCCGGGCTTCTGCCAGTTCCCGGAGGGCCACCTTCCCGAAACCCTCTATCCTGTTGATGTAGAGGACATCTCCCTCGCGGATTCCCATCTCCGCGGAGAGTGCCCTGACCCCTTCCTTCGTGAGGGCAGAGAGGATCTTCAGGGGGACTGTCTCTCCCGAGAGGAGTGCCTCGTCGAACTCCCGCATCTTCATGATCCTCTTGCGGAGCTGCTTTGTCGTTTTCTCCTCGCTGCGGAGACGTTTTCGCAGGTTCGCGATGATGACATCCCTCTTCGTGATCTCGGCATCAGACCGTATCCGCTGGTCCTGGCGGGACCTCACCTTCTTTAAGCGGGTCTCAAGCCTTGCGATCCGCTCGTCCTTCCTGTGGATCTCCTCCTGGAGCTCGGCAACGAGTGCCCGGAGCCTCTTTATCGTCCCGTCGAGGACGCGTACCTTCTCGTCCCGTGCAGCATCGATCCTGACGTCAGGCGCCTCTTCCTCCCCGGCGGGGGTTGCCTTCTCGGTCATCTCCCCGATGACCTGTTCGAGGGACTGTCCCCGGACGATGCCGGCCCTCACCTCGTCGATGTCATAGCCCGGCGGGATCCTCCTGACAAGGTTCTGGAACTTGTTCCTGTACGCCCGGTACGCGTCGATGGCCGCGGCAAGGGCATCCCTCTCGTGGTCGTTCCGGGGATCATAGTCCTGCGTGAGTGCATGCTTGGCCTCGACGCTCATGTCAGCCTTCGGCGTGTAGGCGACGCCGTTGAAGGCACGCCGGATCTTCTCCACGGAATAGGGCATCTCGTGGACGTCAGAGGCAATAATGAGGGGTTTTCCGACCCGGTACAGGGTCTCGATCACCCCGGCCATGGACAACTGGCGGGAACTCTCCATGTGCATGAGGTTCCCGTCGAGATCGAGCGCTGCCACAGCCGTGGTCGTGCCCGGATCGATCCCCACGATGAGGTACCGCGGCTTCCCGGTGAGGGGGCGGAACCGGATCCGGTCGAGCCTTTTGCCGTGGATCCTGACCTGGACGTCTGCACCGCGGTACGCCGAGACCGGGATCTCCTCTCTTTGTGCCTGGACCGAGAAAGAGACCCTGCTGCAGCCTCCAAATGCCCTGGTCTCCCTCTTCTCGTATTTCACGCCCGCAGCGAGGAGTGCCATCTCGATCTCCCTGGCTTTCTGGAGGACAGCCCCGTGGATCTTCCTGCAGTACCGGTTCTGGCTCCACCCGCCCTTGCCCGGGGACCTGTGCCTGCTGACAACGATCTCGCTCTCGTTCTCAAACGCAATGACTTCCGACCCGGCTCCGAGTGATGCAACCCGGGCGATCGTCCGGGCCTCGTCGAACGGGTCGAACCTGTTGAAGCTGATATTGTAGCGGCTGGCGACCTTCCCGAGCGTCTCCTTCTTCTCGCCCCCCGTCACCTGGACGAGCCGGACGGAGGGGGGGAGCATCTGGAGGAACGCGTAGAGATCGTGCGTGTCCTGCGCGACTTCCTGCAGGCTGTCGACGGCAAGGATATCGGGCTTTTCCTCTGCAAGCCTCCGGAGGAGGCGGAATCCCGTGACCTCCGTCTCCTCTGTTATCTTTGTCCCGGAGAGGATCACAAGGGCATACCGTGGCCGCCGTGACCGCGACCGCACCGATCCCGTGATCACGTCGATTCCAAAGACCTTCATCCCGTCACCCTCGCGATCTCCTCGGTGCTGTCTGCCACGATACCGAACTTGCGGTTAAAGTAACGGAGAATATTCTCCACGTCACGGGCAAGTATCTGCCCGGCATTGGGGTGGTCGGGCGTGACCCACTGGGGCCAGTCGATGAGGACGACTCCCTTCCTGTCGAGCATCACGTTGAACTCGGAAAGGTCGGCATGGATCACGCCGAGCGAGTACGCGATCGCGACCTGCTCGAGGATGGCAGCCAGGACGCCGGCAGGGTCTGCCGGTCTCGTCCGGTTGAGCGTCGTCCCTTCGATGAACTCCATCACGATGACGTTGCGGTTCCGGCCAACGGGCAGAGGGACCCTGGCTCCGGGATGCAGCCTTTTGAGAGCCTCGTATTCCCTCTCTGCGGATGCCCTCGATGCAAAGATCCATGGGCAGTGCGTCTTTTCAGCAATGTACTCCCGCGAGAGCCGCACCGACTGGAACGACCGCTGACCCACGTGGTGGCACTTGACTGCCACGCGGCCAAGGCCCAGCCCCTCGTATACGACCGATTCCTTGCCCTCCCCGACGAGGGGGCCGAGTGCAGAGAGGGTATCCTGGCGGGACAGGGAAAGGAGCGCGAGGGTATCGGCACCCAGGAATGTCAGGCTGTACCCTTCGTAAGGCACCACGTCATACCGGACCATCCCCTTCTCCATGAGGGTGCCCAGGCGGAACAGCGTCTCCGATTCGGAAAAGCCCGCCCTTTTCCTGATGAGGTCGAGGGGAACCCATGAATGGGAACCCATCAGCCGTTCCAGGGTGTGCAGAATCCGGGTCTCGTAGGGATGGAGCTGCCGTATCGTCTCGGCAGAAATGGCCATGTCTGCTACACAATTTATCTATGCTGATGATAAAGGTTGATCTGATAACCTCTATGCGCTGCGACAAATGCAGGCGTCCTGCTGTTCTATTTCAGCGTTATTCAGGTCTCCACCTCTGCCGGGAACACTTCTTTGCGGACTTCGAGGCAAAGGCAAAGAGAACAATCCGGGAAAACAGGTGGGTCTCGCGGGGTGATACGATCGCCGTGGCGTTCTCGGGCGGAAAGGACTCGGGAGCACTCCTCTTTTTCCTCCATTCGCTCCTCTCGCGCCGGAAAGACGTATCGCTCGTTGCCATCACGGTGGACGAGGGGATCCCTGGGTACCGGGACCCGTCCCGTGCCGGGGCCAGGGCCCGTGAACTGGATATCCCGCACATGACCGTTTCGTTCCGGGAGGCTTACGGGATAACGGTCGACGAGATCGTGGAGAGGAAGGGCGGTGCACTCTCCTGCACGTACTGCGGTGTTCTCCGGAGGCACCTGCTCAATGCCGCTGCAAGGGACGCGGGGGCAACGAAACTTGCCTTTGGCTTCAACCTCGACGACGAGGCCCAGACTGTCCTCATGAACGTGCTGCGGGGGGATACCGCACGTCTTCTCAGGGGAACGCACCCCGTACCCGGAATGGTCCCGCGGATCAAGCCTTTCCTTTCAATCCCGGAACGCGAGGTTGCACTCTACTCCTTCCTCCGGTGCGGAACGGTGGACACGGGGCGATGCCCCTATTCGCAGAACGCGATGCGTGCAGAGGTGCGGCAGATGCTCAATGCATATGCGTGGAACCACCCGTCTGCCCGGTTCGCCCTCGTGAACCTCGGCAGGGAACTGGCAGAACTCGGTGCAGGCCGGACGGGGGAGCTGCATGTGTGTTCCCGGTGCGGGGAGCCCTGCGGGACGACCTGCCGGAGCTGCGGGATACTCGACGAGGTGAGCCATGGTGCGTGACCGGAAAGTAACCCTGTGGAGGCTCCTCCACGGGTCCCGGAGGGTGAAAGCCATCATCTACTTCCTCATTTTCGGGGCCCAGATCGCTTTATACACCCTGCTCTTCCACTATGCCTACCCCCTGCTCGAGGGAAAACCCATCACGTGGCCGGCATCACTCCTCTTTGTTCTCGAGACGATCACGACGGTAGGCTACGGGGATCTCCTCCCCTTCACAAACCAGTACACTGTCCTGATCGTGATCCTCATGATGGTCTCGGGGATCATCCAGATCTTCATGGTCATCCCCCTCCTCCTCATCCCCACCATCGGGTCCCACCTCCAGCCCTCGCCCCCGCAGCGTATCTCCCATGAAATCTCGGGACACGTCGTCATCGTCGGTCATAACCCCATCACGAAGGCGCTCGTCGAAAGCCTGCTCATCTCGGAGCTCCCGGTCGTGATCATCGTGGACCAGAAGGAGACAGCCTTTATGCTCTCGGACCTCTTTGGAAAGCGCGTTTACGTGATCTGGGGCAGTTACCACGACAATGAAACATGGGAAGGTGCATGGGTGGAAAAGGCCCGGCATGTTGTGGTATGCGAGGAGGAGCAGACCACGGCAAGCATCATCATCGGGATGAGGGCAATGACAAAAGCACGGATCATCGCGGTCGTTGACAAGCTCTCTTTTGAGCGTTACCTGCGGTACGCGGGGGCGGATAGCGTGCTTTCACCCAAGCACGTGACCGGCCAGATCCTCGCCCGGCACGTGGCACTCACCTCGCATGTCGATACGCTGGTTGAAGAGACCGTTGTCGATGAAAACGGCATCCGGGTGACACCCCGGGCGGGAGACCCCCTCCGCATCATCAACATCCCGGTTCTTGCGGGATCTCCGGCAGCAGGGCACCGGCTGGGTGAACTGGAACTCTCCCCGCGGTTCGGCGCGGAATGCCTTCTCATCTCGCGCAGGGGCCAGTTTTCCTTTTTCCCCGGTCCCGACGAGGTGCTAGACACCTCGACAATGCTCTTCCTCCTGACATGGATGAGCTCTGTCGAGAAACTGGTTGCCGATCTCTTCCTCCCACCCGGCGAGACCAGATTTCTCGGTGTGGTTACCGGGTTTGGCGACGTGGGGCGATCGGCATACCGCGAACTGACGGCCCTTGGGATGGAGTGCGTGGTGGTTGACCAGAAACCCTACCCCGTCAATATCGTGGTCGGAAATGCCGAGGACGAGGATACCCTTCTCGAGGCGAGGATCCGGGACGCGGACTTCTGCATCGTTGCCTTAAACGATGACTCCCGCAACATCCTCACCACTCTCATGGTCCGGAACCTAAACCCCCGGACCCGGATCCTCGCCCGCGCAAACGATGCTGCGTCCGTGGATAAGCTGGCACGGGCAGGTGCCGATTACGTCGCCCTCCTCCCGAGCATCGGCGGCCAGATCGTCGCCGGTGTCCTCCTCGCGGACACCGTGTACATCATCCTCTCGCTCCCGAACGGGCAGGTCATTGTCCGGGGGCGGTACTCCACCGGGATACCCGCAACGGTCTCCTCGATCGAGAAGAGTTGTGCCGTCCGCATTCTTGGGATCCAGGGAAAAGAAAAGTCCATTATCTACCCCGATGGGGAGACCTCCGTCCATGCAGGCGACATACTGCTCGTAATGGGTTTTCCCCGGGGGCTGCGAAAGTTCATCAGGGTCACCCAGAGAGATCTCCTGTGAGGCGAATGGACGAGGAAGCAGGGTGTGCACTCGGGAGGATCGAACAGCTCCTCAGGTATGTTTACTGGAAGAGCGGGAGCAGGGGTTATGTCATCGGGGTCTCGGGCGGGATCGATTCAGCCGTTGCCGCAACCATGTGCTGCAGGGCAGTCGGGCCGGAGCGGGTACTCGGTCTCATCATGCCCAGCGGCGTTTCGGAACCTTCCGATATCTCCGATGCCGGGGAGGTGTGCCAGAGGCTTTCCATGGATTTCCGGACGATAAGCATCGAGCCCGTCCTTTCTGCGTACCGGTCGGTTCCGGGGTTTCAGGATGACCGGACGCTCCTTGGAAACCTGATGGCCCGCACCCGGATGGCAATTCTCTATTACCATGCCAACCGGCTGGGGATGCTCGTCTGTGGGACATCGAACAGGACCGAGTACATGATCGGGTATTGCACGAAGTGGGGGGACAACGCGGCGGACGTCCAGCCCATCCTCCACCTCTACAAGACAGAGGTCTACGAACTGGCAGCAACGATGGAAAACATCCCGGAACGCGTGCTCCGCAAGGTGCCGTCTGCAGGGCTGTGGAAGGGCCAGAGCGACGAGGCCGAGATTGGACTGAGCTATCCCGAGATCGATGCCGCATTAAAATCACTCGAACAAAACGGATGGACCAGCCAAAACCCCGTCGAAGACCGGGTCCTCTCCATGGTCAGGGCAAGCGAGCACAAGCGCCGCCCTGCCCCAAGCCTCCTATAGGATGGAAAGGGTGTGCATGTACCTCTCGGGATAGACGAGGGCACAGAGTATCTCGTCCCTTCTCTCCACGTATCCGTAGAGGGAGCCGTCACGCCATGGCCCGGGGGTTATTTCGTACGGTTGCCGCGTCTCTGCCGGGGGAACGGAAGGATAGCGTGGGTTCTTCTCGAGTTCCCCCGAGACGAGCTCGTAGTACGCGGCTCCGCGATTCTCCTCGTAGAACCGGTAGTCGCTCTCAAAACAGGAAGAGACGATATTTGCCATCACGAGGTCGCCTTCTCCCGGGTTGATGGTGACATGCCCGTACCCAGGCGGAACAAGGACTGTCTCGCCCTCCCCTGCCGGAACGAGGACGATCCTCCCGAGATCGCGGCGCTGGAGGAGAAAATGGGCCCTCCCCGAGAGGACCTGGTAGACCTCCGGATACCCCATACCGGACGGGTTGTCCGGGTGATAGTGCCCCTTTGTCTTGACGAACTCGCCGCAGAGATCCCGGGGAGGGATGCAGGTTACGTCATAGCGCAGGTGTCTCTCCGAGAGCCATGCCCTGTCGACGGGTGACCGTGCGATGTCCCGGAACATCAGGTAGGCAGGGCCGTCCAGGTCACAGGCGGGGTTCCGGAGGACGGGTCTGAGATCCTCCACGCTCCGGGTCACCGGGGACCCTGCATACTTCTTCCAGTCTTCCATCACCCTTTCTTTTGGTTTTTCCGTATATAATAGACCGCACCGGCTGCAAGCGCGACGAGCACGAATATCCCGGCAATTGCGAGCGGAGAGATCCCCGGACTGACAACCTTTACGCGGACCTTCATCGTGTCCGAGATCACGCTGTTATCGAGGGCATCCCGGTACCTTATCTCCGAGTCGAGTCCGTATTCCTTGAGGACTGCCCCTGCGTCCACGTTGACCTCGTACAGGGCGACCGCCCTCTCACCCGGCGCGATGTCGCCAAGGTAGGCCGAGTCATCGTTGCTCGAAAAAGGATCCACGGCACTGATTCGGGCCTGGGCGTCCCGGGCCGTTGCCGAACCGGTGTTCTCGTAGACAACCTTTATCACGGTTTTTCCCCCGGCCCTGGCCTCGGCCGGGGGAGAGACAACAGCAAACGATATCTTCCCGCTGACCGGGACGCCGACGGTAACCGTGTCAGAGGTTACCGTATCTCCCTCGTTATTTGTGTACTTGCAGAATATGTCGACAGGATAAGAGCCTTCGCTTGCCTGCCGCGATACAGACACGCGGAACCTGACATCGCGGGTGCTTCCCGCGGGGAATTCACCGATGTAGATGTTGCTGTCTGTCGGGACGATGGGGCTGTTGCCGTTACGGGAGAGGTAAACCACGGTGTCCCGTGCATCCTCGTAGCCCTTATTCCGTACCGAGAGGGAGAGGTACCCCTCCGTTCCCGCGTTGAGAGCCTCGCCACTCATTGCAATCACCTCGAGCATTGCCCTCGGCTGCACCCGGACCATGAGCGGGATCGTCTCTTCAACGTCGCGGTAGGTGTAGGAGATGGCATCCTGCCCATACTGCTCCGCAGTCTTCAGGTAGGAGTACCGGACATGCAGGGGGAGGGTATAGTTCCCTGAAGGAGCGTCTGAAGGGATCTTTGCCGCGAAGGAGACAGTGGCAGACTTCCCGCCCGGGATGTCCCCGACGACCTGTGGGTCGGCCTTGATGATGAACGGCGAGTCTCCGGCCTCGAGTGTCGCTTTCACGAGCTTTGCCGTGTTGGGGAGATCCTCCCTCTCGATGATCCCTGACTGGACGAACTTCATATCCACCAGTCCCCGGTTCTCGATTGTTACCCGGAGTGTGACGTCCTCTCCGGGGGAAAACTCGTTTCTGCCCTGAATTGCTGCAGAGAGGTCCGGCTCTCCCGCGAGGTACTTGACTCCCGCGAGGGCCGGGACACACAACAGACTGATTAAAACGGCCAGAAATACAATACGCCGCAGATTCATGGGATATCACGTGTTGTTATTGCTATAACAACATTTAAGAGCCGGCCCTATATAATGCTATGGAATGGCTGAGACTCCGTCCCCGTACCTTGCCCTCACCGAGATACTCAAGTCCCTTGGCTTAACGAAATACGAGGCGCTGGTATACATCGGTCTCCTGAAGGAACCGGGCGCCACCGCGACACGGATCCACGAGGTCGCCGGTGTCCCCCGCGCATCGGTCTACCCCGTGCTCGGGAGACTGATCCAGAAGAACATGGTCTCTGTCTCGCTTGCCACACCGCGCCGTTTCGAGGCCGTCCCACCCGATGCTGCCATCGACCACCTCCTCGATGCAGTCTCCGCGGACGCAGTACGGGCAAAGAAGATGCTTGCCAAGATCTGGAGGGAACGAAACCAGAAAGCACCTGCAGACCAGGACTACATCTGGAGCATCTACGGGATAGAGAATATCCGGGCGCGCCTTGCGGACCTGCTGCGAAACGCAACCGTCTCGATCGATGCTGTTCTCTTTGGTGATTTGCCGGAGGATATTTGTTCCGTGCTCTGCGAGAAGGCAGCATCCCTCCCCGTGAAGGTCACGACGAGGAACCCGGAAAAGTTCGCCTGCCGGGGAATCGAGGTGAGTCTCCTCCCTCCTCTGCCCAAAGACGTCCTCGACGTGGACACACGGTTTACGGGAGGATTTTTCCTCATCGACGAGGAACGGGCCATGGTCGTCATAGTGACCGGCACCGAGGAGGGGACTGCACTCTTTTCGGAATCGAGGGGCTTCATCAGGTTCTTCCTGTCATACCGCGACCTCGTCTCCTCGCTTGTGAAAAAGATCGGTCAGTAATCCAGTATCTCTTCCAGGTCGCGGACGTCCACCAGTCCCTTGATGGCATGGGTGGTCACCGCAATTCCCCTCTCCTTGATGGCAGCCATCGGGTTCGTCCCGCCCAGTGCAACGATGCCCATGTACTGGGGGTCGACAGTGACGCCGAGTGCGGGTGTATTCGGCAGACCAACGTCCAGGATGGGTGAAAAACTGCTCCCTGCAAGATCATCGATGACCTCCCCGATCTGCCCTTCGGCCTCCATGTGACACTGCCTGATGTTGGCAAGGATGTTTCCGCTTCCCCGGCGCATCATCCCGGTAACGGATGTTATCTCCTGGGAAAGGAGAGCCTGGAGCGGGTCGATCGTTGTGTGCTCGTACAGGATGAGGTGGATGAACCGGCGGGGAATGCGCCCCTCTATCTCGACAACCCCGCCCCCGATGGGGTTTGACGGGATACCCCTGCGGAGGAGGATACCATCGAGGGTGGAACTGCATATCGTGATGATTCCGGTGTGTCCCGCCGGGACCTTTGTCTCTCCGGCAGTTCCGCCTTCCCCGACAAACCGGACAAGCCCGCTCACGCAGAGCCCTGCCCTGAACGTATCCCTCATCACGGTGATTGCGGCATCGAGGTCCCCGTTTTGGACGAACGAGAGATTGTATACCACGAGCCCCCCTCCTTCCCGGGGGTCATATGTCACCTGCATGGCATACTCCTCGATCCGGGTATGCACGAACTTGAGGGGAAGATGCATTTGCTACGATCTCGTCCCCGGAATAGAAAAATTGTTCTATAAGATGGGGGAAATGTATGTTTAATGGACGAAAAGGTTCGGGAAAAGGCGAGGAATGCCATAAAGACAATTCTCGAGGCCGCAGGATACGAGGTTGACACGCTGAAAGACCCTTATGACCTTGCCAGCCGGGATAACGACTATATCATGGTTCTCTGCAGCGATGACGAGGATGAGATCGCTGATTTTGCGAACGGTAACTTCCGGCTCATGAGCGGCGGGGAAGAGATCACGTACAGGAAACTGCTCTTTTCTCTCAATCCCGGTGCCGGAGCAGAGGGGTGCACCGTCTGGGGGCGGGATGAATTTGTCCGTCTCTACGGCGAGGCTGCCCTCGCGGGGATACTGTCACGTCCGTTTTCCCTGGCCATCGGTGCAGGGGAGAGGGGGGGGACTGCCCCGTCCGTTCCATCGCCTGCAGAACGCGGAACCGGGGAAGGAGAGGAGGAGGCGTCCGGTGTCATCATCCCGCACCTGCCCATCCGGGTGAAGAAGGATGCTGCCGTGCAGATTGCAAAGATGCAGGGGACGGTGGCCCTGAAGTTCATGCCGTTCTGGTTCTATTCGTACAGGAGTTCGGGGGAGCAGGTATACAAGGAACACCGCGTCCCGTTCGATGCCGAGGGGGACGGCGGGCTCAATGCCATCAACGGGCTGAAGTTCGAGGTGGACGCAAAGTCCCTCGTCGAGGACGCGGTCCCGGCCGGTGCGGAAGTCGTCTCTCCCCGCATCACGCAGGAGGAGGCACGGGAAAAGATTGCATCGGAAGTGGCCGAGAACCTGACCCAGAGGATACGGATCAAGCAGGTGAGCGGGGATGCCATCTCCTACGAGGAGAAGGTGCTGAAACCGGACAGGCGGAACATCGAGGTCACGGTCCGGCAGGTCTACGTCCCCATCTGGCAGGTCCGCGGCAAGAAGATCGTTGAAGTCAACGCGTTCTCCGGCGAAGTCCTCTCGTCCCCGATGGACGAGGGCGTGGAGATCTTCTAGGGCCGCCACGCATGATAGGAGTCCTTGGCGGCGGGCCCGCAGGCCGGACTGCGGCAATGAAACTCGGCCTCGCGGGAAAGGATGTCACCCTGGTCGAGAAGGGCGGGCTCGGCGGCCAGTGCCTCCACTATGGCTGCATGGTGGTCTGTGCCCTCAACGACGTCGCCCGCACCCTGCATACTGCCCGGAACCTCCATGCCCTTGGTATCCTCGACCGTGTCCCCTCGTTCTCATTCCCCCGCACGATCTCCCAGATGGTATCGGTCCAGGAAAAGATCACTGCCATCCTGGATTCCGAGACGAGGGGGTGCGGGGTTGCCATCGTGCGGGGAGAAGGGAGTGTCGAGGGAAATTCCCTCTCTGTCGGTGGAAAAGCCCTCCAGACGTCGGCCCTCGTCATCGCGACCGGCTCCCTCCCCCGGATCCCTTCCATCCCGGGGGTCCAAAACCCGGGTGTTTTCCATGCCCATTCCCTCTCCTCGATGCTTGCCGTCCCCGACCGTCTCCTGATCATCGGCGGTGGAATCATGGCCGCGGAGTTTGCCTTCATCTTCCACGAGTGGGGGGCCGATGTCGATATCGCGGTCCGGAGCACGTTCCTCCGCGAGGTTCCGCGGGCACTGCGGGAGGCCGCAAAAAAAGATCTCGAGGGAATTGCGATCCACGAGAACTGCACGGTGACCCGGATCGACGGGGACCCCGCCGTCAGAAGTGCGGTCCTCCAATGCCGGGAAGGGGAGAAGGAGATCCCCTGCGATGCCGTGTTCCTTGCCACCGGCCTTGTCCCCAACTCCCGGATGGTCTCGGGCATCAGGAAGGGCGACGACGGGAGGATCATCGTGGACCGGCGGATGGCAACCAGTGTCCCCGGCGTGTATGCCTGCGGGGATGTGACAGGGTCGCCCTGCCTGACACCGGTTGCCCGCCAGGAAGGCGTCGTTGCAGCGTCATCCATCCTCGGCGAGGACGTCCTCATGGACTACTCGGCAATTCCCCAGTCCGTTGCCCTCGCCCACGAGTATGCGTTCGTGGACGGCGAGCCGGCAGATAACGAAGTCGCCTTCTCCTCCCCGGGGCCGGCCGGGCCGGGGACGTTCTGGGAGGCCCCGCGGGGGAGAACCGGCATGGCAGAATTGATCGTCTCCCGGCAGGACGGTCGTATAGGGGGCATCTCGGTTGCCGGGCCAGCCGGGGGGACTATTGCTGCCTACTGCGCGTTCCTGATGAAGAAGGGGGTCTCGGTCCATGACTTCTCCCGCTTCACCGAAGTCCACCCGTCGAGCGACGGGGTCTATCCGCTGGCAAAGTATGCCTCAGGACGCCTGAAACGCGAAGAGAAAGCCCGGCGGAACGACTGAAGGGTCAGGGCAAAAAGACATCCGTCTTTCCCCGGGAAACAATCCCCTGCACTTTTCCGTCCTGCACCCTTCCGGGAAATCCACGGCACTGTTTTTCCGGGTGATTGAGTCATACCGGAAATGCCCGCCTTCCCGGTCTGCCAATCGCAAACCCTATCTCCTCTCCGGTTCCCATCCCTGTATCGGGGACACCGCATGGACCGGGAGGAACTGCAGGCAATTTTTGAGAAAATCCAGACAGGCGTCGTGATCATCGATCCAAAGAGCCATACCATACTCGATATCAATCCCATCGCCGTCTCCCTCATCGGGCGGAACAAGGAGGAGATCGTCGGGCAGGTCTGTCACCAGTTCATCTGCCCTGCCGGGAGAGGGAAGTGCCCCATCACAGATCTGGGGCAGGTAATCGACAACAGCGAAAGGGTCATCATTGGCAGGGACGGCACACGTATCCCGATCCTCAAGACTGCGACCATTGCCCGCGTGGGAGAGCGGGATGTCCTCATCGAGAGCTTCATCGACATCCGTGACCGGAAAATTGCCGAGGACCGCAGGTCCGCCCTGATCGGATATATCAGCGAGATCGTGATGCGGGTACGCGAACCCCTGCTCATCGTGCAGCAGAACCTTGCAGACCTCGCGGAAAAAACCCCAAAATGCCAGGGAAACGGAGACGAGGTCAGGGCAGGGCTCCTCCTCGAAGCGGCGCGGATCCGCCAGATAGCAGGAAACCTTGCAGAGGTGGAGAAGGCAATAGCCGAGGAGAGGGAAGACATCCCGGCCGCCTACAGGGAATTCCTGAAAGGGCAGTAATACAAGAAACCGTTTGCAGGATTTAATTGCAGGAGAGGATCCCGCCCGAAGGGTTAAATGCCCGCGTGACCTGCGAAAGATTCTATTTCTCCTCCGAGAACAGCCGGTTTTTGCTGTCCTGCACACCTGAAACCGGGGTAAGGGAGAGCCCGATCATCCCGCTGATAATATTGACCATGATACGCATCGCCTCGATCTCTTCACCCGAAAAGTCCCGGTCCCCCTTGTCGCAGAACGCGACCAGCCCCCATGTCCTGTCATGGATGGTGACGGGCAGGAGAACAACTGTCCGGATACCATGTGTTTTGAGAAACACTTCTGAGCCGGGGGGCAGGTTTACCGACGAGATGGTCACAGTTTCCCCGGACCTGACAACAGTCTGTTTTTCGTCGAGGCCAAAGGATGCAGGGGAAACAGACAGTACCCCTTCACCGGGACGAAGCGGGGATCTTCCGGGGCTGTACCACTCCGCAACGAGGGTCAGGACAGGTTGGGTATCCCCTCCATCGTACCGGAATACGGGGATGCGGTCAAGCTCCATTGCGATTCCGACATGCTCGAGGATCGGTTCGAGATGGTACCCGAAAGTCACGGGTGATCCGCTCAGCAAGGCCCCATGGGCCTCGTATACCTGGCGCAGGAACCATTCCACACCGAAACCGAGTGCAAGAAGGATCGCGTCTCTCTTCCTGATCTCCTTCTCGAGCCGGTGCTTAAAGAGAGCAATCTCGATGTTGGACTGGACTTCCCGCTCATTGAATGGTTTGACGATGTAGCCAAAGGGCTCTGTAACCTTTGCCCTTTCGATGAGCTGGGAGTCTGCGTATGCAGTAACGTAAATGACGGGAATATCGTGTTCACTCCGTATCTGGTGCGCCGCCGATATCCCATCCATCTTCCCGGACAGCATAATGTCCATGAGGATGAGGTCCGGAATCTCCTTACGGGCAGTCTCCACCGCACCCTCCCCGCTGCTTACAACCCCGACAACGGAATACCCCATGTTTTCAAGGGTCTGCCGGAGGTCCTCTGCAACGATCTGCTCGTCTTCAACAATGAGGATCCGCACCCTGTGCTGAATACCTCTCATTCTTCTCCTCCGGGAATGACAAGTCGGAACATCGTCCCCTTCTCCGTTGGTATCCTCTCGATCCCGCCGTGCAACTGTTTTGCCAGGGTTGCCACGAGGCGGAGCCCGAGGGAACCACTCTCCTCGATGGTAAATCCCGGCGGGAGTCCGACACCATCATCGGATACGGTGCATTCGATCCGATCATCTCTCCTCTCAACCCGGATGGTCACGGTCCCCTCCCTGTCGCCGGGGAACGCATGCTTCAGGGAGTTGCTTGCAAGCTCGTTGATGATCAGCCCGAGCGGGATTGCCCGGTTGATATCCATGGAGAGACTTTCGCAAGCGATCGATAATGTCACTTTCTGTTTTTTTGTCCCATAGTATGCCGACACCTGGCTTATAAGTGACCTGAGATATGATGCGATGTTGATGCGGGAGAGGTCACCTGACTGGTAGAGCTTTTCGTGAACGAGGGCCATGGCCCTGATCCTGTTCTGGGTATCGAGCAGGATATCCGTCGCCCCGGACTTTTCCGTGGTGCGCACCTGGAGGTTGATAAGGCTGATGATGACCTGGAGGTTGTTCTTGACCCTGTGGTGGATCTCCCGGAGGAGGAGTTCCTTCTCGTGGAGAGCTGCCTCGAGGGACTCTGTCCTGTGACGGACCTGCTCCTCGAGCTCGCTCGTGAACCTTTCCTGCATGCGCTCCCTCTCGACGCGGTCCGTGATATCCCTGGCAATCACGAGGGCCCTGTCTTCGTTAAGGGCGGCGATGCGGGCCTCGAAGTACCGCTTTTTCCCGCGGATCGTGAGATCGTAACTGAAATACTGGATCTTTCCCGTCTCTATTGCGGTTTTCACGTGCCGGATGAATTCGTCTCCGGATTCTTTGGGATACCCGAAACTCCAGATGCTTTTTCCGACATACTCGCCGGGGGAATGAACGAGCACCCCCTCGTCGGCACAGTGGAATTCGTGGAAAATCCCATCGGACGATATGACAAACAGGAGGTCCGGGAGGGCTTTCAATATCGCTTCCGTCCTGTTCAGGCTCTCTTTCAATGCCCTTTCTGCCTTTTTGAGGTCTGATATATCGACATAGACTCCAAGGACACCGATCGTATTCCCTTTCAGGTCAGAGAGGGGGACCTTTGACGTAAGGAGGGATAGTGTCTCTCCGGCAGGGGTCGTGAGCGGCTCTTCGTACATCATTCTGGGAGAACCGGTCTCGATGACGATGCGGTCATCCGCCCTGTAGCGTTCGGCCAGGTCTTTCCAGGGCATCTGGAAATCATCCTTCCCGATGACATCCTCCGGCCTGTCATACCCTGCATCGCGGGCAAATGAACGGTTGCACCCCATGTAGACAAGGTTCCGATCTTTCCAAAAGACCCGGACATTGATCGTGTTGAGGATCTCCTCGAGGAACTTCTTTGATTCCCGCACTTCTTCCTCGGCACGCTTGATGGCCGTGATGTCCGTGCCGATTGCAACGAATACTTCTTTTTCTCCCTTTTCACCCGCGAAGAGGGAGCGGGTGTTCCAGAGCATGACTTTTTCCGATCCGTCCCTGCACGTGATGGTGGTCTCAAGGTTCTCGAAATACCGGTTTTTTTCTATGATATCCCGGATGATTCCTGTAATCGCTTTGCGGTATTCCCGGTCGGGATAGATCTTCTTCCATATATCGTTCCGGCCAATGACTTCCCGTGCAGTGTACCCGCTTATCCTTTCGGCACCGGTGTTCCATTCCTGGACGTATCCGCCTGAGTCAAGGACCATCAGCCAGACATTTGCATTCTGGATGATACTCTCCTTGAGATTCCTGGATTTTTCCGTCTCTTTCTGGACCTGCAGGATCCTCTCGGAGAGTGCAGCAATGATTGCCCCGATTGCGATGAAGACCACCGACCTGGCAAGAGCAGTGAGGATGACCATTGTCTCATGCTGAAAAAACAATCCCGTTATTGCAAGGTAAGCGAGGACGAGGGTAGCAATCCCTCCCATCCCGGACCACCGGTACCTGTATGCGAGCAGTACGATCGGGATATAGTAAATGTGCATGAAGACTGTCGTGATACCGAGGAGGGAACAGTATAGTGTCAGGACGATGGCTCCACCCGAAAAAAGGATGATCGCTGCGTTCCATGCATTCCGGCCCGGTATGCGATTCCACAGGGATCTTTCATGGACAGTTGTCATTTTCTCTTCGATCTCCTGCATCTGGTTTTACCGTGGATCTCCAGGGGTTACGTTCATTCCCCGATCCCGAATTCGATGGAGAACGCTGTTCCCTGGCGCCGATCAAGGTCAATTGTCCCCTTCAGTTGCCCGACAAGGGACATGACAATGCGCAGACCGAGGGTGGATGGTTCTCTCCAGTTGACATCCTGCGGAATCCCTGTCCCGTCGTCACTCACCCGGATGGCAACCGTATGGTCTTTTTTCTGGACTCGTATACCGAGTGTCCCTGCCCGTCCCTCCGGGAATGCGTGCATGAGCGAATTGGTGATCAGCTCGTTGAGGATAAGGCCGATGGGAATCGCCTTGTCGAGGGTGACCATGATATCCTCTGCTTCGACTATCTTTCTTACTTTCTGACTCTTATTTTCAAGGGATGAAAAAACCTGGTTTGCCAGGAGGGGAATATACCGGGCGAGGTTGATCTCCGAGAGATTTTCGGATTTATAGAGCATCTCGTGGACGAGTGCCATTGCCCTGACCCTGTTCCGGGTCTCCTCCATCAGATGCCTGACCGCGGGATCCTCAATTTTCCGGAGCTGGAGGTTCATGAGGCTGATGATGACCTGCATGTTGTTCTTGACCCTGTGGTAGAGTTCACGGAGGAGGACCGTCCTTTCATCCAGTCTCTTTTTCAGGTCCTCTTCCGCTTTTTTCCTCTGCGCGACCTCCTCCCGGAGCAGAACATTTGCTTTCCGGAGTTCCTCGGTCCTCTCCGCAACCCTCTGTTCGAGCTCCCTGTTGAGGGAGAGAATCTCGGATTCCATCTGCTTCCTCTCCGTAACATCCCGGGCAATGCCCTCGATGGCAATGAGCCTCCCCTCTCCGTCGTACACCGGACGGTTATGCTGCTCGGTCCAGATGACCTGCCCGTCCTTTCTCCTCCACCGGAGAACAAGGGGTCTGGAGAGCACATCCGGATCTGAAAAGACGGATGCGAGCAGGGGGCGGTCATCCTCGTGCACTATTTTCAGACCGAGATCCGGGTCTGCGTAATGGTCCCCGGGAGTATAACCGGTAATGGAGGTGGCTGAAGGGGAGACGTAGGAAAAACGGCGCACTGGGAATAGTTCGTACCGGTAAATCAGGTCCTTTGCGTTTTCGGCAATGTGCCTGAACTTTGCCTCGCTCTCGCGGAGCGCAATCTCGGCATTTTTCCTCCGGCTGATATTTTCAAACACCGCGACGAAATGGTCCTTTTCCGGAGAAAAAACAGAGATGTGCAACCATATGGAAAGTGGCTTAAAAAACAGCTCGATTTCTGCCGGTTGTCCCGTCGCTGCGACCCTCCCGTATATCTCGAACAGCTCGGGATTTTTTTCCCGAATATCGGGGATGACGTCGGTGACCTTTTTCCCAACGACGTCTGATAAGCCCGTCAGCTTTTCAAATGATGGATTAACCTTCAGGTATTCCCAGTCGCTTGGCCTGCCTGACTCATCGTAGATCATCCTGCAATAAGCAAAACCCTCGAGCATGTGGTCAAAGAGAGAGCGGAACCTCTCCTCGCTCTCGCGAACCCTGTCCCTCTCCCTGGTCAGTTCGCGCCAGAGAAGGTCATACGGCCTGTTCACACCGACAACGAGGAAGGCCCGGTACCACAGGAACACTGCAACAAGGCGGAGGAGGTGGCCAAGCATGTTCGCAAATCCATAGACACTCACGTATGCTGTGAAGGATAATTCGGCAGCAATGGTGAAGGCACTTGCCAGGACAAGATACGAGAATACAGAAGGATCAAATGCGTCCCTCGCCCGGATGAGGAGAAGGACAGAGAGTATCAGGATTCCCGATATGGCATACTCGCTGGAGACCTTGAAGGGTGTAAGACCCTGGCCCTCGATGTAACAATGGGGGAAGAATCCCGCGAAAATAGACCAGAGAAGGATCGAAAAGACCGCTCCAAATGCAATAAGGGTGGGCAAAAACCGGACCCTTCTCCCGATCGCGAACGGGGCGAGGAGAAGGGAGGATGCCTGAAGGTAACGTGCTGCAATCCAGAGCTGGGTCGGCAGGTCTGCTCCGCCAAAGGAAAAGACCCCCATCCCCTTGTATGCGAGGGTATGGACGATGTCAATTCCTCCCGAGAAGAGAAAACCTGCGCCCAGGATAATGAAAAAGCCGTTGTCAATGTACTTTCTGCCGTTCCAGATGAGAAAAAAGATGGAGAATGAGACGACTATGGTGAATATCTCGATGATGCTGTGGAACACGAGGTAATTGTAAGTGCTGATGATGGCAAGGACGAGGAGGACAGCCACGATACCTGCTGATTCCAGGAGAACGTCCCGATGGTTACAAAGAACGTCTTTGGGGATCGGGTTCATTTCGGAAGGCTCCCTGATGACTCCTTGGACGGGCACGGGTATCTTTTTTCCGCACACTATGGCCTATGTGGGATGCCGATTTCTGGAATGGTTTCGGTAGGAATGTAATCCGGAAATGTTCCCCATTGATGAATGTCCTTGATCTCGCACTATTGTGGGTCATCCTCTTTCTAAATCCCCTTCCGTTCTCCCATTCATCCTGTGAAGAAGGCGGTAATATTTATCCGTCCTGACCGGGATGATGGTGTAACAACTGGCGGAGGAGTAACAAAGGGAAGGAGGATACATTAAGGTCCATGACCCCTGCACGGATACTCATCGTGGAAGACGAACACATCGTTGCAGAGGACATCGCGCAGCTCCTCGTGGAGATGGGATACCACGTCGCTGCAATTGTCGATTCAGGAGAAGCCGCGATCAATTTCATCCATGAAGATCCGCCAGACCTCATCCTGATGGATATTCACCTCTCGGGAAAACTTACCGGTATAGAGGCTGCCGGTACAATCAGGCAGACCCATGATGTACCAATCATCTACCTGACAGCGTTTACCGATGCAGACTTGGTCGAGAAGGCAAAGACCACGATCCCATCGGCGTACATTGTCAAGCCATATAACGGGCGGGAAATACGGTCTGCAATAGAGATTGCACTCTATACCCACGCGCTCCAAACCCGCTTACGCGAGAGCGAGGAAAAATTCAGGGGATTCCTGGAAAATTTTGTCGGTATCGCCTACCAGAGACGTTCCGATCTCCGTTTCGAGTTCTTGCATGGCGCTGTTGAAGCGATAACAGGATATACTGCCGATGAACTCCTGGGTGGGACACCATCGTGGGATGAGATCGTATACCCTACAGACAAGGATTCCATCCAAATCCAGAACGCGAACGTGGGGCGGATGGCGGGGGTGCCTACCAAGCGGGATTACCGGATAGTGACAAAGAACGGGACGATTAAATGGGTCCATGAAATCTTCCATGTTGTCCCGGGAAGGAGAGATGCACTGCCATCTCTCCAGGGTGCAATTTATGATATATCCGACCTGAAAGCGGCGGAGGAAAGTCTCCGGACCTTGAATGCTGAGCTTGAAAAAAAAGTCCGGGCCCGGACATTCTCCCTCGATCACCAGGTCCGCTTCCTTGAACAACTCATCGATGCCATCCCAAGCCCGCTTTACTACAAGGATCTCTCGGGTTCTTACATGGGCTGCAATACAGCATTCGAAAAATACCTCGGTGTCCCGAGATCCCACATCGTAGGCAGGACTGACGCGGAGATCTTTTCCCCTGAAATCGCTGCGTTCATGCGGGAAAGAGACAGCTTTCTCCTCGAGCATCAGGGACTGCAGGTTTACCAGACAAAGTTCCTGCATGCAGACCGGACGATCCGGGACGTGCTCGTGCGGAAGACAACGTTCACGGACACCCGGGGGAATATTGCGGGTATCATCGGGGTCATCATCGACATATCAGAACGCATAAGGGCAGAGGAGACCTTGCGGGAAAGTGAGCAGAGGTTCCGGGCTGTCGTTCAGGATCAGACCGACCTCATCTGGCGTTTTCTCCCCGATTGGACCGTCATCTTTGCAAATTCGGCATTCCTCGACTTCTTTGGAAAGACCCGGGAGGATACCCTTGGATATATTTTCCGGCTTCCTTTCTCCACCGACGACCAGGGTCTCTTTGAGAAGCACCTTGGAGCCCTTTCAGAAAAGAACCCGGTAGGCACCGTCGAGGTCAGGCTCATGGGCAGGGATGAGGACCCCCGCTGGGTCCAGTGGAGTACCCGGGCATTCTTCGACTCCCGAGGCACCGTCCGCGAGTATCTCTCGGTTGGGAGGGATATTACCGAGAAGAAAAAACTTGAAGAGGTCCAGCAGGCCGTTCTCCGCCAGATGGAAAGAATTTTCCTGGAAAACATGACGCTCTGTCATACTGTCAGGGATGCAGTCCTTTCCATCGCTGATCTTTCGGGGGAATGCAGAAATAACGAGAAAATATCCCAAAAATGTCGCGAGATAATGGCAATCCTTGACAAGGTGTCTGAAAACAGGGAATGGCAGATGCAGGATGATGAAAATCCCAAAAAGAAAAAATACTTTTCATATCCCTGCAAACCCGGCGAGTGATGACAGGAGAAGCCATAAAAAGCCAACTCCAATTCCGGGGCATCAATGATCCATCATCTATTTCGGGTTTTTGGATCTTTCCAAAGACAAACGGGATATTTAAAAAAAATGGGCACTAATCGAGCGATGGTGTTTTTGATTCCTTCATCAGGAGAACAAAATTGCGAACCTGCCCGTCGTCTTCCCTGACGATTCCGGCCCTGATCACCACGGGACGAACCCTGCCACCTTTCATCGAGATGAGGGCCTGGAAGGGAATGTAATGGATAGCATCCATGGAAAGGAGCCGGTGGAGTGTCTCGTCACTGGTCTCCTCCCTTCGTGCAGGAGAGATGGTGAGAATAAAAAATATGTCCTTTCCCATCAGTTCCTCAATACTATATCCTGTATAGGCCTCGGCGGCTGCATTTGCATAGACAACCTTTTTTCTGAGATCAATTATAATACCGCACTCGGCACTCCGCGAGAGAAACAGTTCCAGTTTTTCGCGGGAACTTCCAATCTTTTCCTTCAGCCGGTGCTTGTAAATCGCAAACTCGATGTTCGAGTAGAGTTCGCGGGGATTATAAGGTTTAACGAGGTAACTGGACATATCGGTTTTCAGGGCCCTCTGGAGAGTCTCCGCATCGGTATAGGCCGTCAGGTAGATGACAGGGATATCAGTAATCTCGTGGATCCTGGCAGTCGTCTCGATACCATCCATGTCCCCTTTGAGGCGAATATCCATGAGGATGACATCGGGCTGGGTCTCGACTGCCATCTTCAGGGCTTCCTTTCCGGTGATTGCAATTCCCGTGACGGTGTACCCCATCTTTGAGAGCGTGGCCTTGAGGGAAAGGGCGACAACCCCCTCGTCCTCGACGATCATCACCTTCTTCTGTATCATGCCTTGCCTTTTTCTAACTCACTGGTGAGGAGAATAATATACATTGCGCATCGGCGGACAACATCGCCCTCTCCGATCCGAACGGGAACAATGAGGGGTAATTTTATGAACTCACAGCCCTCGAGAAAGAATATGGCAGGGCTTAAGGGGATTCTGGATTCCCTGGACACGCTATCCCGGAAAGAAATCCCTGCAATGGAACTTTTCCGCATTCTCATTGCGGCTTTTATCACGATTGTGACTTTCCTTGTGACCATCTACTCCCTGAAAACGGGCATATCCTTGATATACCCCTATTTTTATATCCTGCCCGTATTCCTCGTCGCCTCAATCAGGCCCCGGGTCGTTGTTTATTTTGCCCTGCTGCTGGGATGGATCTATCTCGGTCTGGTCTATTATTACACTCCCTTTGACATTGCGTACTACGCCGCAAGCATTGCGTGGTTTTATATCATCGTCACCCTCGGGGTCGTTATCTCTGCATACTCGGACGAGATCGAGAAGAGAAAGATATTCCAGTCAATTTTTCAGAATTCCCAGGCCGCACTGTTTACCGTGGACAAAAAGACAGATACGATTGTTGTTTCCAACGCTCCGGTCGCAAATCTTCTTGGATATTCCCCGGAAGAACTGGAAGGAACCGCTGTAAAAGAACTCTTTTCCGATGAACGGCACGGCCTTCTCCTCCTGGAACAACTGCAGCAGGAGGGAAAAGTCGTAGACAGCGAAGTTCTCCTCCAGAAAAAGGATGGAACGGGGGTCTGGGCCCTCCTCACAGCCTCTCTTGCCCCTGATGGAAATGCCATTTTTTCCGTCATTGATGTTACGGATAAGAAAAAGGCCAAAGAAGAACTCCTTTTTCAGGAAATCCACTATCGAACGCTCTTTGACAATGCTGGCGATGCAATTCTCATCCATGACTTTGATGGAAGAATCTTCGAGGCCAACAGGATTGCCTGTGAGATGACAGGATATTCGGAAGACGAGCTGAAAGGGATGACCCTTTCCGACCTCGGTATTGCGATCACCCCGGAGAATGGTCGTTCCTGGATTGAAAACCTGCGCCGGAAAGGAAAGGTCGTCCGCGAATTCTCACTCACGGGAAAAGACGCTGCCCCTGTCCCTGTTGAGATGAGTAGCAAGGCCATCGAGTATTACCGTTCTCCCTCTGTCATCAGCATTATCCGCGACATTTCAGAGAGAAAACGGGCGGAAAAGTCCCTCTATGAGAGCGAGAGAAAATACCACATGATTGGCGAGATGATTCCCTTCGGTGTCTGGGTCACAGACGAAAAGGGAATTCTCTCCTACGCATCACGCTCCTTCCTTGAACTGGTCGGAATAACACTGGAGGAATGCAAAACAGAAAACTGGATGACCCGGCTACCTGCCGACATCCGCGAGCAGGCACTGGTTGACTGGCAACAGTGCGTAAAAGGCGGATACTTCTGGGATTATGAGTACCGGATTGTTGACAGGCAGGGCAGGGAACACTTCGTTCTCTCCCGGGGAGCCCCGCTCAGGGATGACCGGGGCAGAATCGTGTCCTGGGTAGGGATCCATCTGGACATCACGGATCGACGACGTTATGAGGAGAAACTCGAGGCATCCCTGCAGGAGAAAGAGGTCATTATCAAGGAAGTTCACCACCGGGTCAAGAATAACATGCAGGTAATCTCCGGGTTCCTGCAACTCCAGGCCCAGTATATACCTGATCCGAAATCGGTTGCAATGCTCGAAGAGTGCCAGGGGAGGGTGCGGACGATGGCACTTGTTCACGAGAAACTTTACCAGTCCCGGTACCTGGGATTCATCAACGCCCGTGAATACATCGAGAGCCTCGTCCTGGACCTGAAAAATTCCTCCATGTTCAACACAGATGTGACAATTGACATGGATATCCAGAACGTGAATATCACCCTCGACACAGCGATCCCCTGCGGCCTGATCATCAACGAACTGCTCACGAACTCCCTCAAATACGCATTCATCGGGAGAGAGACCGGAAAGATAACTGTCAGGTTTATCCATGGGGATGATCATTTCTTTGCTCTCCACGTCAGTGACGATGGCCCGGGTCTTCCTCCCGGTCTCGATATCGAAAATGCACAGACCCTCGGGCTCCAGCTGATCTCAATCCTCGTCCGTCAGATAGGAGGAACGATGGAGATCGAGAATGCACCGGGGGCAACATTCCACATCAGGTTCCCGGAAAAATTTTAAAGTCCCACCGGGCAAAGCCCTTTTTCTTCCCCTCTTCCATTCTCTTCATCGAAAGGTACGATACCTGCGAAGGAGAACAATACCATGGATAATCAGGCCGTGAGAAGATGCTCCAGACATACCTCCTCGGGCTCGTCATCGGGCTGACCGGGGCACTCGTTCCCGGACCGACCCTTGTTGCAACCATCAATACGTCCGTGACCGGCGGCTGGAAGACCGGGGCCCGGGTCTCCGCCGGGCACGCCCTCATTGAGGCTGTCATCTTCTCTGCGATCATCCTGGGAGTGAGCGCGGTCACGGCAGTGTCCGAGTACTCGGGCCTGATCGGGGCCATCGGGGGAACTGCACTCGTCGTCTTCGGGATACTGACGATCCGCGGTGCCGGATCGGGGGTGCCGGAAGGGGGGTCCGGCAGCGTGGTGGCAAACCCTTACCTCGCCGGGGCGGTCACGAGTGTCTCGAACCCCTACTTCTGGCTCTGGTGGTTCTCCGTCGGGAGTGCCCTCGTACTCGCGGCTGCCCGGCAGGCTTTCCTCTTTGCTCTCGCCTTCCTTGCCGGCCACTGGTCGGCAGATTTCGGGTGGTACACCATCGTCTCGGCAAGCATCCACAGGGGGAAGAGAATATTCGATGAGCGTGTGTATGCATGGGTCCTCCGGGGGTGCGGGGCATTCCTCGTCCTGTTCGGGATATCCTACCTCTCCCTGGCACTCGGACCGATCCTGAAGATCTGACGGGAGGGAGGAAATAGAGTCCCGGGGAACATGTCCGGGGGTTTTCTTCCGGTTGATTCCAGTATCATCGCTCTCCTTCTCAGATTCCTTCCCCGGGTGAATCCATTTCCCGCATATCTTGGTGTATCATGCAAACGTCTCTGGTGAACCTCCGCAGCTGGTAATGTGTATCACAGGCTGGATAGGGGAATGAAAGGAGTTCATTCAGGCAGGTTCGTTTTTCAATCCTGCATTCCTGGTTGCATATTCAATAGAATTACAGGTTTTTAACGGACACAGGGACACAAAATGAAAACCATGGATACGATTCTCGTCAAAAATTCAGTGTTCCTTCCCTGCGGCGGGCCGGGTGACATACTTCCACGATCCCCCGGGCACGGTGAGAAGAAACCGCGCCCCCTCCCCCGGCACGCCGTCCTCCCTGATGCTCATCCCGGTGATGGCAAGGATCTCGCGTGACAGGAAAAGTCCCCATCCCGTGTTCTTCCCGTATCCCCTCTCAAAAATCATTTCTTTCTCTCCATCCGGGATGCCGGCGCCATCATCCTCGTAGGCAATGAGGAGGTTTTCCCCCTCCCCAGCGGTCGAGAACCGGATAGATGTTACATTCCCCCCGTGTCGGACTGAATTGTCAATGAGGTTCGTTATGACTTTTGCCAACATGGAATCGGAAAATACGAGAAGGCCGCGGGGTATCTGGTTTTCAATCGTGAGCGCCGGAGAGACAAAATCTGCCTTCGCTGTCTCGACGAGATCGTGGATATCCTGCCACTGGGGATCGCTGCCCCCGATCTTTTCATAATCTTTCGTGAACTGGATCGCTGCAGATATCCTGACAGCCGCCCTGCGTACTTTTTCGAGGAGGTCCGCCCTTTCCGATGGCTCCATGGTGTCCTGCAGGAGTTCAAGAAGACCGGTGAGCACAAGGAGATGGTTACTGATATCGTGCCTCGTGACGCTGTTTAATAGGGCTATCTTCCTGTTTGCCTGCTGGAGCGCCTGTTCTGCACGTTTCCTTTCGGTGATGTCAAAGAGGACAATGAGGGTTGCCGGCTCGCCATCGAAAGTGATAGGATTCCCGCTGACTCTCATGGTCCTCCGGATTCCATCTTTTCCAAGGATCTCGATCTCGTAATACTCCGTTTCCTGCCCGGCATCCCTCTTTCGAAGGGTCTCGACGACCCGGGGGTGGTATTCCGGGGGGATGAACTCGAGGACATGGCGGTTGATAACCTCTTCGGGCTTGTATCCCAGTGTCCTGAAGGTTGCGGGGTTTGCGTACAGGATGAGGCCTCCCCTGTGCACGATGACCTGTTCGGGGAGTTTTTCGAGGAGATCCCGGTATTTCTTTTCGCTCTCCCCGAACGCTTTCTCGGCCTTTTTTTGCTCCGTGATGTCCTCGATAACTCCATCAAAGTACTTGACATTGCCCTTTTCATCGCGTACCGCGACTGCCGAGACACGCCCCCAGAACCGCTCCCCGTTCTTTCTCCTGAACTGGAGCTCCCTGCCGAACACGGAACCGGCCCGCACCAGTTCGTCGGAGAACGCAAGGCGTTCGGAGGGATCTTCGTACAGGTCTGCTGCAGGATGCGTGAATAATTCATCGAGGGTCTCGAACCCGTGCAGCCGGGCAATATAGGGGTTTGCCATGATGTACTCGCCCCGGGCACCGGGAGTGTTCCGGTACAAACCAACCGGGAGGTTCCCGATGAAATTGTGGAGAATTTCCCTGCTCTCCCGGAGCTCCTCCTCGATACGTTTCCGCTCGGTAATATCGAGGTGGGTTCCCGTCATGCGCACCGGTCTTCCCTCCCCGTCCCACTCCGTCACCTTTCCCCGATCAAGGATCCAGACCCAGTGCCCATCCTTGTGCCGCATCCGCGCTTCGCACTCGTAGGAGGAGGTCTCGTGGGCAAAATGCTTCTGGAGCAGGGAATTGGAAACCTCCAGGTCATCGGGATGCACAAGGCGGGTCCAGATCTCGATGCTGAGAGGTTCGAGTTCATCCCGTGTATACCCCAAAATTTCAGCCCACCTCTCGTTACAGGAGAGTTCCCCTGTCTGGACCTTCCAGTCCCAGAGACCGGCCCCCGACCCCTCGATGGCAAGGGCGAGCTGCTCCCGGCTCTTCCGGAGTTCGTCTTCGACGTTCTTCCGGGCCGTGATGTCCGTGATGAACCCTTCAAGGTAAAGAAGAGTGCCATCCTCCGAATAGATACCCCTCCCCCGTTCCCACACCCAGCGGGTCTCGCCATGGCGGGTGGTAATGGGGTACTCGTATTCGAATACCCGCCGATCTGCGAGGATTTCCTGCCAGAGGTTCCACAGGACGTTCCGGTAGTCGGGGTGGATGATATCATTGAAGGCAAGTGTCGCATTCCCGATGAAATCGGACGGTTCATACCCTGTCACGTCCCGGCACCCGTCGCTTATGTATTCCATCGTCCAGTTCCGGTCATTCCTGCACCGGTAAACAAAGCCCGGGAGGTTTGCGACCAGCGTGGAGAGGAACCTCCCCCTCTCCTCCATCTCCTTTTCCATGTCCTTCCATTCGCTCACGTCCCGGATGGACTCGATCGCCCCGACGACCTCTCCCCGCGAATTGTAAAGAGGCGACGCGAGGAACCAGAGGTGGGCACCCTTTCCGTCATTAAAAGAGGGTATGAAAATCTCCGAGATGAGGGTCTCTCCCTCCTTCCTGATGTACGGGTACCTGGCCTCGGTTCCGGGATCGGATTGAAGGACGAGGTCGACGAGGATCGGGCGCCGTTCGTGGTAAAACGGGAGGGCATACTCGTGGTCCCCTTTGCCGAGCATCTGGTCAGCAGGAATCCCTGTCATCTTCTCCATTGCACGGTTCCATGCGATCACCGTACCCCGGAGATCGATTGCTACCGTTGCATCAGGCAGGAAATTGAGGATGTCTGCCTCGCGTCGTTCCATGTCGCGGATGCTTGACTCGATTCTCTTCTGGCGGACAACCTTCTGGATGACGTGGGCAAGCTCGGCGAACTGGGATGCGGGGTCACCTCCTTTCTGGAGGTAAAAGTCGGCACCCTCGTTCAGGGCCTGGATGACAATGTCCTCCCTGCCCTTCCCGGTGAATATGATAAAGGGCGTATCATCCCCTTGCTTGCGGAGAACCCTGAGGAACCCGATCCCATCCATGACGGGCATCTGGTAATCGCTGACGATGGCATCGTAGGGCGGGTTCCCCTGCATCATTTTCAGCGCCTCGCCTGCAGACGTTGCCGTGTCCACGATGAACCTCTTCTTCCTCTCGAGGTAGAGCCGGACTATATCGAGCAGTGCCGGTTCATCGTCGACGTACAGGATGCGGTACGGGTTTGTCATTGCTCCTGATCCCGGTTTTCATTCACGAAGGGAAATGGATGAAGAAGGATGGAATCTACAGGAGAAAAACTCATCTCTCGTGAAACACCGGCGGGTGCAATGCCTGGAACGGAGGGATGAACTGGCAGGAATAAAGGTCACCCGTACTGGTGGAAGAATGGATCGTTCCTGTCAGCCGGCATCATCCCCGGCAAGTCTCCTGAGGAGGTCTTTCTTCTCGTTTTCTGACTTTTCCAGCCGGGCAGCCTGGTCTTCCACAGTCTTTTCGAGGTCGACGTTTCGCTGACGGACACCATTCTCGCGCTCCCTCCTCTCCGTGATGTCTGCCAGGAGAGCGAGGGTTGCGGGCCGGCGGTTCCATGGTATCAGGACTGCCGATGCCTGGACCCACGTGACAAGTCCCCCTTTCCCGACTATCCTGAAGTCATAGGTCTTGGGAATCGGTACTCCTTTCTGGCGCTTGTAGTACCTCCCGGTCACGAGCGGGATATCATCGGGGTGAACGAAGAGGGCGAAGTTCTTTCCTGTCACCTCGTCGGGAGTGGCCTCTACCATTTCCAGGGCCCGCGGGTTGGCATACAGGATACGTTCGTCCTGCACGACCACGATCCCCTCGCTTGCGTTCTCCACAACAGATCGGTACCGCTCCTCGCTCTCGCGGAATGCAGACTCTGCCTCGTGGATCCGCACCGCCTGCACGATCTTGTGCTCCAGCTCGCGGAACTGTGCCTTCAGGTCTCCCCCTTTCTGGACGTAAAAGTCCGCCCCGCTGTCGTAGGCCCGGATGACGATCTCCTCGCGACCCCTGCCGGTAAAAATGATGAATGGCGTTGTATTCCCTGATTTTCGGAGCGTTTTCAGGAACTCGATACCGTCAGTACGGGGCATCTGGTAGTCCGAGACGATGACATCGTACGCACGGCGCTCCATCATTGCGAGGGCATTTTCTGCAGAACTTGCAGTATCTATCGAGATCGCGCCGGATCTTTCCACCATGCGCTTCGTTATCTCGAGGAAATCGGGGTCATCATCCACACAGAGAATGTCGATCACGGAGAACTCCGGGGAAGGGGAGGAGGCGTTGGATGAAGAGAGAGTGCCCGTTCCCGCTATTAATACCTGCCGCCGTGCCGGGAGTCATGGGAGGATTACTGTACCGGGAGAAGGGATTTTAGAGGGAAAAAGGCAATAGTCCCCTTTACTGACGGTTCCACTGCGTGACGCACCCCGTTACTCCTGTCACGGGTGCGATGCGGGAAAAATTGGGACTTTTCCCTGCTCTCCGTCGCAGTTCAGGTTTTGCCAAAGTACTTCTTGACGTTGTCCTTAAAGAGGTACCACAGGATGATGATGGAGATGATGATCCTGATCAGAGCACTGGCTCCTGACTGGACAAGGTCAATGATTCCAAGGATAAGGTAGATGATCGTGATGATGACACCAATCGTCCAGACCCATCCCCATCCCTTGAAGCAGCCGATGCCAAGGATGATAAAGATGAGCCCGATAATCACGGATCCAAAACCGATAACCAGTCCGAAAGCAGCTCCGAGGGGGCCCGCGATAGCGCCACCCAGAACGGCGATTCCTAATCCGACGAGGAGTGCAAGAATTCCCCCGATGATCCAGAGGATACCGATGATAGTGACACCGAGTGGTCTTTCTGCCATGGACGAGTCTGGCATATATCAGGCAATAAAAGTTTGGTATTCGCCGCCTTACCGCGCTGCGACAAACGATACCGTGCAGGTGATCCGATCCCCCTCACGGGCTGCCGAGAACTCTCCGCCGCAGAGGTGAAACCTCCGTTCGTGTCTCCGGGTAAGGCGGGGGGACAATATTTCTTTTTTACCCGGGCAACCTGCCTCGATGACAAGTTCTACCGCGGACCCTCGCTGGCGGGCGCCGAGGCGTGCATCCCGGCACCCTGCTGCCTCGAGGTCCTCGAGAAGGGCCATCAGGCTGTCGGAGAGCCGGAACCTGTCGCTGGCAACCGGGGGAATGTCGGTTTTTTTCCGGTCGAGGGCGAGGGAGAGAGCAGGAACCGGAGGGAGGAATGCAAGCCGGGCAACGAGGGCTTTCCGGAACGCTTCCGCGTCCTCCGCGGCAGCGATGAATTCCTCGTCCGGGACGGGGGGGCAGTGCGCGGTAGTAACGAGAGATTCAAGGAGGGACACAAGATCCACCTGGTCAGGTGTCGGATCGCGGGGAATGTCGCGGGCCGTTGCGAGAAATTCATCAAGGAGCCTCTCGGCCCTCCAGATGATGGAGTGGTCAACGACACCGGAGACTTCCTCGCAGGAGAGGGATCTTCGGAGTTTCTGCAGCACCTGGACGGCCTTGGGGATGAGCTGGACTTCGACCCTCTTCCCTGCACGGACATCGGCACAGAACTGCTGGAAATCGCAGAGCACCGTGTCGGTCGCGGTAATGTCCATGACTTCCCGGAACTTTTCTGCCTCTGCTTCCTCGCCGAGGGACTCGAGGATGAAAGAGAGTGCGAGGAGCCGCCCCCCGATGATGGCAAAGAGCCTCTCTGCCTCGTCGAGGATATCGAGGGCATGGTCCCGGGACTCCTCGAGACGGGAAAGGTCAAACGTGTGGATTTCCCGCAGGGAGAGGACCTCCCTTTCGAGATTGTGCAGGGCCCTTGCCATGGCAGGGTTCCCGAGCGGATCGCCGTGGCCGGGGTACCAGACGGTGATTTCTCCCGCGTCAACGATTGCCTGGAGTGTCCGGATCGTCGAGAGAAGGTCGTCGCGGGAAAAACCCCTGATACCCGCAACGCCGGGTGTCGTTGCAAAGAGGATATCTCCGCAGAAGAGGACACTGCCGATGCGTACGCAGATGCTGTCCGGCGTGTGTCCCGGGGTTGAATAAACCGAAAGGCACGTCCCCGGGGGAAGAATGACCTGCTGGGATACGGTGTGGAGAGGCCCCGTGGCGGCGGGCACGTCTGTCAGAAGGCGTACGGAGCCAAGGCCGGGGACGGAAAGGATCTTCTCTCCTCCCCGCTCCCGGTCAGCCGTGCACAGGAGGGGAATCTGGACGGCGTGAGGCTTCAATTGCTTCCTGAACATCTCCCCGAGGGTCAACTGCACGTCTCCGGTTGCGATTGCTGCTGCCCCCACTTCCTGGGCAGCAACGAAGAGGGGGAGACGGTCGAGCAGTGACCCGGCGAGGAGCGGGTAGCAGTGATCGATGTGGCAGTGCGTGATAAAGAGGATGACGGGGCGAAGAGATCCGCCCGGCACTTCCCTGACGAGTCGGACGACATCTTCGAGTTGCCGCTCGTTTGTCCCTGTATCGATCACGATAAACTCGCTACCGGTATCGATGAGGCACAGGTTTGAACTGGTGCAGTCCGGCTTTCCAAAAAAAGGGAAAATGCGCATTCCCTCTGTCCCGGGCAGGGGCTGCCACCGGGCAGGACGCAGGGGTGGTGCAGGTCGCATCGGGAACTACCAGGGATAGTACTGCGTTCCGGAGTAATAACAACACGGTTTATTTATCGGATTCCGGCACCGGGATAGATTCCCGGACGGTCTTGTAAATAAAATAACGCCGGAAAAAGTCAGGCATTATGACTTCTTTTAGGAGTGATGGATGACATCGTTCCATCCCCTGCGTCAAATCACCGGACATGCAGAAGTCCGGCCGGGACTCAAACCAAGGGTGGGATGCCCGGCTGAAAATGGGAGAGAGCAGGCTTCGATTCACGAGGGGAAAGTCTCCAAGGCCTGAATAATGAGGGGAAGAATAATGTCACACTGCGAGTACCAATACTCCTATGGTAAGTGCTCCCTTCCAGGTCTCGACGAAACAGGACCGTGATGTCGATATCATCCTTTTTTCCGGGCGGATGGATGCCAACTCAAGTCCGGAGGGAGAGAACGCAATCCAGTCACTGGTCCGGTCTGGCCGGACGAAAATCGTCGTCAACGCATCTGGCCTCTCGTACATCAGCAGCTCGGGCCTCCGTGTCCTCCTCGCCGGGTTGAAACAGGCACGGCAGGCGGGGGGCGATCTCCGGCTCGCCTGCCTCCAGCCGCAGGTCCGTGACGTGATCGCGATGACCGGGTTCAACCGTATCTTTACCATATTCGAGCAGGAGGAGCAGGCCGTCGGGAGCTTCTTCTCCTGAACGGAAGCGTGCAGGTACACAGGAATGGATGTCCCTACCGGGTTGCTCACTGAATATGCAGAAATAATCCACGTCCTCTTCCAGCTCGTCTGCGTCCTTTCCGTCATCGCGTACCTCCTCTCGCGGACACCCACATTCCGGGACGTGGTGGCAGGGAAACTGACGTGGAAGCACCAGGCGTTCCTCGTCCTCGTGTTCGGGGCCCTCTCGATTTACGGAACATGGGGGACCATCGAGATCATGGGCGCCCCCGTCAACGTGCGGGACCTCGGACCCATGGTCGCGGGTCTCCTCGGCGGGCCCGTCGCCGGGCTGGGTGCGGGCCTCGTGGGAGCCCTCTACAGGTCCGGCATGGGAGGATTTACTGTTGTCCCCTGCTGCCTCGCGACGGTGATTGCAGGCCTCCTTGGCGGTCTCCTCTGGCTCTCCTCTGGCAGGAAGTTTATTGGCGTGGGAAAGGCAGTCCTCTTTGCAGGGGGAATGGAAGTCCTCCACAATGGCCTCGTGCTCTCCATGGCAGAACCCCGTTCCATGGCAGAGAGCCTCGTCGCCCAGATCGGCATCCCCATGGTTCTTGCCAACGCCGGCGGCATGTTCATCTTCGCGTTTATCATTTCCAACCTTGCAGCCGAGCAGAAAACGAAGGGTGAAAGGGACACGTACCACGCCGAACTCGAGAGAAAGAACGCGGAACTGGCAGTCGCACGCCAGATCCAGGAGAGTTTTCTCCCCGAATCGATCCCCCCGATAGAGGGGTTTGACCTTGCTGCCCGGAGCATTCCCGCAAAGGAGGTCGGGGGTGACTTCTATGACGTCATCGCCCGGGGCCCCGGAGAACCTTTCGGTCTCATCATCGCTGACGTATCGGGCAAGGGAGTCCCTGCCGCCCTCTTCATGGCGCTTTCCCGGACGGTGACGCGGGCGAACGCGATGTGGCACAGATCCCCCCTGCAGTGCATTAGCGATGCGAACAGGATGATCTCTGCCGACGCCCGTTACGGGATGTTTGTCACCCTCTGCTACGGCGTGGTCGACCCTGCATCGCGAACCGTCAGGTATGTCAATGCAGGCCACAACCCTCCCCTCCTCGTCAGGGCGGACGGGACGCGGTCGGATCTCGGCATCACGGGGCCGGCACTCGGCGCCATCGGGGATGCCGAATACACGGACGCGCACGTAACCCTCTCCCCGGGCGATATTCTCGTCTTCTATACCGACGGGGTCACCGAGGCCGTCAATGCGCAGGACGAGGAGTTCGGAACCGGGCGGCTTGCAGACGTGGTCGTGGCTTCGCGGGAACGGACGGCCCGGGATATCCTCGACGTTGTCATGGAAAGTGTCGCCCGGCACGCCCGCGGCATGCCCCAGTTCGATGATATCACACTCCTCGTCCTGAAGGTCGGATTGCCATGACCGGCTGGTCCCACCTCACACTCCGGGCGGACCGCCGGAACCTCGGGGAGGTTTTTGGTTTCCTCCGGCAGGTCCTCGGAGAGGCCGGAATCCGGGAACGGCTCCTCCTCGATCTGGAACTTGCCGTTGAGGAAGCGGTTGTCAACGTCATGACCCATGCCTACCCCGGCGGAGAAGGAGATCTCGTCCTCGGCGTCATGCCCGGGCCCGACCACGTCACCATCGAGCTCCGGGACAGGGGGGTCCCGTTCAACCCCCTCCTCGTGCCGGAGCCCGATATCTCTGCGCCCCTCGGGGAGAGAGAGGTCGGGGGCCTCGGCATACACCTCATCCGGACGCTGATGGACGAGGTCTCCTACGAGTTCCGGGACGGGGAAAACATCCTCACATTCCGGAAACGCCGGGATTGAGAACGGGACGGTCCGGGCGGGCACAGGAAAAAATCCCCGTTTCTGCCGGGCAGGGAGAAGGCTGATTGGATTTTGATCCTCCTGCCGTTCCACGAGGAGAGAAACCTTCACGTCGGAAGGGTTCCATATCCCCCACTATCCTCCGGGGAGCTTTCCAGGCTGACCTTCCCTCCTGTGACGTCCCATGCATGCAATAGAAGCAATCTCCCTCGAAAAGAGGTTTGGCACCATCCAGGCACTTGCAGGCATCAGTTTTTCCGTCGAGGAGGGCGAGACGTTTGGGTTCCTCGGGCCGAACGGGGCGGGAAAAACGACGACGATCCGCATCCTGACCGGCATGACCGAGCCAACGGGGGGTTCCGGGCGCATCTTTGGCCGGGACGTCGTGCAGGAAAAGATCCCTGCACGCAGGGAGATTGGCATCGTGCACGAGACCTCCAACATCTACACCGACCTCTCTGCCTGGGAAAACCTCATGTTCACCGCGAGGCTCTACAACGTGGGGAAAAGGGAACGCGAGAGCCGGGCGCTGGACCTCCTTTCGGTCTTCGGTCTTTCCGGCCGGAAAGACGACAAAACAAAGGGGTTTTCCAAGGGTATGAAACGGCGGCTCACGATCGCCATGGGCCTCATCAACAACCCGCGCCTCCTCTTCCTCGACGAGCCAACCTCCGGGCTGGATGTACAGAGCAACCTGATCATCCGGGACGTCATCAGGCGTCTTGCAGGGGAAGGGGTGACCATATTTCTCACGACACACAACATCGAGGAGGCAAACATCCTCTGCGACAGGGTGGCAATCATCAACAGGGGCCGGATTGCTGCCATCGACACGCCGGAACGGCTCAAGAAGACGATCCAGAGTGTCCAGTCGATCGAGGTTGCCTTCGACCCCCCGGGCGCAGTCAGGGCTGAGGATCTTGCCGGGATCGATCAGGTCACCGGTGTCCGGAAGATGGGCGACAAGATCCGGCTGATCACCGGTGACCCGCCGGCGGTCATCGTGGGTGTCACGGACTACGCCAGGAGGTCGGGGCTCCGCATCATCAGCATCAACACTCTGGGACCCAGCCTCGAAGACGTGTTCATCCGGCTGACGGGCCTGGACGGAGAGGGAGGGGGCGGTGGGCCTTGAGGAGCGTGTCAGAGTACTGCACCGGGGTCTGCACGGGGTTTTCCGCTGCATGGGCGATTGCACGCAAAGATATCCTCATCTACTACGCGAAGCCCAACATCATCGTTTCAGGAATGCTCTTTCCCCTCTTCATGTTCCTTGCCTTCGCACTCGGCCGGCCGGCAGACCCGGCGACCATGGTCCCGGGGCTGATCGCGATCACGATCCTCTTCTCCTCGTCCTCCATCGAACCCGTTTCCATCCCCCTCGAGAGGAGGACAAAGACATTCGAACGCCTCCTCTCTGCCCCCATCTCGCTGCACATGGTCGTGCTCGGCGAGAGCATGAGCGGTTTCCTGTACGCCTGCTGCATCGCGCTCGTTCCCCTCGCCGCAGGCATGGTCCTCTTCCAGACATCCCTGCCAGACCTTCCGGCCCTCGCAGCCGGGATCCTCCTCCTCTCTTTTTGCTTTGCAACGATGGGCACCCTCTTTGCAGCCTACCCGACCGAGAGCCCGGGCGACATCATGTCCATGCTCAACCTCGTGCGCCTCCCGCTCATCTTCGTCTCGGGGGTCTTTGTCCCCATGGGGCAGGTCCCTTTCCCCGGCCAGATCATCGCATACCTCTCTCCCCTGACGTACGGAAACGACCTCGTCCAGGCGGGGTTTGGAAAGGCCACTCTTTTCCATCCCGCAATTGACATCGCCGCCCTCTGCATTGCCATCGGGATCTTCCAGTCCCTGGCAAACAGGCTCTATCACACGTTCAATGAATGAGGGGCGGGGAGCGGGAGAGGAAGGGCGAAATTTATCAGGAAAGAGGTCGAACGGGGAATGGGGAAACTCATTTTCAGGATGGGAGAGCCGGAATGGCAAAAATTCTCGTCATCGACGACTCGCGGTTCCAGAGGAAACTCATTTCTTCTGTCCTCGAGGAAGCGGGGTACCAGGTCCTGACTGCGGGAGACGGACGCGAGGGTTTCACGGTGGCCCTCGGGGAGTCCCCCGACCTCGTCATCTGCGACCTCCTGATGCCCGGGATCGACGGGTACACTTTTTTAAGGATGGTCCGGGAAGAAGGTCTTGGCACCCCCGTCCTTGTCTTCACCTCCGATATCCAGAAGACCACCCGGGACATCTGCCTCGAGCTCGGGGCTTTCGATGTCCTCAACAAGCCGGTAGACAAGGGTGTTCTCATCCCTGCCGTCGGGAGAGCGATCGGGAGCGCAAAAAAGTCATGAATGCCGGAGAAGAGTCCATTGACGCGATCCGCGAGTTGATCAACATCGGTGTCGGGCGTGCCGCCGGGCTCCTCAACGACATGACCGGGACGCACATACGGCTCCAGGTTCCGGAAGTCCGGGTGTTGCGGTATTCCGATCTGACACGTGAGCAGCGGCTCCTGGACAGCGCCCACCTCTCTGCCGTCACACTCAGGTTCTCGGGGTCTTTTTCGGGCATGAGCATGCTTGTCTTTCCCGAAAAGAGTGCCGCAATCCTGATCATGGCCCTCACGGGGGAGAAGATCGAGGAACCCGACCTCGACGCGCTCCGGATCGAGACTTTGAACGAGGTTGGCAATATCGTGAACAATGCCGTAATGGGCTCCATTACAAACGTCCTCGGGGAGCGCCTGATCTACTCGATGCCGGAATACAGGGAGGGCGGAATCGGGGATATTCTCGGCAGAGAGGGGTCTCCTGACTACGACTGGGTCATCCTCGCCGTGTCGCAGTTCATACTCGAAGACCTCCGGGTAGTCGGCAACATCCTGATGATATTCGAAATAGGTGCCCTTGATACCCTGCTTGAAAAGATAACCGCGGTAATGGGCAGCCATTCATGACGATGAGCTCCTTCCTCTCCCAGTGCGAGAACCTTGACATCCTGCCCGCCGGCATCATCATTCTGGAATCCGATTACACGGTCATCTGCTGGAACAGGACGATTGAGGAATGGACAGGCATTCCCCGGGAGAAAGTACTCGGCCGTGATCTCCGCAACCTCTACCCCCACCTTTCGGACAGGAAGTACGCTCTCCGCATTGGCCAGGTCTTCGAGGGCGGTGCTGCTGCTTTCTTCTCGACACAGTTCCACCCCCATTTCATCCCTGCACCCCTGCCGGGAGGAGGGCTCCGTTTCCAGAGGACGACAGTCCATTCCGTTCCGGAGGGGAATAAAACCTATGCACTGGTATTCATCGACGACGTGACCGAACTCATCCAGCAGGTCCGTGCGTACCGCGAGATGAGGGACCGGGCACTCCGCGAGGTCAGGGAGAGGCTGGAGAAAGAGGCGGCACTGGAAGAGAGCGAGGCAAAGTTCCGGGAGATTTTCGAGTCGGCAAACGATGCCATCCATATCCACGAACTCCGCGAAGACGGTCTCCCGGGTCGTTTTATGGAAGTGAATGCAGTGGCCTGCAAAATGCTCGGGTACAGCAGGGAAGAGTTCCTTGCGATGACACCGCTTGACCTCGTTCGGGGAGGACACAGCAGGCCCCTCGACGTGATCGGCAGGGAGATCCTCGAAAAAGGGTACGCGATTTTCGAGACGGAACACCGGAGAAAAGACGGGGGCACCGTCCCGGTCGAGATCCATGCCCACCGCGTGATAATCCGGAACAGGGAGGTTGTCCTCTCGGTCGTGCGTGATATCACGGAGCGCAGGCGCAACCAGGCTGCACTGCTCGCATTGACGACAGAACTGCAAACCATCTTTGACAACGCCCCGGCCATGATCTGGTACAAGGACACGGAGAACCGGTTCATCCACGTCAACCCCGCAGCGGCGGCTTCAATAGGTCTTCCCCGGGAAGAGATCGAGGGAAAAAGTGCGTACGACCTCTTCCCGGAGCTGGCCGAAAAGTATTACAGGGATGATTTGGAAGTCATCTCGACCAAAAAACCCAAGCTTGGCATTATCGAGCAGATGCAGACACGGAACGGGGGAACCCGGTGGGTCGAGACACACAAGGTGCCGCTCCTTGACCTCGAGGGAAATGTCTCCGGCATCCTCCTCTTTGTCAACGACATCACGGAAAGGAAGATGGCAGAGGATGCCCTCGCCCTTGCAAACCGGAAACTCCACCTCCTCTCCAGCATCACCCGCCACGATCTCCTCAACCAGGTCTCGGCCCTGAAATGGTACATCGAACTCGCCAGGGACGAAAAAGAACTAACAACCATCAGGGAATTCCTCGACAAGATGAAAAAGGTCCTTGACACCGCAGAGGAACAGATCACCTTCACCCGGGATTACCAGGAGATCGGCGTCAGGGAACCATCATGGCAGAACGTGGCAGACATTGCCGCGAGAATCCGGGAAGGGTTTCCGCCATCGGGTGTCGATATCCTCCTTGAGGTGGATGATACCGAGGTCTATGCGGATCCCCTCTTCGAGAAGGTCATTTTCAACCTGTTCGAAAATTCTTTCCGTTACGGCGGTCCTTCCCTCTCCCGGATCAGGGTCTCTGCGGGAGAAGAACAGGGGGGTCTTGTTATCGCCGTCGAAGACAACGGCGTGGGAATTCCGGAGGAGGACAAAAAATATCTCTTCAGGAAGGGTTTTGGAAAACATACCGGTCTTGGCCTTTTCCTGTCCCGGGAGATCCTCGCCATCACGGGGCTTTCCATCCGGGAGACCGGTGTTCCCGGAAAGGGTGCCCGCTTCGAGATATTCGTCCCGGAAGGGAAGTTCCGACGACCTACCCGGGAACGAAGCGGTGTAAAGGGGTGAGATCCAGGTCCCTCCTTTTCCTGTGGATTTACGAGACGACGTGTTTTCAATTGTCACTCCAGGGAAAGGGTCCCTGAACGACCGATTGGGTAGTTGGTCACCACAACCTCCGATATGCTGCCTCTCCCTGCACCATCCGAGTTGATCGCCCGCCGGGCGGGCACGCGGGTGATAGAGAAATCGCCGTACAGCCGGTCAAAAAAATCGTCACAGGGATCGGTATTCCGGGGATCGGAATTGGAGAGCATCAGCAGTGCGCCTTTCGCATCGCAGGCTGCAAAAAACCGGGCGAGTCTCTCCTGCTCCGCGTCAGAGAACCCATCCTGCGAGTATGCCGTGAATCGCGCTGTCCTGCTGATCGGGCGGTAGGGGGGATCAAAATAGGCGAACGTTTCCTCCGACATGAATGGGAAAGACCGGGAAAAGTCACCGAGGTGCACCGACGTGTTCCGGAGGAGGAGCGAATCCTGACGGAGGAGAGGTTCGTTCACGATCAGGGGGTTCCTGTACCTCCCGTACGGGACGTTGAACTCCCCCCGCGAATTGACCCGGAACAACCCGTTATAGCACGTCCTGTTCAGAAAGATGAGCTGGGCTGCCCTCTCGACCCATGACGGATGAAACTGCCCGCGGGCAATTGTTATCCTCCGGTTGTTGAATGCATCCCGCACCTCCCGGTAATACTCCCGCCGGCCCGCGCCGTCCCGGGAGAGATACTCCCCGGCGAGTTCCTGCAGGACCTCGATCAGCTCGTCCACGCGATCCCTGACGACCGTGTAGGCAAGGAATATCTCTTCGTTGACGTCGAAGATATGGCACTCCCTGAAACGGAAACGGCTGTTGAAATGGAAATAGACTGCCCCGCCTCCGACAAAGGGTTCCACGTACACGGGAACTTTTCCCTCGCGTACCTTCCGCGGGACCATCCTGACCAGGGCAGGGAGCAGCTGTGTCTTCCCTCCGGCCCACTTCAGGAAGGGCCTCGGAGACGGGACTCTCATGGCAGGGTATTGCCTCCCTCTTTCTTCCTCTATGTTACACGTCGGGGGTCTTCATCGTGATGAAGGAGAATGAAAGAAATGCCCGGGCAGTGATGCCGGGTCATGCAACCAGTGCATTTCCCTTTCCCTGTTCGATGAGGAACGAGTACTTCCCAAAGAACCACTTCTTTGCAACCTCCACGAGGAAGAAATACGCAGAGATGAGCCCGGCAAGGACAAGGTAGAACGCGGGGGGGAGGTGCACGAACCCGAATACTTCCCCAAGGACCGAGAAGGGGAGGAGACAGGCAGCGGCCACGATGGAGAGAGTGCTCGCAAGGAGGAGTCTGCTTGGCCTGCTCCGGAAGAAGGGGACCATTCTCGTGCGTATGAGGAAGATGACGAGTGTCTGGGTGCAGATCGATTCGATGAACCACGCAGTCTGGAAAAAGGGTGCATCCGCGGCAAAATAGGACAGCAGGATGAAAAACGTGAGGAAGTCGAAGAGAGAACTGATCGGGCCGAAGACGAGGATGAACCTCTTGATGAACTCCATGTCCCACCTCTTCGGTGACCTTACCTGGTCTTCATCGACGTTATCGGTGGGTATCGTCGATTCCGAGAGGTCATACAGGAGGTTGTTGAGGAGGATCTGGATCGGGAGCATGGGAAGGAAGGTGAGAAACAGGGATGCCCCGGCCACGCTGAACATGTTCCCGAAATTGGAACTTGTCCCCATCAGGATGTATTTCAGGGTATTTGCAAAGGTCTTTCTCCCTTCCCGGACACCGTCATGCAGGACCCGGAGATCGTTTTCGAGCAGGATGATGTCGGCGGATTCCCTCGCGATGTCCACCGCGTTCCGGACTGATATCCCGACGTCTGCCTCCCGGATGGCAGGGGCATCATTAATCCCGTCGCCCATGAACCCTACAACGTGACCGTTCTTCCGTAACGCATTCTGGACGCGGTTCTTCTGGACCGGCGTGAGGCGGCAGAAGAGCGTGACCTCCTCGACGACGCGGGAGAGCGCCTCCCTGTCCATCTGGTCGATCTCCCTGCCGGTGAGGACGCCCCTGACCTCGAGACCGATGAGCGAGGCAACCCTCCGCGTGACCAGTTCGTTGTCGCCGGTGAGAATCTTGAGATCGATCCCCGATTCAGCAAGGGCCCGGACCGATTCCCCCGCACTCTCCTTGGGCGGGTCAAGGAACGTGACGAGACCAAGGAGGGTCATTTCCCGCTCGTCTTCGGGGGAAAAGACCGCACTGTCTCTGGGAAGCTTCCTGGTACAGACCGCAAGGGTCCGGAAACCTTTCCTGCTCTTCTCATGGTAGAGGGCAATGACAGATTCCCGATCGCCGGGAGAGAGGGCATCTGTCTTTTCACCGCGTTCGATCGATGTACAGATCGAGAGGACTTCTTCGGGTGCACCCTTCGTAATAAGGAGCCTCTCGTTCCCATCATCGACCACAAGGGAGAGGCGGCGGCGGACGAAGTCAAACGGGATCTCATCGACCTTCCGGAACTGCCCGGCGTCGAGCGGGCGGAATGAGATGATCGCCTCGTCGAGGGGATTTTGGACGCCGGTATGGAAATAGCTGTTCAGGAACGTATAGTAGAGGACTTTTTCGCTCGGGGCGCCATCCGGGTCCAGGTACTCGATAAGGGAGATCCGGTTCTCGGTGAGTGTGCCGGTCTTGTCGGTGCACAGGACATCCATGCTCCCCAGGTTCTGGATCGACTCGAGATGCCGGACGATCACCTTCTTCTCTGCCATGGCAATGGCTCCCTTGGAGAGGTTGAGGGAGAGGATCATCGGCAGGAGTTCCGGGGTCATTCCGACGGCGAGAGCAACTGCAAAAAGGAGGGATTCAAGGGCACCGTGGCGGAACAGGGCATTGATGAGGAAGACAAAAATGACCAGAATGAAGATGAAACGGGACATGAGGTAGGAAAACTGGGAAAGTCCCTTCTCGAACCCGGTCTCGGGGGGCCGTGCCACCAGCGTCCGGGCTATCCTTCCAAACTCGGTCGCCATGCCCGTCAGCGTTACGACCGCAACCGCCGTCCCGCTGACAACCGAAGTTCCGAGGAATACGTAGTTTTTTGCTTCTGTCAGGGGTGTCCCTGTGGGAACAGGGCCTGCACGTTTCTCCACGGGGAACGGTTCCCCCGTCAGGGAGGACTCGTTGATGAACAGGTCGCGCCCGGAGAGGAGACGGGCATCGGCCGGGACGATGTCCCCGGCAGAAAGGCGGATGATGTCTCCGGGAACAAGATCCGTCAGCGGGACCTCGTGTTCAGCTCCTTCCCGGACTACGGTCGCATGGGTGAGGATTTTCTGCCGGAGGAGTTCGGCTGCGTTCCCTGCCCTGTACTCCTGGTAGAAATCAAGCACGACACTTGCAATGACGATTGCAACGATGATCGTGCCCGAAGGATAGTCCCCGACGAAGAACGAGATAACCGCGGCAAAAAGGAGGATGAGGACGAGGACATTCCGGAAGTGGTCGAGGAACCGGAGGATAACGGAACGTTTGTGCACCCGGGAAATGTCGTTTGGGCCGTATTGCGACTGCCTCCGGGCCACCTCATGCAGGGGAAGCCCGTTCTTGGATGTAGCCAGTACGGATAGTACTTCCTCTTCCGTCAGGGCCACGAGATCCTGGCCATGAAGGTCTCCTGCCAAAAGCCCGGGCTTTCCCTCCACTGCACCTCTCCCTTCCCTTACGAGATGTCTCGTGCTTTCAAAGGAGATGTATCTATGCACCGGCCCGAAAAAGATATGTGGAAGAGGTCCAATTCCCCACACATGCAGAGACCTCTTCGTGAAAGGGTCACCGTTGTGGAGGGCGACATCACGGAGCAGTACGTCGATGCCATCGTCAATGCCGCAAACGAGACTCTTCTGGGAGGCGGTGGTGTCGACGGGGCAATCCACAGGGTGGCAGGCCCCGGTCTCCTCGGGGAGTGCCGGCGGCTGGGGGGATGCCAGACAGGGGATGCAAAGATCACGGCGGGATACAACCTGCCTGCACGCTTCGTCATCCATGCCGTCGGTCCCGTCTGGCGGGGAGGGGGGCATGGTGAAGACGACCTGCTCGCATCCTGCTACACACGGTCCCTTGAACTCGCGGAGGCAAACGGTATCAAAACGATTGCTTTCCCTGCAATCAGCACGGGTGCCTACGGTTTTCCCCTTCCCCGGGCAACCGTCATCGCGGTCCGGGCTGTCCTGTCGTTCCTCTCCCGGTCGGACTCCATAGAGAAGGTCATTTTCGTGTGCCACGGAAAGCGGGCTTTCGATCTCTACACGGACGCTGTCCGTGATCTGGCAGGTGAGTATTCCCCGGCAACAGGCTTGGGCAGAAATATTCCTAAGACGCGGGGAACGGAGCAGGAATTGCTCCTTGCGCAGGTCAGGGCGCAGCTCGGGACAATCGAAGAGGTCTGGGGCGTGCGGTTCGTCGATAAAGATCGCCTTGCAGGGACAATCATGGAGAGGTGCGGGGACAGGTGGGGTGCAGACAGTGTCACTGCCGGCCTCAACAGCTGGGTTGCGGTCCTCGGGAAAAGGGGAGACATCGAGGTTCCTCCCGCTATCCTGGATCGCATTCTCGACGAAACCCGGCAGAGGTTTTCCCACCGGTAAAACCTTCGGGCCACGAGACAGGGGGAACAATTCGTCTATGACCCCCTCCCTTTATCCCATTGGATGTCGAAGGAAAGAGGGCAGACGGGTGATACAGATGCCAAAGAACGCACATGCACGGTTCATCGTCCTCGGAGTCCTGGGTACCCGACCCATGACCGGGAACGAGATCAGGAAATGGATAAGGGATTTCTTCTGCCCCTCCTGGAAAATAGGCCCAAAGACAGTCTCTTCATCGCTCCGTACCCTCGAAGAAGAGGGACTGGTGACAAAGTTGCACCCACCGGGAGATCGGGGACAGAAAAAGGACGTGTATACAATCACCGGGAAGGGAAAGAAGGAAATGCAGCGGTGGTTGCAGTCACCCGAAGAAAATGATTCCGAGGTCCTCCTCAAGTGTCTCTTTGGGTATCACACCCCGCCCGATCTCCTGAAGGAAAAGGTCCGTGCGTTCCGCAAGCGTCGCGAGGACTCTATTGCCGAGATAGAGATGCGGGAAAACAGGATTGCAGCGCTGCCGGATACTGCCGTGGAAAAACCGTTCCTCCGGTCAGCTGCCCGGAACGAGATCATGACCTGCATCGCCCAGGTTGATTGGGCGCAGGAAACCCTCTCGCTCCTCGAGACAATCGAATTTCCGGGAAAATCGTAAAACGCCTAGACACCGAACCGGAACCGGGAGGAGCAGGCCTCCCGGTACGCCTCCTCGATGTCGCTTTCCGGCGGCGTATACCTGCGCGGCACATAGCCAAGAATTGCACATATCTCCTCCTTTTTGTGACCGTCCCTCATCCGGACGAGCCATTCCTGCTCGGAAACAGGCAGGGAGAACTCGTGGATGTCCGCGTGACACCGGGCACACAGGACAAGGAGGTGTTCCTCGAGAACCGCGGGCTGCGGGGGAACACTCTGCATGCCAAGAGAGAAGGTATGTATCTCGAGGCCTTCCAGGGGCAGGGAGCTTCCGCACAGCTCACAGCAACACCCGGTTGCGAGCTTGACCTTCTTGGCCCTTATGGGATGGTCGATGAAGAAGCGGTGCGTTGACATGTGCTCCGTCTCGTCTCCCATTTTCACGAGGGGGGTGGTGGGCAATAAAGATGGCTCCTGCCCGCACTCCCGGTGCGCTCACCCCGGGATGAGCAGGTGTCATCCCATCCGCCCCCTCCCCGTGATCTCTTCCAAAAACTCTCCGATATCGAAATGAAAAGTTTAAAAAAGCTGGAACGACAGGTTCCGCGTGGAAGTGCGGGAAAGAGCCCGATGCACTCCTTTATCAGCTGGCAGGCTCAATGGTATAATACAGTTTTTCGGAACTGTTTGAGTAAAACCATGTATAGATCAAATTTTGGCGGACCGAGGAACTTCGGCCCCCGCGAGATGACAAAGGTAGTCTGTTCAGACTGTGGTAAAGAGTGCGAAGTACCGTTCAAGCCGACCGAGGGCAGGCCTGTCTACTGCAGGGAGTGCCTCCCGAACCACCGGCGGCCACGGCTCTAAATCCCAATTTTTCGTTGATTCGTCTAACACCAGTTCCACGCCGTTTTTACCCGCCCCCTTCTTCCGAATCAGTCTCTGCTCTTTTCCCGGGAATGGAGAATGGGTGAAGGGTCCTGCCTGTCCTCATTGTCCTGTTCGTGCAGAAATGCGCGATGATGCAAGGTCTCATAACCCCGGACGTCCCATATATTATAAGTTCCCCGTTTGAAACGCGATCCTGCCCGTCTCTTTCTTCGCGTGCATGGGACCCGTCCTGGGGAATGCCTGCAGGTTTGCTCTCCTGCGGGGACAGACTGAAGAATACGCAAGTGGTCAGGGATTTTTCCCGGAGGTAAATATGGCAAAGAGTTCAGTCAGAGAGACCGTCATTGGGACACGGTCCGGATACGTCATCCGCTTCACGTGCCCCAGCTGTTCCAAGGAAAATTCGATCGTCTTCAACATGCCCAAGGCCTTCTACAAGGAATCGCGGGACGGGAGGTGTTCCCGGTGCAAGAAGCTCTTCACGGTGCTCACACCGGGACAGGGCTGAAGAATCCCCTTTTCTCAAGATTTTGAAAATTTTTATCCCTCGCCATTTCAGGATGTCCCTGCTGCATCCATGACCATCCTGATCAGGGCATCAATCTTCTCCGGATCCCCTGTATCTTTCTTTGTAAAGACCATCTCTCCGATAACCTCTGCTCCCTTCCCGGCAAGTGCGTCTCTCAACCGGGGAATTGTCTCACCGGGTGTTCCCCCGCAGGTTGCAAAGAGCACGGCTTTCTTCCCTTCGGCGCCTCTCAATGAAGCAATCGCTGCATTCACGGCGGGAGTTGCCCGAAATGCCCATACCGGGGTCCCGATGACGATGAGATCATACCCTGAAACATCGATGATCTCCGGATCGATAGGATCGCATTGCCCGTTCCGGGCCCTCATGCACCCCAGTGTATACGCGGTCAGGGCATTGTATCTCTGGCGTGGTGTGACCTCGATTGCATCTCCCCCGCAGGCTGCCCGCACCTTTTCGACAAGCTTTCTCGTAATACCCGAGTACGAATGGTAAATGAAACATGTGTTCATGGTATCTCTCCTTTAAAAGAACCTGCTGGTTTATTGAGTTACACCCTGATTTAAGATTTTATATACTTCTTTCCCCACATCATTTTGCTCCAATTGGCGAGGATAACCGTTGAGAGGGGCGAAATATGCTTCCTGCGGGCATACGAACCAAAACATCATCGTGGTCATTTGTTATGGCAAAACGGGCCGGATGAAAATGATGGGGGGGTGTACTATGCAGGACCGGTCCATCACTTCCCCATCGGGATGTACGGGGTGTAGGCGAGCACATCCCTCCGGATTGCCTCGAATCCAATTCTTTCCACGAACCGGGCGGTTCTTTCCCGTGGTTTTCCATGGTCACGGTAATACTCAAGAAGCCTCCGGGAGAGGTCGATGGCATCCTCCGCGGAGAGGTCCTTTGCAACGACATCCCCTATCCTTGGTCTCGTGGCACTGTTTCCCCCAAAAACGATTGTCCACCCCTTCGGTGTCCCGAATATCCCGATGTCCCGGACATGGCTCTCGCCACAACACCGGGGACACCCTGAGACCCCGATCTTGACCTTTGCAGGCAGGGAGAGATCCTTGTACATCTTCTCGATTGCAAGCCCAAGGCCAAGGGAATCCTGCACCCCGAACCTGCAGGTCTCGGTTCCCGGACAGGCCTGCACATAGTGAACGCAGGGCGCCGTGGCCTGCCCTACGTCCATTCCCAGGTCTCTCCATACCGATGGGATATCATCCTTGTTGAGACCGACAAGGACCATCCGCTGGCCCGATGTCATCTTGATAACCGGGATACGGTATTTCCTTGCTACCCTGGCTATTCGCTCGAGCTCTTCGGGTGTCACGATACCCGAGGGGGTCCGGGGAACGATTGCGTATGATTTGCCATCCCGCTGCAGGATAGCGCCGGGCAGTTCTTCTGTCATGAGGAGGAATAACGGCATCCCACCATAAATACTTCCTGCATGGAACACACCGGGTTTTATTAAAGAGAGAAAGGTTCTGTCTTCCCATGGATACCGGGAGATTCCCGCCGGGGTATAAAATGAATAACCGACTTTCACCAATGAAAAAAACTTGATCAAAACCCTCCAGACAAAAAAAACAAAAAAAGAGAATTTCAGGTTATCTGTCCGGGTATTTCACGGTCCCGCACGAAGCGCCTGTACTCCTCGAGAAGGGCTTCCCCGTACTTTTCTGTTACCCTGGTCGGGACATAATTAAAAACCCTGACCCTCCTGAGGATCTCCGCCACGATCTCCTGGTCCGTAGGACAGTTCAGCCGAAAAACCTCCTCAAGGATGAAATCCAGCTTGTCGATTCCCGTCTCCTTCCCATCGATCAGGATCTTCCTGATCTTGATCTCTTCGGGGGGAATACCACCACAGATGGTGCAGTACTTCCCCTCACCCCCTTCACTCATCCTCGGATCCCCGGATCATCGTCAGTGCCATCTTGAAACGCGTCGTTGCAGAAAGGGCGTGGGGCACGTTTGCAGGAAAGATGATGGTCTGGCCCTCCTTCATGGCATGGGTCTCGCCACCGACCCAGACTTCCGCCTCCCCGTCGAGGATGGTGACCACGGCATCGTAGGGTGCCGTATGCTCCGAGAGTCCCTCGTCCTTGTCAAAGGAAAAGACCGTGATGCTCCCGGCCTTGTTGTTGATGATCATTCTGCTCGCAACCGTCCCCGGCTGGTACTCGACGAGGTCCTTTAAGGCAAACACCTGCCCCCGCAGGTCTTTCCTGCTCTCTCTTGCCATTGATTCAGTCACTTCTCCGTACCTTCCTTACTCGTCTTTCCCGCATATATCAGTGCGCCTTTGACAGGGCACGTGTCCATGCACCGCCCGCAGAGGTAACACTCACCCTTGGTGTCCTCCCGTCCTGCCTCGCTCGTCGGGCAGGCATTCTCGCACTTCCCGCACTCGATGCAGGCATCGGTCCGGCGTATCTTCCAGCGGGAAGGTATTGCAAAGACATGGAAAATGGCGCCGAGGGGACAGATGAACCGGCAGAACGGGCGGTAGAAGAAGACCGAGATGATGAGCAGGCACGAAAAAACGAGGAAACCGGCAGAGAGGGTGAGAGTAAAGAACTGCCTTATCCCCACGTAAGAGAGGATGGAGATGGAATAAACAAGCCCGGCACCGATGATGAGCAGGAATACAACTGCCCTGACAATCACGGGAAGTATCTTCCAGGGAAGCCGGACCTTTGGTACCGGCACGACGTATGCGACCTCCTGGACGGCCCCGACAGGGCAGAGGTAGCCACAGAAATGTCTCCCGAAGAGGAACGTCAGGAGGAAAAAGAGGACCATCCCGAGGGTTGCGCCAAGGAGTGTGGCACCCACCCGCGAATCTGCACGTGCGACAAGTTCACCGAACATGTACGGAAGCATGGGAGAAAATATCGCAAACCCAAGGAGAATGGTCACGAGGAGCAATGCATACCTGACAGTCCGGGAAAATCTTCCCGATCGCCAGAGGAAGGCACCGGCGATCACGAAGAGGATTCCGTAGGCAATTCCCACCATCTGGATTGTATTGGGACCTGGTCCCGGCATGTTTTCACCCGGTATGTCAATCTATCAGCCCCCCACATCAATGTGGTGGTAGACCGGGATTGAGCCCGGATGTGTTGGTTCCTCTCCCCCAAGAAAGTGTGGTAACCAGCAAACTTTATAAAGCGGGGGGGTTCATTCCTCGAAAAGGAGAAGCCTTCATGAAGATTACGAGGTTAGACGACGTCACGCCACAGCCCAACCCCCACCACGTTGATGCACGAAAGGTGTATGACACGGAGCACGCAGTCGCAGTGGTCATCACGCTCCGGCCGGGAGAATCCCTCAAGCGGCACATTACGCCCGTCGATGTTTTCTTCTATGTCCTGCAGGGGAAGGGGACTGTCGAGATCGGTGATGAGAGGGAGACCGCCGGGGAAGGGACTCTCGTGGAGAGCCCGGCAAGGATTCCCCACCGGTGGATCAACGAGAGCAACGCGGTCTTCCGTGTCCTCGTAGTGAAAGTTCCACGGCCCACCGAAGAGACGAAGCTCTTATGAAACAGGGGGCCAATCACATGCCCGGCCCATGAAATGAAAAGGTCGCTCTTCCCGCTGGTATGAGGGGAGGGGCAGGACGTTTTTCTTTTGGTGAGGAATCCCTCGCAAAAAGCTGATAAAAATGGACGGGAATTTTCCTAAATCTGCTGGACCTGGCCGCAGTTCTCGTCTTTGAAGAACCAGTTCCGGTAAATTATCGGTGTAATTAACGTTGTCAGCAGGCTCATCACGATGATTGCCACGAAGACCGCCTGCCCGATATACCCCTGTTCAAGACCAATCAGGGCGACGATCATCGCCACCTCCCCCCGGGGGGCCATGCCAAACCCGATGATGAGCGAATCTTTTCTGCATATCCCGGCGATCCGGGCAGGAATTGCACACCCGACGACCTTCGTCACGATGGCCACGATTGTCAGGACGACAAGGAAAGGTAAAATATCGGGCGTCAGGGTCTTGAAATCGGCAACGACGCCGAGGGAGACGAAAAATATCGCAGCGAAGATTATCTTGAGGAACTCGGCACCCTCCTTGACATCGAGGCTCTTGCGCAGTGTCAGTCTCTCGAATGATATCCCGGCGATGAAGGCGCCGACGATGGCAGAAAGGCCCACGAGCTCTGCGATCATGGCATAGAGGAAGGCAAAGGTCATCGCGAAGATGAAGATGAATTCAGGGTAGCGGGCCACGAAGGGGGTGTTGTCCAGCCTGACCAAAAACCTGCTCACGATGAATATCCCGACAGCCCCTGCCACGAGGAGGAATATGACAACCTTGAGGAGGATGAATAAGATAACGGAAGGGTGGAATGCCCCCGCCACCACGTCGCCCGTGATCGCAAGGGCAATCAGGCTGAGGACATCGTCGATGACCGCCGCCCCGATGATCGCCCGTGCGGCGTCGGTCTGGAGCTTGTTCATCTCCTGGAGAACGTTTGCCGTGATTGCAATACTCGTGGCAGTCAGTGCAGTCCCCACGAAGAGTGCCGTTTGAAATTCCATCCCCGCCCATAACGCGGTTGCATACCCTCCCAGCCATGGGATGATGACACCTATCAGTGCGATGAAGGCATAGGCAGGCCGGACGATGTCCTTGAGCTTGAACTCAAACCCGATGACGAAGAGGAGGACGACAGCCCCGAGGTGGGCAAGGCCCCTGACGAACTCGTTATACGTGACGAGGTCCAGGACACTCGGTCCAATCAGGAGCCCGACCAGGATGATCCCCACAACCGCGGACTGGTTGATCCGCGATGCAAGGAGGTAACCTCCCAGTGCTGCAAAGAGGAGGAGGCTCACCTGGAACTCGGGCGTGGCAACGATCCCTTCCATCCCTATCAGGTAAGCGTTCTTCCGGGAAAAACACTTCCTGCAGGGGATGCCGAGGTGAGAGACAGGTGATGGTCCGCGTATGATCCTGGTCAGTCACTCGCGGGAGAAAAGAGAAAAATTGCACCTGCAATCTTATCCTTCGTCCCGGTGATGGTTACCTCGTCCCCTGCCCTGATCTCGCAGGTGCCATCCGGATGAGGGATGATTGCCCCATCCCGCCTCACTCCAAGAACAGTTACGCCGTACCTCTTTTTCAAAAGAACTTCTCCAAGGGTCCTGCCCGCGATGGGTGCACCTTCTGCAACGCGGATGATCCTGACCTCCATACCGGGTATCTCGAGTGCCTGTGCCGGGGGCGGAGAAGCAGGGTTCCGGAGGAACTGGTAGCTCTCGGAACGGATCTCGTGGACGAGGCGCGATATGGTCTCGTCCGGTATCCCGAAATCTGCCATGACCCGCGAAAAGATCGCGATCGAGGTCTCGAACTCCTCGGGGATTACCTCGTCGGCGCCGATCTCCCGGAGTACAGGGACTTCAACGATGTACCGGGTCCGGACAACGAGGAAGATCCCGGGGTTCATTTCACGGCAGAGCCCGACGATCCTTCTCGTTGCAACAGGGTCGTTGATGGCAACAACGGCCGTCCGGGCCTGCCGGATGCCGGCATGGTCGAGGACACCCTCCGTTGTCGCATCACCGTAGATGATTGCTTCTCCCTCTTTTCGTGCCTGCCGGACGGAATCCGGGTTCATGTCGATGATGACGTGGGGGATTCCGCCGATGCGGGCTGCCCGTGCCAGGTTCCTGCCGTTGACCCCGTACCCGATGATCACGAGGTGCCCGGATCTTGCGACCTTCTTTTCCGTTGCAACCCACTGGCACCGCCCCGGCAGGACCTTCTGGAAGAACCTGCTGGAACAGACAAACGATGCAAGGGGCTGTCCGGATAAGATGAGGAAGGGGGTTGCTGCCATGGAGATCAGGGCGACCACGAGGAAGACCTGGTAGGCATCCCGCGAGAGGAGCCCGATGTCGAGCGCACTCTTCGTGATGATGAAGGAGAATTCCCCGACCTGCATGAGCGCGATGCCCGTCAGGATGATGGTCCGGAGCTGGTACCCGAGCACGAACGGGGCCAGCGAGCCTGCAATGAACTTGATTGCAAGGACGACGATGAGGAACACGATGATGAGTCCGGGGCGGTCGAGAATGAAGCCGACATCGAGGAGCATCCCGATGGAGACAAAGAAGAACGCGGTGAAGATGTCGCGAAACGGGACTATCCTGCTGATCGCCTGGTGGCTGAACTCGGACTGCGAGATGAGCAGGCCCGCAAGGAGTGCCCCCATTGCAAGGGAAAGGCCTGCAAAGGAGGCAAGGGCAGCAATCCCGAAGCAGATGCAGACGACGAAAAGCAGGAAGAGCTCGTTGTTTCTGGTCCTCGCGATCTGGAACAGGACTGCCGGCATGACCCACTTCGCGGTTGCAACAAGGATTGCAACGAAGATGAAATCCTTGAGGATGACGACAAGGAGCGGATCTCCGGTGCCGCCTGCCACCCCGGCGAGGAACGGGACTGCCATGAGCATCGGGATGGCGACGAGGTCCTGAAAGATGAGGATGCCCAGCGTCAGCTTTCCATGCAGGGAATCCAGTTCACCCCGGTCGTGCAGGATCTTGAGGACGACGGCAGTACTCGAGAGGGAGACGACAAAACCGAGGAGGACTGCCTCGTTCCAGGGACGACCGATGGCGAGGGCAACAGCCGTCGCAAGGACCGTGGCGAGGGCGACCTGGATGCACCCGCCGGAAAGGACGAGGCTCCTGATCTCCCACAACTGCCGGAAGGAGAACTCGAGTCCGATTGAAAAGAGCAGGAGGATGATCCCGATCTCCGCAAGGATATCGACCTGTGCGGGGCTCTGGACAAGGGAGAGGAGGGATGGCCCCGCGATGACCCCGGCTACGATGTACCCGATCATCGGAGGGATCCGGAGACGGTTGAATACGAGGCCGACGATGAGGGAAAGCCCGAATATGATGAGGATATCGGTGAGGATTGAGAGATCCATCATGCCCTCCCGGGACCGGTGCAGATGGTGTCCGTTGCTGCACAGGCAGTTTCAGAATACCGGATATCTCGCTCCGCGGGAAAATAATATGATGCTCCGGCAGTGGGGGGGAATGAGACTTGAGACTGTGACCTCTTCCGGTGTTCCCATGTTCCCTACACGGGAAATGCTTTATTCCCCACCGGCCATTGTAAGACAATGAGAGGAATGGAGATTCATAAATGCCCCGGGAGAGGACGATGACACACCTGCGCGAAATTCCGCCCTCCACGCGGTGGGCACTTGCCTCCCACGTTCTCACCCGGCTTGTTCTTGAACTGGGCAGGACGGCAGCACGGCCCGGAGGATCGCCCGACAGTCAGCGGCTCTTTTCCCTCCTCGGGGAAGAGGCCCGTCGCATTGCCGATGGCAACTCCATGAAAAGGGACAATGCCGCTGACCTTGTGGCGACGCTCGGGACTGTCTCCGTTATCCTCTTTGGACGTGCTTTCGAAACCCGCTACATCGAGGGCTTCCCGGAAGAGGGTGTGATCCGGCTCGCAGAGTGCGCAATGTTCCGGGAAGAGAGTGCCCCCTGCATCCCTCCGGCCGAGATCCACGCCATCTGCAGCGCCTACGAGATCGGAAGAG
>JASEES010000004.1:368-93714 GCA_030019395.1 Methanolinea sp. | reverse complement strand
TCTGAACGGGACGATCTGGTTATTGTTCCCCCTGGCAGGGGTTATTCCTGTCACCGTTGGTGCGGGGTACCGGACCTCGAATCCTCCGGAGATCTCCCCCGCCTGCCCGTCATCGTTCGTGACGATAACATCCCACGAACCGGGCACGGCCCCCGCCAGGTTGAGCGTGCAGGTGATCTTTCCGGAATCGACCACAGTTACATTCGTTGCAATGATATCGGGGAGCGACGCCCGGGTCAGCCTTACCGTTGCGTTTGGATGGAACCCGGATCCGGACAGGTTTGAGATCGTGATGGGACCGTCGTTGGGACCGGACGCGGGTTCGATTGCCAGGACTGCCGGGGCTGCAGGGTACCGGACGAAGAAGGCATTCTCGAGGGTTCCTGACTGGCCATCGTCATTCCTGACGACAACGTTCCAATAGCCAACACGTGCCCCGTTCAGGTTGAAGAAGCACATGATGGTCTGGGAGGTAACATTAATATCCACTCCTGTTCCGGGAATGTCATTTTCCCCTTCCCGTGTGAGCTTCACGGTGGCATTGGGAAGGAAACCGCTGCCCGTCAGTCCGGTGATTCCAACCGGTCCGTTGTTCGGCCATGAATCGGGGACGATATCCTGCGGGTTGGGCGGCGGGTTCGTGATGGTGAAGACAACAGGCTCGATACTTGTCCGCCCGTCGGGGTTTGCGACGATGACTGTCCATGCCCCTGCCTTTTTCCCTGTCAGGTCAAATGTGCACGAGAGTGCAGTTGCATTTATCCACGTCACCGGACTGCCGGTAATGGGATTCTCTCCCGATCGTGTGAGGTTTACACCCGCGCCGGGCAGGAAATTCTCACCTGTAACGACGACGTTCTCCAGCAATCCGGTGTTCTGTCCCTCATGGGGAGATATTGCATGGACGACGGGGGCCGGGTTCTGGATGGTGAAGACACCTTCCCATGTTCCGGACAGGCCGTCGGTGTTCGTCACTGTGACATTATATTCTCCGGCCTCCTTCCCGGAGAATGAGACCGTGCACCGGAGATGTGTGCTGTTTACGTACGTACTGCTTTCCGAAAACGTCGTTGATCCCCTCGTAAATGTGACGGTTGCCCCTGAAAGGAACCCTGTCCCGGTGATATCCAGTAGTACGTAATCTCCCGTGTTAAGTGCCGAGGACGGATCAACGTCTGTTACCGTAGGCGGAGGGTTGGTGACGGTAAATGCCTCAACCTTCGTGGCTCCCTGTCCATCCTCGTTGGTGACGGTCAGGTTGTATTTCCCGGCAGGAACTCCGGTGAGGTTGAACCGGACTCCGATATCAGTCCCCGATACCGAGAGGACGCTCCCTGCAACTGTCTGTGTCCCCTTTGCAAGGAGAACTGCCGGGTTCTCGTGGAAGCCGCTGCCCGTCACGTTTGCGAGGATGTTGCCCGTGTTCTGCCCGGTGGCCGGGACGATGCCGGTCACCGAAGGGGCATCAGGGTAATAGATCGTGAAACCGGATGGCAGGGTTCCGTTCTGGCCATCAAGATTCCTCACGACGACATCCCACTTTCCGACATGGGCGCCGTTTAAGTCAAAGAAGCAGAGGATCTTGCCCGATGACTCAACGATTGCACCATTGATCGTGGGAATATCATCATGTCCTGATCTCCGGAGTGAGACATTCGCCCCTGGCATGAAACCGGAACCGGACAGGTTCGTTATCCCTACGACCATGTCATTTGTACCGGATGATGGGTAAATGGCCGTGACAACAGGTCTCGGATACCGTACCTCGAACCCATTGATCAGGGTCTTGTACTTTCCATCTTCGTTGGTCACCGTGACGTTGTAGAATCCGGGTTCTGCGAACGTGATGTTGAAGCGGCAGGTGATCTGCGATGAACTGACGCGGGTGACGTTTTCACCGGGGATGGTTGTTGCACCCCTCGTCAGGTTCACGGTGACGTTTGGCAGGAAGTTGCTCCCGGCAAGGTTCGTGATATCGACCCAGTCGTCGTTCTCCCCGAATGCGGGGGAAATGGCTGTGATTTCAGGACTTGGATTCTCGATGGTGAAGGCCTTCTCACGAGTGACGGATTCGCCACTGGTTTCATTGGTCACGACCACGTCCCAGAGTCCCGCCTTACGGCCGGTCAGGTCAAAGACGCATGTAATCCGGGAAGGTGAAACCACGGTGACATACCTGCCGGTGATATTCTCCTCACCGCTCATCCTCAACGCGACTGTTGCTTCTCCCTGGCCGGGAAAGTCCGTTCCCGACAGGTTTGATATGTACAGGTCATCCTCTGTGTTCAGTCCGCTGGATGGGTCTATCCCGGTAATGGCGAGTGTGGCCGACGCCGGGATCACCAGGGCGAGAAACACGAGGATAGTAACTACTATCTGCAGCCCTCTTTCGCTTGTCATACGGGTACCTCAGATGCATTTTTGTATACATTCCCCAATTGGAAATCGGCGGTGACAGGTCACTCCAATTCCCAAACAAATGTATTCACCATATCCTCTTCACATATCTATTTAAAACTTTCCCTCATCCGGGTTCATTAAAGCCCCCTTTTCACGCTTCCGTCCCATGAAAAACGCAGAAACGGGATCAGGTAAACCCGGAAAGAGATGCACAACACCCATCACAAATTCCCGCTCGTTCCTTGGAACAGTTCCTTTTGGGATGCCCGAAAAAAATCAAAATAGAAAGTTATTCAGGAACTTGTCCCCTTATCTTCCCTTTTCATCGACATGGCAAATGAAAAGGATCAGCGGTCAATACCCCGGTACTGTCCCGGACAGGGAGGCAAAAAGGAAAGGGAAGAGGCAGAACGCGCGTATATCACACAAGGGATGGTGACTGTTGCTTTACCGGCTGCCTCACCGGGATCAGTATCAGAAACCGGGTTTTGTCCTGAGTGCCTCGACGAGGAGCCTGACCCCGTTCTCGATGTCACTTATATCCACTACCTCGACGGGTGAGTGGATGTAACGGCTCGCAATGGAGAGCGTCGTGCTTGGAATACCTCCCCTCTCCAGGTGGATGGCGGTCGCATCTGTCGTGCCTCCGCTCCCGACCTCGAACTGGACCGGAATGCTGCACGATTCTGCAGTATCTGCAAGCCACCTGACCATCGGGCGGCTCGCAATGAGGCCCCTCCCGCTCGCATCGGCAATGGTGATGATCGGTCCCTTCCCCATCTCCACGGGCACGTCCTTTTGATCGATGCCCGGGTGGTCACCCGGGATGGTGACATCGGTCGCGATGGCACAATCGGGGTTGATGGTGTACGCACTTGTCTTTGCCCCTTTCAGGCCCACCTCTTCCTGCACGGTGAAGACTGCATAGAGGGTGTGGGGTGACTTGACCTGCTGCATCGTCTTGATGAGAAGTGCCACTCCGACCCTGTTGTCAAATGCCTTGCCGGTTATCCGGCCATTTGCAAGGGTTGCAACCTGGCGGTCGATCGTGATGGGTGTACCAACGGAGATGCCGAGTTCCACCGCCTCCTCCCGGCTGCGAGCGCCCACGTCGATGAACATATCCTCAATCTTCACGCCCTTCTTTCGCTCCTCCTCGTCCATCTTGTGGGGAGGTTTGCCCCCCAGAACACCGGTAACGCGGCCTTTCGTCCCGTGCAGGATGACCCTCTGGTTGTAGAGAGTCGGGGCGAACCACCCGCCGAGGGCAACGAACCTGATGAATCCCTTTTCATCGATGGATTTGACCATCAGCCCGATCTCGTCCGCGTGCGCCGCGAGCATAACCCGGAATTTCCCCCCTTTTTTGACTGCGATGATGTTGCCCATCCTGTCCTCGGAGATCTCGTCCACGTAACGTCTCAATTCCCTCTTCACGATTGCCGCGATGCTGTCTTCGCTCCCCGATACCCCGTGGGCATTGGAAAGCTTTGTCAAGAGTTCCATGACCATATCCACTCATCCCTCCATGGCTTTCCTGATCCTCTCCACCGCTGCCTCCAATGTGCTGCGGCTCGTTGCGTAACTCATCCGGGCATACCCGGGGGCATTGCACCCGAAGGCGTTGCCGGGGACGATAACAACTCCTGATTTCAGGATTTTAGCGGTGAGGTCTTCTCCGAATGGCACGAACATGTAAAAGGCTCCTTCGGGTCTTGGAAATGAAAAGCCCATCCTGGTCAGTTCTCCGTAGAAGTAATCGCGGCGGGCCCGGTATTCCTCCCTCATTGCTGCAACGCAGTCCTGCGGACCATTATATGCGGCCAATGCTGCATACTGCGAGATCGAGGTCGCGCATGCCTGGCAGTACTGGTGGACCTTGAGTGCCTGCTCGATGTACTCCTTCGGACCGGCAAGATACCCAAGCCTCCATCCCGTCATGGCATAAGTCTTGCTGGCAGCGTTTACCGTGATGACGTCTTCGCCAAAGAGGGCTGCACTCCAGTGCTTCGGCCCGTATATGAAATGCTCGTACACCTCGTCACTCACGACCGTGACACCGCGGTCATTTGCGTATTCGACGAGGGCACGGATATTTTCCCTGGGTTCCACTGCTCCGGTGGGGTTTCCCGGCGAGTTGAGGACGAAAAGCCGGGCGCCGTCCATCGTTTCCTTGGCCTTTTCGACATCGATGTGCATGCGTGCATCGAGGGGGACGCCCTGCGGACGACCTCCGGCAAGGATCGCAAGTGCCCCGTATGAGACAAAACCCGGGTCAGCGTAGAGAACGCGGTCCCCCTGCCCGACGAGCGCGTGCATGATGATGTGGAGAGCCTCGCTTGCTCCCGCCGTAACGATGATCTGGTCCGGTGCATAGGAGAGGTCGTTTTCATTTTTGAACTTGCGCGAGAGTGCCTCCCGGAGTTCGGGGATACCCATGTTCGGGGTATACCCTGTCTTTCCCTCCCGGATCGCCGCTATCGCCCCTTCCTTGATGTGACCGGGAGTGTCAAAATCCGGCTGCCCGAGCCCCAGGTTGATCGAGTCCGGTCCCGCAGACTCAAAGAGCCTGCGAATCCCCGATATCTCTATTCCGAGGCATCTTTCCGCACACCGTGCTTTCTTCATGGAACTTTTCCTCCTCATTCAATGTTTGCATGCCTGTTCTTGAGTTCTTTTTCGTCTGTCTTCGTGATCTCCATCAACCGGGAGATGACGGCATCGGCAAAGACCATGGCTGCAGTCTCAAAGAGCGTCCCCAGGGGAGCAAACGACTTGTGTTCCCCCATGACCTGGCGGATCTCGAACTCCGCCCCCTCGTCCCTGACCTCGTCCCGGTGGTGCTCGATGATCACGATTGTGTCTGCAATCCTGCCAATCCGCGAGTCCCTGTCGGAGGTGATGAGGGCGACCCTGCCCCCTATCTCCTTGGCCGTTTCCGCGATGTCAGCCACCGTTTTTGTCTTACCGGAACCCGAAAAGACGACAACGAGGTCGCCCGGGCTCATCGCAGGTGTAATGGTCTCCCCGACAACGTAGCTCGAAAGGCCCAGGTGCATCAGGCGCATTGCAAATGCCTTTGCAACAAGCCCCGACCTCCCTGCGCCCATGACGTAGATACGCCGGGCATGGAGGATCTCGTCGATGAACTCTTTCACCTCCTCATCGGAGAGCGACCCGGCGATAGCTGTAATGCGCCGTGCCATGAGGCGCATCATCTCCTGGACCCTCTGCGCTGCCATTATTTCTCCGGTAAAACTTCTCCTTCCCCTATGATAGAAGTTGGGATGAAAGAGCAGGCACAGGCATCTGCCGGGATGGGGACCGGATCTGCAAGCGGGTTATCCGAGTCTGTCGTTCCGCATCCGCGTGCGACCTTCGGCCGTTCGCTATTCTCCCGGGACCCTCCGGACGGGCGAAGCGGGAACGAGCCGTGTCCCTTGCAGGAGAGAGACAGGCCCGTGCCCGCCGCAGACCAGGCATTCCGACCGCCCCCCGGGGTAGGATCCGTTTGCCTGGCGGACGATGCCAAAGATCTCCTGCCTCTCTTCCCTGGCCTTTTCGCTGTCAACGTTGACTGATGTCACGAGGTTAACCGCGAGAGTATTGTACTGCGCCCTGTCGGGGGTCAGGTGATCGAAGTTAATTACCGCGTCTGCAGAAAAGAAAACCCCGAGATCGCGGGAATAGAGGTAGATTTGACCGAAGAGGTGCCCCCCGAGTCCCTCAAGGACGAGGAACCGGTACCTTCCTGCCCTGACTTCCCCTAGAACGGGGAACGCCCCCACCCTCTCATCCCCCGCCAGCGGGAAGAGAACGATGTCGCGGGGAGGAGAAAAACGGGAGAAAAGGTTGATAAGCGACGTGTAGACTTCCTCGAGTATCGATTCATGGTTACGGGACCCGTATGCCCTGTTGGAAACGAGGATGATGTCACGGGTCCCGGCGTGCATCAGGCAGGGAACGGAAAAGAGACCCCCGGCACCGCAGTGGTCCGCATCCGCGTGCGTGATGATAATCCGCGAGAGCCGGTCGAGTGCCCCGGGGACTTCTCTCCGGATGATCTGACAGATATCAGGGTAATAGATACCATAACCCGTATCGACCATCACGCATTCACCGGGCGAATCGAGGAGAAAGACCGAGCCGCCGCATGGTGGCTGGATGCAGACGAGGAGGAGGTCGGGGGCAAGCCGGATATTCTGGAGGTCCGCGTAAAAACCAGGACCACACGTGCTTTTCAGGGTCCGCCCTGTCTTTTCAACACTTTCGAAAACAGTTTTTGGGTCCTTGCCCCTTTTCATCAGTTCCTGGGCGACATGGTTGATATCCCCAAGGAGAGAGAGGAGGAATGCATCCTCGGATTCTCCCACGATGTCGCGGAGGGATTGGGCAAAACGGAGATAAAAGACGGTGTCATCGAGGTATTTCCCGCTCGTGTCGTAATCGAGGACTTCCATGCGGTAGCGGGACTTGAGATCGTCGAGGAGCTTTGTAACTTCCTCCTCTTCCCCGAGGTTGAGGCTGGCGGTGAGAATGTGCGGCCTGCTCCCCCTGTCGTCGAAATCAATCTGGGCAATATTGGCCTTGTGGGCGGTCGTGAACCGGAGGAAGTCGCTGAGAGCCCCGGGTGTATGGGGTATGTGGACTGACAGCTTGAGGAAACTCTGGGGCTTGAGGGCAGTCTGGAGGTACCCGAGTTCCCGGAGACCCCGGGCGATCTCTTCTCTTGCCCCCGGCCCGGATGTCACTTCGAAAAAGACCGTGCAGGGATCGATCCTCCTGTCGAACTGGATCCTGTTGATGTTGCCCCCGTTCCGCGAAATGACATCGACAGCAGGGTGAAGTGCGCCGGGCCTGTCCGGGACGCGGGCGATGAAAGAATATTTCTCCGTATCCATCGGGAAGTCACCCCGTATACCAGGGAACCCTTAATAACGTCATGACCGGGCCTGACCGGTTTTTTGTCCCGGTTCCCGGTAACGCCTCAATCGCGTTCCATCTCCTCGTGCCCGAGCATCAGTGATCCGAATATGACCTTTTCGAGGACAACGGATGCATACTTGATTGCCTGGGCCTTCTCCATATCCTCGTTCCGGTGGATGTCTGCATAGACCTGGAGCCGGAGAAGGGCGAACCTGAGGCGGTCGAGGTGAGCATCATCGTAGGAACTTGCTTTCCGGTATATCTCCTCCACCTTCCACGGAAGGAGGCAGACATCCTCGAGAACGGGTACAATATCGTCGTAAATATCGAGAGGTTCGCCTCCCCCGGTGAGTACTTCGCGAAAGTCCATTTACCCCTCGACCACCTTCACGAGCTCTTCCATGACCTTGTCGACGCTCTTCCATGTCGGGTTGTCGTGGCTCCGGATGATGAACGGTTTTCCTTCGTCACCCGCCTTCCTCATCTCGGGATCGAGGGGGATGCTCCCCAGGAACGGGACACCCAGCTCCCGGGCGACAGCCTCCCCACCCCCCTTGCCAAAGAGGTCGATCTCCTGTTTGCAGTGGGGACAGACGAGCCCGCTCATGTTCTCCACGATACCCACGACAGGGACGCCAAGCTGTTCCACGAATTTAATCGCCTTCATGGCATCCATCGTGGCGACTTCCTGTGGAGTCGTCACGATCACGGCTCCCCTCACGTTCGGAGCAAGCTGGACGATGGAGAGCGCCTCGTCACCCGTACCCGGCGGAAGGTCAACGACGAGGAAATCAAGGTGGCCCCAGTCCACCTCGGAGAGGAACTGGCTGATGGCGCTCATCTTCATCGGGCCCCGCCATATGACCGGTGTACTTTTGTCGGGGAGAAGGAATGCCATGGACACGACCGCAAGGTTCCCTGTTACCCTCACGGGCTGGATCATATTTCCGAGGGTGGTCAGGTGTTGACCCTCAAGGCCAAGCATCTTGGGGACGTTGGGGCCGTGGATGTCGAGATCGAGGAGACCCACGCTGTACCCATGGGCAGAGAGTGCAAACGAGAGGTTGACAGCCACAGTGGACTTCCCTACACCTCCCTTTCCGGAGAGGACCAGGATCACGTGGTCCACGTCGATTTCCGCCTTGGGAGGGAGACCCTTCCCTTTCGACGCTTTCTTGTCGCTGTCACACTGCTTCGCACCGGGGCACCCTTCACAAACCCCATTGCATTCTTCCGGTGTCTTTTTTGCCTCTTCTGTCATGGATATCCTCGTTGTGGGATTCTGGTAGTGTTTATTATTGGACTGAAAAGAAGAAAAATATAGATCATTCGAGCAATCCCATCAATCTGACCGCGATATTTCCGCATTCAGGACCCCGTTGCAGAGCCTGTCGGCTTCCTGTATCCAGGGATGGTCCCTTCCTGTACTGACGTACTCGACCGACGAATACCCCTGTTCGCAGAGCCTGACCCTCGCACAGAGTTCACGCAGGCCGGGCTTGTTTACCCTGTATTCTCCCCGTAACTGGCGGATGACGAGCTGGCTGTCCGAACAAATACGGACCCTGTGTGCTCCATGCTTCTTTGCTGCTGCAAGAGCGTTGATGACGGCATGATATTCAGCCTCGTTGTTGGTCTTTTTCCCCAGAAAAACTGCTTTTTTCTCGAGGACACGGCCATCGCTGTCCAGCAGGACGAATCCTGCTGCTGCAGGCCCGGGGTTCCCGCGGGAGGCCCCGTCAGTATAGCAGGTGATTACTGCTTCCATTGTCCCTTTCCCTTTCCATAACTATCAAGATGAGCCGGAACGATAAACCTCGCAGGTACAATGGAGAAACTGGACGTATCCCTTGGTTTCCTGGAGTTCCCACCGGTTCACACGTGCGACGGTGAGGATCTCTCCCCCCTCATCCGGATTGGAAACCCCAGGGGACAGTTCCTTGCCCTCATGGCAATCAACCCCTTCATCCCTTCCTGTTGCTCGTTTTCGACCTGGATTGCATGGAACATTCCCGTCACGGGGATAATTCCTTCCGGTATCCCCCGTGACCCGGTTGTATCGGACCCTGTGAGTGCAGTCCAGGGAACAAACGACTGGGGCACCATCGGGTACCGGGGCCCCTGCCCCCGTCCCGGGACGACCCATCGGGTCACGTTCAAGGTCTGGGCTCTCGACGGACCCGTCCCCGTTCCTCCCGGCAGCAGGAAAGCGGACCTCGTTGCCGGCATGAGAGGACACGTCCTCGCCTACGGGGATACCATGGCCCTTTATTCGCGGTAGATTTCATTTCGGGGGGGGCGACTCTCTTATATCCCCCGTGCACCAACGATCGGGTATGGAGAAGAGGGACATTGCCATCCTCATGCTGGCACTTGCAGGCATGGTCATCCTCGCGGGGGTCGTCAAGCCCCTCCTGACGGGGCAGTCCATTGACTTAAGCCTCCCCCCTCTTCCGGGCATCCTGCCGGCAGAGCCAACGCCGGGACCCACTCCCGAAACGCCCATTACAAGGGTCACAACGGCACCTCCGACCACGGAGACACCCCCACCCACTCCCACCTGGAGCGGGAAGCCCCAGACCCTTGGATACGTTGCCCTGGTTACTCCTTCACCGACCCCTTCATTCTCGATCCTTCCCGACACGTCAGCCCCGCCGGAGAAACTGCTCACGTATGCAACGATACAGTCCCATGCCGGGGGCATCACCCAGGCGATGGCAATGCCGTTTCCCTACTGGGAACTCCACTACACGGTCGACCCATGGGAGACCACATTCGTGGGGGAGACCTCATCCAAGATGGCCGGTCAGGCTGACTATTTCGCTTCAGAGATATTCCCTTCTTTCTCGATAGAGGTGAGGGATGCCGCAGATGGTTCCCTTGTCAGGAAGATCGAGCCTCGGGGAGGCCTGAATGCAAAATTGTGGAAAGAGAACAAGGAAAACGACCCGCGTCCCTGGATCGAAAAATTTTACGAGGGAACCACGACCCGGTCATACTACTTCGTTGTCAACACGCACATGATCCACTCCTATAAAATGGAGGTAAAGGTCCCGGAACGATACCTGGGTAAATACTGATGAAAAGCACGGAATCCCGGTAACAACCTGTGCCGGACTGTTACCACCCGGGTTAGAAAAAAGAAGGATCCAGCTTCTTCCTATTGATTATTCAATGTCAAGTTTCCGTTTCCCGAGGGCCTCGATGTACTGGACTTCCTTTCCGACCTCGATCTTGTCCATCTTGTCCGGGGGAACCTCGATCTCGAAATTATTGAATTCCTTCATGTCCATCAGGGTCGCGATCTGACCGCTTATGGTGATGACCTGCCCGCTCTTTCTCTCCACCACGGGGACGTATGTCTTGGCAGAGACCGGCTGGACGATGGATCTCTTCACTCCATCGAAAAGACCAACGGCATCGATGCGGGCCTTGGCAGCACCGTGCTTGCCGGGTTTGGAGACGGAGATTCCCAGTATCTTGCATGGTTCATCGTCAATGACCATGTAACGGCCCTCCTTCAGCTTCCCTATCTCTGTCTGTTCCTTCATTTGGGTTCACTCTCGCGCAAAAATGCAGTAAGATGTATCTTTATATCACCAGATAAATACTCCTAAAGAAACGGTCGGATCTGGCACAATGGAATTCCTGGAGGCATGTCATCTCCTTGCCCGCGATATCCGTGGCGCAATCAGCGGGCTCGTTGGCACAGAAAAGGGGGGAAAGAACCTCTGTATCGGGGCTGACGGGACACCGACCAAGGAGATCGACCGCGTTGCAGAGGATTGCGTGATTGCGTTCCTGGAAAAGCATCCCCTCTGCAGGACCCTGATCTCCGAAGAAGCAGGCAGGGTCAGTCTTGGAGGCGAAAAGGGAACCATCTTCCTCGACCCGATCGACGGGACATACAATGCTGTGGCAGGAATCCCCTTCTATGCCCTCTCCGTTGCGTATGCCGAGGATGGAATTGTTCTCAAGGGTTTTGTCCATGACCTTGCGGGGGGAGAGACTTTCACCGCAATCAGGGGACAGGGGGCATTTCTCGATGGCAGGCCCATCTCGGTGTCCCGGATATCACGGCTCGATGAATGTGCCATGAGCGTCTACGGGAGAAAGTTCGATCCTCGCAGGGTCATGCATATCGGGCAGAAGATACGGCGCTGGCGGTTGCTGGGGGCCTCTGCACTCGAACTCTCCTACATCGGATGCGGGAGGATAGATGGATTTATTGACCTGCGTGGCACATTGAGGGTGACAGACGCTGCGGCGGGCATGCTGGTATGTACCGAAGCGGGAGGGATGGTCAGTGATCTCGAGGGGCGGCCAATCCGGTTCCCGGACGAGGTGACGATCGGCAGGTGCATGGTCGCCACGAACGGCGTCCTTCATCATAAAGTAATCGAATACTTGAGGTAATGGAAATCCGGTGTCTGAAATGAGGATTGCACTTGTTTCGCGGGTGGATGACCAGCGGGCCATTTCTTTTACAAGGGATCTCGGCGATACCATCGGGTCGCTGGGACACGAGGTCTCGTTCGAACCTGCAACGGCTCGCGTCCTCCGTTCAGACAATCTCTGGCCATTCGACGGGAGCGTCGACCTTGCCATCATCGTCGGTGGTGACGGGACCATCCTGCACACGATCCAGCAGATGGACCACAAGGTTCCTGTCATCGGCGTGAACTGGGGGGAGGTAGGGTTCCTTGCGGACCTCGAACCCGACGAGGCGATCCCCTTCATCCGGGGCTTAAAGCCCGGGTTTCCAACAGAGCCACGGATGAGGGTGGCACTGAAATCCGGGGAAACCGTCCTTGGAGAGGCTCTCAACGAGGCTCTCATCGTAACGAGCCGCCCTGCAAAGATGCTCAGGTTCGTCATCGTCGTGGATGGGATCGAGGCCGAGAGCTTCCGGGCTGACGGTCTCCTGGTCAGCACACCGACGGGGTCCACGGCTTACGCGATGAGTGCCGGCGGCCCGATCGTCGACCCGCGGATAGAAGGATTTCTCCTTGTCCCCCTTGCACCCTACATGCTCTCTTCCCGCCCCCACCTGATCAGCAACGATCGGAGCGTCAGGATCGGCCTCGAGAGTGCAAAACCCGCCACACTCGTCATCGACGGGCAAAAGACCATCGAGCTTGGAAACGAACAATTGCTGGAGGTAACACAGGCAGAACAGCCCGCTCTCTTCGTGGACGCTCACAAGAACTTTTTTAAAAAAGTGGATCACAAGTTGAGGCACCTCTAAGGTCTTTTCTTACTCATAAGAGCAGATTTATCTCTTATCAGCCCCAGCACTCCTCACGAAGAGAGATGGAAGTGAGAAGGATGGATGCAACGATTATGAAAGAGATGGATTACCGGGAGGCCTCTGCAGTCCTTGTCAAATCACTCGGGCTGAAAAACTCCCCTGTTGCCATCAGGCTTGCCATGGGAAAGGAGGAAATTCCCGCGGGTATGGAAAAACTTGACGGAACAATACGGCATTGCCAGATGGTGAACCTTGCCCGGAAGGAGGGGCGTGTCTTCTATGCAACAGTCGAGAACCACGAGTGCATGGGCGGGGCATGGGCACTCGGTCTCCGGCAGATCACCGAGACCCTGAAAAACGGACAGTTCTACTTCAAACTTGGGAAATTCGAGAGCACTGCCGCCTGCAAGAGGACGATCGACCGGATACCCCACGTGGAGTCCGGGTCGACCTATGCGACACTGTACGCACCGCTCGAAAAAACGAACTTTTCGCCCCATCTCATCCTCGTCATAGCCGAGGCACGGGCAATGCTCAAGCTTGCACAGGCCACGCTCTTCCGGCTCGGGGGAAGGATTACGTCCGAGTTCTCCGGAATCCAGTCCGTGTGCGCGGATGCATGTGCCCAGACGTTTCTCTCGGGCAAGGCAAATTACTCCCTCGGGTGCGACGGGTCGAGGAAGTTTTCCGGAATCGAAGACGGGGAGATGGTGATGGGATTTCCTGTCGAGATGCTCCCGGAGATCGTCGATGCAGTCCGGATCGTGACCGCCGCACCCGGATCAAAGAAATGAGTTCCGGAACAGGAGAAAAAATACTCCTCTTACCCCCTTTTTCCCGGAACAGGCAATGGAATTGACATCATGGTCAATTCCGGAAAAAACGAGTGGAAAAGCCATTCTATTCCCCATGCAGTCACATTCCCGGCTTTTTTTCCGTCATGCAGCACGCGCACGACCTTTCCCTGCGGACTCATGCACGCCGCGCTGCAACGACCGTAATATTGTCCCTGCTCCTGCCACGCGCTGCTGCGACCAGTGCCTCGCAGAGACCCAAAAAATCGGTCGTGGTGACGATTGCATGGATCTCCCCTTCGCTGATACCATCGGGGAGGCCGTCGGAACAGAGGAGAAGACAGTCACCATCCAGTGAAACGGGATAAAAGTCAGGCTCGTCTCCCTTTCTCCCGATGATCCGGGTCACAATGTTTTTCAGGGGGTGCATTTCTGCCGCATCCGCCGGAATGAGGCCCCGTTCCACAAGGTCCTGCACCTCGGAGTGGTCCCGCGTTATCCTGCGTAGGGTATTGCCCACCAGGTAAGCCCGGCTGTCCCCGACATTTCCACAGACACCTTCACCCCTTTCCGAAAGAAGGGCAGCCACAAGTGTCGTTCCCATACCCAGGCAGGCAGGGTCCTCCTCCGCGTACTGGCATACCCGCGCATTTGCATGGGAGAAACCGGTCGCGAGGAGCTGCCGGAGAGACGACCCGTCCTGCACGACAAGTGCCTTTGCACCGAGCGAAACGGACTCGGAAAGTGCCCTGACAGCCAGAGCACTGGCGACTTCTCCCGCGGGGTGACCCCCGAGACCGTCTGCAACGGCGAGCAGGAACAGGGGTCCTGCCGGGGACGGAATGGAGAAGATACCGCATGCGTCCTCGTTTCTCTCCCTGATACCGCGTTCGGTCCTGGAACAGGAAACGATCGTGTTCCCGAAACCTTTCCTCACTGTTTCCATTCCTTCTCCCGGGCCCCGCTGGTCAATCCAGGATCTATGTGATGGCTCCTGTCATTTAAATGATTACTGAATGCTGACCGGAGTTTTGCGGGTCCCTTCTTCCTTTCCTGACGAAAACGTGGATGTGACGGGTAAGGCTCTTGTGGACACGCTGCGTGCAGAAAGTCATGATCTTGAGGTCTCCTGCCGGAAATCCGCTGATTTCCCGGTTACAGACGATCACCGCCCTCCGCCCGGGTTTCAGCACCCTCCCTATCTCTTTGAGCGAACCGGAGATGAGCTCCGCGAGATCCCGTGCATGGATCGAGACCGATTGCCCGTAGGGAAGATCGGTGACCACAGAGTCAAACGAGGACCGCGAGAAGGGAAGCATTCCTGCCTCGGCAAGGACGATATCCTCTCCGGGGACGTTTTTTCTGCTGCCCCGGGCCATGAAAGGGTCACGGTCACTTCCAACCGCCCGAATGCCGATCATCGATGCTTCAAGGACCATCCCCCCTGTCCCGCAGAAGGGATCGAGCATCCATTCCCCCGCCCTTGTACACGAGATATTGACGAGTGCCCGCACCATGCGGGGCATCATGACACCGGGATGAAAAAAAGGCCTGTCGCCGGGCCTGCGCCTGGAAAAGTGACCGGGATCAGCCCTCCATATAACACGTCCCAAGTAACAGCGGGAACCGGACACAACAGCACGATACTCCTCCTCCGGGCAGGACAGGTTGACCCTGCCTTTCACTTTCGAGCCGATAATCCGTTCGAGTTCGGCCTGGGGGGCATCCATCGTGGTTCCGGGAATCTTGTGAACCCTGCCGGCAAACGGCTTTTCGGAAGATAAGGAGAGTTTTTCGAGCAACTCAATGAAATCAGCCTTCTTTGCCGGGCATGAGCCGAGAAACTCCATTGCCACGTGGGTGAGGGCGAGCCTTGGGATGTCTTCCGGGAACCGGCAATCGACCACGGCAACCCGTGGCGACTGCTCGCGTACCGGGCCGATGAGGTCCAGTTCAAGGACGGGGAGAACGGGATGATCACCGGCCAGTTCCACGAGGAGATCCATGAAAAGTATTTATTTCCGGATGAGAAAAAACAGGGTTATTTTTTCCCCATGAAAGTCGAGAAGAAGCCCTTCTTTGAATCGGGTGGCCTGTGACCCTCCAGCTCGAGTATCTTTTCGTACAGGCTCCTGACCTCGGCCTTCGGCTGCCGGGGGATGACGATCTTTACCCTGACGAGGAGGTCTCCCGGTTTACCCCTGCGACGGACCCCTTCCCCGGGGATCTTCAGGGCCGTATTGTGCTGTATCCCGGGCGGAATGACCATTTCCACCTTTTTATTGTCAATCGTTTCGACTTCGACCGTCGAACCGACGACCGCCTGGGCAGGGCTGACCTCGATATCCGTCTCGAGGTTGTCGCCCGACCGTCTGAACCGGGGATGCGGGCGGACGACGACCTCGATGAAGAGATCACCGTTCGGAGCACCGTAATCCCCCGCTTCCCCAAAACCCTCCATCCGCAGGCGCATGCCGGTATCGATACCGGCCGGGATGTGGACAGTCACCCGCCTGTGCACCTGAGTATGGCCCGTGCCCCTGCAAACAGAGCATTTCCTCTCGGGAATGCGCCCCCTCCCGCGGCACTCGGTGCACGTGCTCATCCGGACGAACTGGCCGAATACCGTCTGGCTCATCTGGCGCATCTGGCCGGAACCCCCGCATCTCGGGCAGGGGACCAGTTTCTTCGTCTCGCTTCCGGTCCCGTTACAGTGGCCGCACGCTTCCGTGTGGCTGACCTCGATCTCCCTGTCAGCCCCGAACACGGCTTCTTCGAGCGTGATTTGCATCCTCATCAGGAGATCGGAGCCGGCCTGCGGGCCCATCGGGCGTGACCCTGAAAAACCACCTCCGAAAAAGTCAAATATGTCTCCGAAACCGGAGAAGTCTGCTGAAAACCCTCCGCCGTGAAAACCACCGCCACCTGTATAGGAGCCCTTCGAGGCACTCGTGTACGTGTCGTGGCCGAGGTGGTCATACTGTGCCCTCTTCTGGGGATCCGAGAGGACACTGTATGCCTCGTTGATCCGCTTGAACTTCTCCTCTGCCCCGGGTTCCTTGCAGACATCGGGGTGGTACTTCCGGGCGAGGTTCCTGTAGGCCTTTTTTATCTCCTTCTCGTCGGCGTTCCTGGGGATGCCCAGGATCTCGTAGTAGTCACCCCCGGCCATGGGGCTCACTCGTCTTTTACCTTGAAGTCGGCGTCAACAACGGTATCGTCCTTTGGTTCAGCCTTTGCGCCCGGTCCTCCACCGCCGGGGTTGCCCGATGCCCCGGCCTGCGCCTGGCGCTCCGCCTGGGCCTTCTGGTAAATCTTTGTCGTGATATTGTAGACCGACTCGGTGAGGCTCTCCATCTTTGCCTTTATATCGTCGACCTGATCCCCTCCGAGGGCCTTGCGGAGGTCGGCAATTCCGCTCTCGACTTTCTCCCTGTCAGCAGGCTCAATCGTTGCGGCGTTGTCCTTGAGGAGCTTTTCTGCCGTGAAAATGGCATTGTCCGCGGCATTACGGAGCTCGATCTCCTCGCGCTTCTTCCTGTCCTCTTCTTCGAACTTCCTCGCGTCCTCGACCATCCGCTTGATCTCGTCCTCGGAGAGCTTTTTATCGCCCTTGATTGTGATTGCCTGCTCGTTTCCTGTCCCGAGATCCTTTGCCGAAACGTGGATAATCCCGTTTGCATCGATATCGAATGTCACCTCGATCTGGGGAACTCCGCGGGGAGCGGGTGGGATGCCGGTCAGAGTGAACCTCCCGAGGGTGAAATTGTCCTTTGCGAGCGCCCTCTCGCCCTGAACCACGTGGATCTCGACACTCGTCTGCCCATCGGCAGCCGTCGAGAATATCTGGCTCTTGCGGGTCGGAATGGTCGTGTTCCTCTCGATCAGCTTGGTGGCAATCCCCCCAAGGGTCTCGATACCGAGTGTCAGTGGCGTCACATCGAGGAGGACAATATCCTTTGTCTCTCCCGAGAGAACTGCTCCCTGGATTGCAGCACCAAGAGCCACGCACTCGTCAGGATTAATACCCTTGTCCGGCTCCTTGCCAAGGATCTTCCTGACCGTCTCCTGGACAAGGGGCACCCGCGTCGAACCACCGACGAGGAGGACGTGATCGATCTGGTCGGGTGTCAGCTTGGCATCGCTCAATGCCTGCTTGACGGGGATCACCGTGGACTCCACGAGGTCGCCTATGAGCTGCTCGAACTTGGCCCTCGTCAGGTCAATATCCAGGAACTTGGGGCCGTCCGGGCCCGTGGTGATGTAGGGGAGGTTGATGTTCGTTTTCATCTTCTGGGAGAGTTCGATCTTTGCGTTCTCTGCCGCATCCCGCAGCCTCTGCATGGCTACCGGGTCCGACCTCAGGTTGATACCCTCCTTCTTCTGGAATTCCTCGACAAGGTAATCGATGATCCGGTTGTCGAAGTCATCCCCGCCGAGGTGGTTATTCCCGGCAGTTGCTTTCACCTCGAAGACGCCATCGCCAAGCGTCAGGATGGAGACATCGAACGTTCCACCGCCGAGGTCATAGACCAGCACGGTCGCATCGTTCTCCTTGTCGATCCCATATGCAAGTGCGCTCGCCGTGGGTTCGTTGATGATGCGCATGACTTCGAGCCCTGCTATCCTGCCGGCGTCCTTCGTGGCCTGGCGCTGGGCATCGTTGAAATAGGCAGGGACCGTGATGACCGCCTTCGTTATCTTCTCCCCAAGGTAGGCCTCTGCATCCGCCTTGAGCTTCTGCAGGATCATGGCCGAGATTTCCTGGGGAGTGTAACTCTTGTCGTCGATCTTCACCTTCTCGCTCGTCCCCATCTTCCTCTTGATGGACTGGATGGTCCGCGTGGGATTGGTAATCGCCTGCCTCTTGGCAAGGCTCCCGACGAGTCTCTCCCCGTCCTTCGTGAATGCCACGACCGAAGGGGTCGTCCGCTGTCCTTCTGCGTTGGGGATGACGATCGGTTTTCCGGCCTCCATGATGGCCATGCACGAGAAAGTGGTCCCCAGGTCGATTCCGAGTATCTTTTCCTTTGCCATATTACTCTGACTCCTTCTTCTTTGCGACTGCTACTTTTGCAACCCTGATGATCCTGTCATGCATGCGGTAACCGCAGCAGACCTCGTCTATGACCGTCCCTTCGTCCTCGTCCGACGGAACACATGCAATCGCCTCGTGCTCCGCGGGATCAAACTTCCTGCCCTTTGCCTTGATCGGGACAACCCCGTGCCTCTCCATGATGGAACAGAAGAGCTTATGGATCTGTTCCAGGCCTTCCTTCGCGGATGCCGGATCGGCCGAAAGAGCCCGCTCGAAGTTATCCGCAACTTCCAGGAGTTCGGTTGCGAATGCCTCCAGGGCGTACCTGGTCCGCTCCCGGGTTTCGCGTTCCATTCTCTTCCTGTAGTTGTCGAAATCTGCCGCCAGGCGCAGGAACCGATCGTTCAGTTCCTCGTACTTTTTCTGGAGGTCTTCCGGGACCGGTCCCCCGGAAGGGGAGGTTCCATCCCCTTTCGTGGATGATTCTTGCTCCTTTTTTTCATCAGAGTCAATAAATTCCTCCTCTTGGGACGGATCCATACAACTATCGATTATCTATTGCATTGTAGTTCTATATATAATTAACTATATTTTTTATATGCTGATCGGACCAGGGAACAGCTCGCCCGGAAAAATGATTGGTCCGGGAAAAATGAGTGACGGAAAAACCTGACTGCTTCGGTTTGATCCCATCAGGCGTTGCCCAATCACCCGTGCATCTTGGGAGGGGTTTTTTTCCACCTCCAGGCACCTGCAAGGATTGCTCCCCTGTCGATCCCCGCCTTCCTTCCCCACTCCATCAAAAAATCCATCCACGTCCTGTGAAGGTCCGGGTGAATCCGGCGCACGAGTTCCCATTCGCTCTCGAGCATCGCGGGGCACATCCAGCACCCTACCCGCTCAAAACCGAGAGCATAGAGGGGGTTTTGCGGGAGCTTTCTCCACCAGGAATAGAGGAAGACCTCAAGAGCCCTCCAGTTCCGTATCGGTGATATGTTGACCTGGAGACGGTAGAAGGGATTTCGTGCGACCGGGGCAAGCCCGGATCGGGCAAACGATTCGTACCACCTGTTACCCTGGATCGTGATACACTCCCCTTTCCCTTTCATCCATTCCTTCACGGGTGAGAGTTTCTGGCGTTCACAGCACCAGCGGTCGTCCTTGTGCGGCGGGCCGGCCTTCTCTATCTCCCGCCAGAAATCCCCTGCATGCAGGATATGGGGTATGCCGAGTGACTTCACGAAGCCAAGTGTCTCGGGAAACTCCATTCCCGTATTCACAAAGAAGGCATCCGTGTATCCCGCACGACGGGCAAGCTCCATCGCAACAGTGCTGTCCTTTCCCCCTGAAAAGGAGACCGTCACGCACGATGCACCCGCTGCCTCGTGCCTGATGAACCGGATTGCAGACCTCTCGAGGTTTTTCAGGGTGGATATGTTTGCGGAGATCACCCGGTCCCAGTCCGGGTCCGGGCGATGCGAGGGGGAATATTTTCCGGCTTCCTTTACCTTCAGGAAGCCTTCCCTGCAGGTCCCTACCGCTGCATGCCCCTCCCACTGTATCAGGACGGGTCCTTCCGGGAGATGTCCGGGTACCGGGTACCTCTTTCCACCAATACGCCTCCCCTGTGCAACATCCCGGTATGCATCCGGAACGTCCGAAAGCCCGATGACACCCTTTGTCGCTGCATGCAGGAGGCATGAGACTGCACCGAACGCGAGTTCGAGTGAATATCTCTTTGACCCGGGATCGAAGGATAACCAGCCGAACCGCTCTCCATTCGCAATGATCAGGTCGTTTCTGTCCCTCCCGCCTGTCTTGTTGAGGATTACCACCGCAGGGAGATCCCCTGTCCCGAAATGACGCCGGAGGAGGCCGGTGATAATCTCCCTGTCTGCCTGAAGTGCCGGGCGGGCATCGTAAGGACGCAGGAGAGGGATTGCCCGGCCTTCCGTCCCGCAGGCGCATTTCCTGCCCAGAAGGGGGAGGTTGCACGCATCGCACCAGTAGAGGGTCTTCCTGACAGCCGGTTCTCTCATTCCTGCATGAGAGGTACTTCCCCACCGGGGATAATGGTTGAGACTCCGGACCCCCGCCCCTTTTCCCCGTGATTGTGCATCAGTCTCATTACCCCTTCCCGCGTACCATTGACTATGAAGTGGGCACTCCTCTCCGTATGGAACAAGGAAGGTATCGTGGATCTTGCATCTCTCCTTCACCGTCATGGCATAAACCTCATGAGCTCGGGTGGGACCGGGGCCCTTTTGAAGGAAGCAGGCATTCCATTTACCGAGGTCTCGGAGTACACGGGTTTTCCCGAAATGATGGACGGGCGGGTCAAGACACTCCACCCGCGGGTGCACGGCGGGCTCCTCGGCAGGAGGGGTGTCGATGACCGCATCATGCAGGAGCAGGGTATCGTTCCCATCGACCTCCTCGTCGTCAACCTCTACCCCTTTGCAGAGATGTCGGCACAATCCCTCCCACTCGAGCGTCTGGTGGAATACATCGATATCGGCGGGCCGGCACTGATCAGGGCGGCTGCAAAGAACTACCGCGACGTTGCCGTCATTTCCGATCCCGGACAGTATCCCCTCGTTGCACGGGCCCTGGAGCATGGCGGTTTTACACCGGAGGAGAGGCTGGCCCTCGCCAGGGCCGCCTTTGCAAGGACTGCCGCATACGACGCCGCGATCAGCAACTACCTCCACGGGCTTGGAAAGGACTTTCCCGATATCCTGACACTCCAGTTTTCGAACGGCAGGACCCTGCGGTACGGAGAAAATCCCCACCAGAAAGGGGCAGTGTATGGTACAGCAGGGATTGCCGGGCAGCAGACTATCCAGGGGAAACAGATGTCTTACAATAACTACCTCGATCTCCATGCAGCCGCAGGGCTCGTCCGGGAGTTTTCGGAGCCTGCCGCCGTGGTCGTCAAGCACAACAACCCCTGTGGAGCAGCAGTAGGAAGCACGCTTCTCGAGGCATACATCCTGGCGAGGGATACCGATCCGGTCTCGGCTTACGGTTCTGTGGTCGCCCTGAACAGGGAGGTGGACAGCGCACTTGCGGAAGAGATCTCGCGCACGTTTGTCGAGGTCGTTGCCGCACCGTCTTTCTCGTCAGATTCCCGCGAAATTCTCAGGAAAAAGGAGAACCTGCGGTTGCTCTCCCTGCCCGAACCACGTGTGTCCCGCGAGATCAGGACGATAGACGGGGGAATCCTCGTCCAGGAGACTCCCCCCTACCGGGAGGAATGGAAGGTGGTCACCGATCGCGATGCGACTCCCGGGGAATTCCAGGCAATGCGTTTTGCATGGAAAGTCTGTGCCCACACGAAGAGTAACGCGATCGTCTTTGCAGGCAATAACAGGACACTCGGGATAGGGGCCGGCCAGATGAGCCGCGTGGACGCTGCAAAAATTGCCATCGAGAAATCGCTCTCCTCCCTCGTTGGCTCCGCGGTTGCTTCCGACGCCTTCCTGCCATTCCCTGATACACTCGAGGTTGCAGCCGCTGCAGGGGCAACCGCCCTCGTCCAGCCGGGTGGATCCATCCGTGACCGCGATGTAATCGATGCTGCCAACCGGCTCGACATGGCCATGGTGTTCACGGGCATCAGGCATTTCCGGCATTAAATAAACAGGAAAATCCTTTTTCCTGGGGTAGGTTTAAATCCTTTTTGGTGGCATTGATCTGTGCACACTTCGGGTGATGCGTATGGATTATGGCAACATGCTTGGTGATTCCCTGGGATATGCAAAAGATGGCCTTGTCGGTCACTGGAAGAGATGGATACTGCTGATCATCTCCACCATCATCTTCCCCCTCATGATGGGATACACGATGGAGATTTGGAGGGGGAAAAAGCCCGCTCCTGAACCGGAACAGTGGGGAAAGCTTTTCATTGACGGCCTCAAGCTCCTTGTCGCGGGCATCATTTACGCTATTCCCGTCATCCTGATCATCCTTGTATTCGGTGGTTTTGCCCTTATTGGAGCACTCCTGAACGCGGGCATGTCAGCGGACCCGAACTATTTCACAACACATACCAGTGAACTCATGCCCCTCTTTGCCATGTTCATGGTAGGCCTCCTGATAGCGTTTATTGTCGCAATCATCATCGCGCTCTTCTCGACTATCGGCTTCGTCCGCATGGCAAGGACCGAGCGGTTCGGAGAGGCATTCAATTTCGGTGCCATCCTCGAGACGATCGGAAAGATCGGGTGGGGGAGCTATATCATCGCACTCATCATTCTCTTCATCGTTGCAGGAATCATTGCCTTCGTGCTCAACCTGATCTCGATGATACCGTTCATCGGGCTTATTCTCTGGTTAATCCTGATTCCGTTCCTCATCATCTTCGAGGCACGGTATATCTGCATGGTCTACGAATCTGCAGGAGAGCAACCGGGTGCGCCCCAGGGCACAGCGTAATTTTTCATCCAGAATACTCCTTTTTTTATTCTCTCATAACGTGAGAAAAGAACCCCTATAAATCCGGGCGGGCTTATATAATCTGGAAACTAAGGAATACCGGGAAACCTGTCGGGTTACCAGGTGATTTATCAGTCATGTCACCGCGACCCACGTCTTTTTTATACATCGTGGTTGAACAGTATTGTTCGTGGTGGACCATCCATGACAGATCGTTTTATTCTCCGGAAAGATCCGGTTCTTTGATACCACCCTCCGGGACGGTGAACAGACCCCGGGGGTCTCGCTGAACCCTGACCAGAAACTCGAAATTGCGACTCTCCTCTCCGATATCGGTGTCCATGTCATAGAGGCAGGGTCAGTTGCCGCATCCGAGGGGGAACGAAAAGCTCTCCGTATCATTGCCGATGCGGGACTCCCGTCGGAAATCAGCACCTATGTCCGGGCCCTCCGGCAGGACATCGATTACGCGGCTGATTTCGGGGCAGATTCCGTACATCTCGTCATTCCCGTCAGTGACCTGCACATCCAGAAGAAGATGCGAAAGACAAGGGAACAGGTCCTTGAGATGGCATTTGATGCCGTGACGTATGCACGGGAACGCGGGCTCGTGGTCGAACTGTCGGGTGAGGATGCATCGCGGGCAGACCCTGCGTTTGTCCGCGAGGTGTATGCAGGCGGAATCGAACACGGAGCGGATCGCCTCTGTTTCTGCGATACCGTGGGTCTCCTCACCCCGGAACGCGTCGCAGAGGTGATCCCCGGCCTGTGCCTCGCCCCGCTCTCCATCCACTGCCACGACGACCTTGGCATGGCAATGGCAAATACGGTTGCGGCACTCCGTGCCGGTGCAACGTGTGCCCATGTCACCGTCAACGGGCTCGGGGAACGGGCGGGGAACACCCCCTTGGAGGAGCTGGTCATGGCACTCGAGACTCTATACGGTTACGAGACAGGTATCCAAACCAGGAACCTCTACCACCTCTCCTCGGTCGTCTCCCGGATGACAGGTGTCCCGCTCCCGACGAACAAGGCCATCGTGGGCGAGATGGCATTTACCCACGAGAGCGGGGTCCATGCCCACGGTGTCCTCCGGGAACCGAGTACCTACGAGCCTGTGCCTCCCGAGAAAGTCGGAAGGAAAAGGCGGATCCTGCTCGGGAAACATTCCGGTTCGGCTGCTGTCGAGGCTGCCCTCGCCGAGATGGACATTCACCCCGACGAGGCACAGTTACGCGAGATACTGAGACGAATCAAGGACCTGGGTGACAAGGGGATGCGTATTACCGATAACGACCTGATTGCCATCGCAGAGGCCGTGATGGCGATCGAATGCAGGCCCGTCCTGAAGATGAAACAGTTCACGGTTGTGAGCGGAAGCCATGTGATTCCCACGGCGTCCGTGACGATGGTCGTCAGGGGCGAGGAGGTGACGGGTGCATCGACAGGGAAAGGACCGGTGGATGCAGCCATGGAAGCCCTGCGCAGGTCGGTTGCCGCTGTCGGAGATATCCGGCTCGAGGAATACCACGTAGACGCTATCCATGGCGGAACGGACGCTCTCGTGGATGTGACGGTAAGATTAAGTAAAGACGGAAAGATAATTACGTCTCGCGGCGCCCGCACGGACATCATCATGGCGAGTGTCGAAGCGGTGATCGCCGGCATGAACAGACTCCTAGGAGAGAAAAATGAAGACCGGAGCCAAGATACTCATTGAAGGGCTGCAACGCGAAGGGGTAGAGACGCTGTTCGGCTATCCCGGCGGTGTAGTGCTGCCGATTTATGATGAACTCTACAATTCGTCATTGCGGCACATCCTTGTACGGCATGAACAGGCAGCCGCCCATGCCGCTGACGGGTTTGCCCGAGCCAGCGGCAGGGTCGGCGTATGCCTGGCCACCTCCGGTCCGGGGGCCTGCAACCTGGTCACGGGGATAGCGACGGCATACATGGACTCGGTCCCGATCGTTGCCCTCACCGGGCAGGTCCCGACAAACCTCCTTGGGAACGATGCGTTCCAGGAGTCGGACATCACCGGTATCACGATGCCGATCACGAAGCATAACTACCTCGTCAAGAGGACCGAGGATCTCGGGCACGTGGTGAGGGAAGCCTTCTTCATTGCACGCACGGGCCGTCCCGGGCCGGTTCTGATCGACCTGCCCAAGGATGTCAGCACAAAGGAGATAGACTTCGAATACCCTGAGTCGGAAAACGTCTCCCTGAGGGGGTACCAACCCACGTACCGGGGGCACTCCCGGCAGATTGACAGGGCCCTTGAGTTGCTCATCGAGGCGGAAAGGCCTCTCCTGTACATCGGCGGGGGCGTGATATCATCCAATGCAGCGGAGGAGCTCCTCCAGTTTGCCGAATCTTTGATGATCCCGGTCACCACGACGCTGATGGGGCTTGGGGCCATTCCCTGTGACCACCCCCTGAACCTGGGCATGCTCGGGATGCATGGGACCCGGTACGCGAACTATGCCGTTACAGAATCGGACCTCCTCATCGCGATTGGTGTCCGGTTCGACGATCGGGTGACAGGAAAACTCGATACCTTTGCATCCCAGGCAAAAATCATCCACGTTGACATCGACCCTGCAGAGATTGGCAAGAACAAGCGGGTGGATGTCCCGATCGTGGGAGATGCAAAGTCCGTCCTGAAGGAGATGATCGCCCGCATCCAGAAGAAGAAGGACTACGAAAAATGGCTGGCACGGATCCGGGCATGGAAGGAGAAGTACCCGATGCGTTACCCCAAAGACGGGTCCCTGCGGCCCCAGTTCATCATTGAGGAACTTTCGGCACTCCTGAAGGGCGAAGGGATAATCGTGAGCGAGGTCGGTCAGAACCAGATGTGGACTGCCCAGTACTTCGGCTTCAAAAAGCCCCGGACCTGGATCACATCGGGAGGGCTCGGGACAATGGGGTACGGTTTTCCGGCAGCCATGGGGGCACATTTCGCGCGCCCGGACGAGGTTGTCTTCGATATCGCAGGTGACGGGAGCTTCCAGATGAATATCCAGGAACTCGGGACCGTTTCCCACTACAGGATACCCGTCAAGGTTGCCATTCTCAACAACCGGTTCCTTGGGATGGTCCGGCAGTGGCAGGAACTCTTCTATGACCGCCGCTACTCCTATACCGAGCTCCCGCCCGTAGACTTCGTCAAGGTTGCCAATGCCTACGGGATCGATGGGATGAGGGTCGAGGACCCGTCCGACGTCCGGGCCGCACTCAGCGCTGCCATCGAAACAGACGGGCCGTTTGTCCTCGACTTCCGCATCGAGCGCGAGGAGAACGTCTTCCCCATGGTCCCTGCCGGTGCGGCCATCAACGAGATGATAGGGGGACACTGCGAATGAAACCGCATACCCTGAGCGTTCTTGTCGAGAACAAGCCCGGGGTCCTCTCGCGTGTCACGGGACTCTTTTCCCGCCGGGGATTCAACATCGAGAGCCTCGCAGTGGGGGTCTGCGAGGAGCCCGGAATGTCCCGCATCACCATCGTGTGCATCGGGGACGATGCCCAGATCGAGCAGGTGATGAAGCAGCTGAACAAGCTGATCGACGTCATCAAGGTCTCGGACCTCACCGAGAACGACCGCGTGGAGAGGGAACTTGCCCTCATCAAGGTCAATGCCGAACCGGGAAGCAGCAGGGCAGAGATCATGCAGCTTGCAAGCATCTTCCGCGCCCAGATCATCGATGTCGGGAGCCGGTCAGTTGTCCTCTCGGTTGCCGGCGACACAAAGAAGATCGATGCCCTGGAAAAGCTCCTCCGCCAGTATGGTGTCAAGGAACTTGTCCGCACGGGCACGATTGCAATCCTGCGGGGTTCCAAGACCGTTAAAAGTGCAAAGTGAGAATAATTTCCTTTTTTTCCAGACGTCCGGGAGATATCAGTTCTTCGCCCGGAGTACCAGCCAGTCTTTTTCCCCCGCTTTCCTGAAACGAAGAAGGACGAATTTTCCCTGCAGTCGTTGTCCTTCGAGGAAGACTTCTATCCTGTCCTTCTCCCACGAGAGAATGCGAAAAGTCCCATGGTCCCAGAGCAGGACCGTTCCGGCACCCGGTTCACCTTCAGGGATAACTCCTTCGAAGGTTGCATAGTCCAGGGGATGGTCTTCCGTCTCCACTGCAAGTCTCCTTTGTCCGGGCAGATCCGGCATGCCTTTGGGAACGGCCCATGACTTCAGGACTCCGTCGTGTTCAAGCCGGAAATCATAATGGTGGGTGCGGGCATGGTGCTCCTGGACAACGAAGGAGAAAAAAGAGCCATCTTTCCTGCCGGGCATCTCTTTTCCGTCTCTCCTGTCTCCATTCATTTCCCTTCACCCATCCCTGTTTCCCCGGAACGATGCGGATTTCCGGCCATTTTTCCCTCCCGGTACTCCTCCGCACTGGCAGAACGGTGCCTGATGGGACCTCTGGATGGTCAACCATATAATGCCGGCGGTTGCATACTATATCCTGTGTCCACCCTCATCCTTGGCGGAGGTCTGACAGGGGTCACTCTTGCACGCCTGCTGCACGAGCGCGGCCACGACGTCCTGGTACTGGAAGGGGAACCGTGCATCGGGGGTCTCTGCCGCTCCAGGTCCGCTGAAGGGTTCACGTTCGATACCGGCGGTTCCCACATCATCTTTTCCCGGGACGCAGAAGTTCTTGATTTCATGCGGCGTGTCCTTGGAGAGAACCAGGAGACCCGGACGAGAAACACGAAGATCCTCTACAAGGGAATCCTCGTCAAGTACCCGTTCGAAAACGGTCTTGCACAGCTGCCCAGGGAGGACTGTTTCTTCTGCCTCAATGAATACATTAAGGCATATATCAAGCGGGAAAAGGGAGAGGCAGGTACTCCGGAAAATTTCAGGGAGTGGATCTATGCAACGTTTGGAAAGGGTATCGCAGAGCTGTACATGATCCCTTACAACGAGAAGATCTGGAATTTCCCGACGGAACGCATGTCAGCACACTGGGTCGAGGGGAGGGTTCCGATGCCGCCCGTTGAGGATGTCATCAGGTCTGCGATCGGTATCGAGACCGAAGGGTACACCCACCAGTCTGTCTTTTCCTATCCTGCAAGGGGGGGTATCGAAGCACTGGTCCGTGCGATGGGAAATGGCCTGGAAGAGAAGATCGTAACGGGCTTTCCGGTGCGTTCCCTCCGGTTCAGGAACGGTGCCTGGGAAGCAGGGGACGGCAGGAGGACGTTTTCGGGTGACCGCCTCATCAGTACGATTCCCCTCCAGGCACTCGTGCGATGCCTAGAGGGCGTTCCGGCGGAAGTCACCACTGCTGTGGAGAGTCTTCGTTACAACTCGGTGGCCTGTATCCAGATAGGGATCCGCGGGTCTGTTCCCCCCCTCTCCTGGGTCTACATCCCCGACCGGGACATCTCCCTTGCAAACCGCATATCCTTCCCCTCCAACTACAGCAGGCACGTTGCCCCCGAAGGGTGCTCCTCCATCCTCGCAGAGGTCACCTTCAACGACGGGGATCCGGTATCACGGATGACCGACAGCGAGCTTGCCGGCCACGTTATCGCATCACTCGGGAAGATGGGGTTCCTCTCGGAAGAAGATGTGATCTACCGTGCAGTTGACAGGCAAAAATTCGCGTATGTCGTTTACGATCTGGATTATCCCAGGAACATCCGTCTCGTCAGGGAATACTTCGAGGGACGGGGTATCACGCTCGTCGGGAGATTTTCGCAGTTTGAATACCTGAACATGGACGGGTGCATCCGCAAGGCCATGGAGTGCGTGGAGGGCTGGTCGTGAAGGTCAATTTTTACGTTGAGGATTTGCTCTTCTTCCGGTACATCGGGTGCTCCACGGTGGCAAAGACCCTCTACAACTCCATGAAAGGGATACCCGGGCTCGAGGTGACATGGAAAAAGTATGGCAACCACGCGGATATCGTCCATTTCCATACCTTCGGACCGTTGGCTGATCTCAACCGGCGTCTCTCCAGGGGCAAAACTGTCCTCACGGCACACTCGACACCGAGGGTCAACATGGACAACATTGCCCTCGCCCGGGCGGTGAACAAGAGGTATCCCCACATTTACCGGAGATTTGACCATATCATCACCATTTCCCGCCCCTGCCACGAAGAGGTGACTGCAATGGTTCCTGATATGCCGGTCACGATGATACCCAACGGTGTGGATCGCGAGTTTTTTCAAAAAGACGAGGAGAAAGGAGCAGCGTTCCGTGAGGATTACAACATCCCGGAAGACAGCAGGGTTGTCCTCACTGTCGCCCAGCAGACACCGAGGAAAGGCCTCTACGATTTTTTAGCCCTCTCCCGGGCCTGCCCTGATTCAACGTTCGTCTGGATAGGGGGCTTTCCCTACGGGGCACTCTCCAAGGATTACCACAAGATCAAGAGGCTCAAGTTGCAGTGCGGACGAAACGTTATCTTCCCGGGTCACATCAACGACATCATCAAACCGTACAGCGCTGCCGATGTCTTTTTCATGCCGTCCTATGCGGAGACATTCGGGCTCGTGATCCTCGAAGCCCTCTCGTGCGGCCTGCCCGTCATCGCACGCGAGATCCCCGAATTCCGGGATATATATGGCGACAGCATCCTCTACTTTTCCGAGAGAAGCGAGGTGCCCGCACTCCTCGAGGACGAAAGATCACTCGGGCGCTGTGCCCGGGGTGCCCGGGAGTTCTCGGCAAGGTTTGATATAAGGGATATTGCAGAGAAACATGTCAGGCTCTACCGGGAGCTCATCGGATGAAGATATCGGTCATTATCCCGGCATACAATGAGGCAGGAAACATCGGGCGCTGCCTCGAGTCCCTTTCGCACCAGACCATTCCAAGGTCGGAGTACGAGCTGATCGTTGTCGACGGCGGGTCCAAGGATGAGACCATTGCAGAAGCCGAACCATTCTGCGACCTGGTCTTCGTCCAGACGAGCCGGAAGGTTGGTGGCGCCCGGAACGACGGGATTATGAGAGCAAAGAGCCCCCTGGTTGCGACAACCGACGCGGACTGTATCATTCCCCGGAACTGGCTGGAAGTCATCCTCGAGGATTTTTCTCAAAACCCCGGTGCTGTCCAGATCTATGGGCCGGTGGACCCCATCGAGAGGACATTCAAGAACCACGTATCGCTTGCCCTTGCCAACACGTTTGCGCGGGTGGGGTATTACACGGGTACATTCTACTATACCCTCGGTTGTAATACGGCCTTCCGGAAAGACGCATTCATGCGTGCGGGCATGTACAGGTGTATCGATGCGGGGGACGACCTTGAAATTGCACGGAGGATGATCCGGTTCGGAAGGATCGTGTTCGACAGCCGCATGAGGGTCGGGTTCTCCATGCGCAGGTACGAAAAGTTCGGAACGCTGAAATCGCTCTACGAATGGATCTCTATCGTTGCCCGGGGAGGGTCGTCCGCGAAGTACCAGTATTCGCGGCGCGAGTACAAGTGAACGCGGTCGCTTTCAGATACATGCACCCGCCATAGTCTTTGAAAAAGACTCCCGTCCTCTCAAAGCCGGTTGGATCCCGGGGGCCGGGCATAAAAAGAATCATCGGGCAGTTCAGGGAAAAACAGGCCTTTAAGGGAGAAGAAGACGGGGGACTGCCACCCTGGATCGCATACATTTTTCAATCAAAGGTCTAAAAAAAGGCATTGATTGTTTTAATTGTAGCTTCGAAACGCCTCAGGATTGTTATACACCCTGTAGCGATCCCCCGTGATCAGGTTAATGAAGACCTCGACGTTGTCGGTCCCACGAGTACCTTCGAGTTCCAGATAATCGTTGACCTGGGGTTTGTAGAGAGAACCGGTTACAATCCGGCCGTCGGATCGGGATACGACGACATCCATGGAGTGGACGAAATTGATACCCTTTCCTCCCCGGAACGTGACCGTGATGTTCGGGGTAATTGCCACTCTATTCCTGTCCACCTGGACCTCAACGGAGTACTGGGAAGGTAACGGACCCTCGATATAACCTGCCGTTGGTGGAGGTCCCTGCGTGGGAGACGTTGGAACGGAAGTTGCTGCCGTCGTTACCGGCATCGTTGTCGGAGCAGGCGTGGTCTGTTCCTGCGATGGCTGCGTGCACCCGGCCATCCAGATACACAGGACCAGGGTGATGCCAACAAGAATCCAGAGTGATCTCTTCATGCATAGAGGTACTGTCCCCTCTTATAAGATGTTTCCGAGTATTATCCCGGTTTCACTCCGGAACCCTGCCAGAAAGGACTATCTTGGAAAGCAATATGCGATACGGGACTGACGAGGCCGGAAGGGCAGATCGTTTCCATGAAAACGGGACGCGCCGAGGGGGAGATTTGAACTCCCGAGGCGCAGAGCGCCAGTAGCTTTCGAGGCTACCGCCTTCCCGGACTAGACTACCTCGGCATAGAGGTAATTATTATTCCCTGCGACCCGTATAATTCTATCGAATGGGAGCAAAATGCAGGTTCCGTATCATCCCCGGGCATCAAATCGTCGAGTATACCGGGGCGGAAGGAACAACGTACGAGGAAGCCCTCCTCTCGATCGGCATTATTCCCGATACGGTCCTGATCCTGCACGGGGGAAAGAGTCTCCCGCAGGACAGCGTCATCCGGGAGGAAGAGGTCGATATCGTCTCCACGTGCTCGCGGGGATAACACCCGGTTTTTGAAGGGGCCCCAGTCGGCCGGGATGGAAAACTCCCCTGTCCTTTTTAACTCCCTGTTCCAAACAGATTCGTGAGAATCCATGGAAACAATTCTTTACTATTTCACCGGGACGGGTAATTCCCTTGCAGTCGCCAGGGGGCTTTCTTCTGTTATCGGTGACTGTACACTCGTACCTATCGTCTCTGAAATGAAAAAAGGCGGGCCAATAGAACCACGTTCCGATCGTGTCGGTATTGTAAACCCGCTTTATTTCTTCGGCCTCCCCTCCATCGTTGCGGAATTCGCTCAAAGGCTTGACCTCTCCCATGCCAGGTACACGTTCTCGGTTATCACCATGGGGGGAACGGGAGCTTCTGCCGCCTCCAGCCAGCTCGATCACATTCTGAAAGGCGGGCCCGGAAAGAGGGGCCTTGATGCTGCGTTCTCCATCCGGATGCCGGGAAACTACATACTTATGTACGATGCACCGGACATGGAGTCACTCGAAAGGACTCTCATGAAATCAGGCAGCCGTACCAAAGAGATTGGTGAGATGGTGAAGGCAGGAAAAAAGGTATTTCCTCCGTGGTCTCCGGTTGCAGCCCTCGTCCATCACCTGGTGTATTCCCGGTTCATACGCCATGTTCACGGGGCAGATGCAAAATTTTTCGTTGATGACAGGTGCAACGGGTGCGGGACATGCGCACGGGTATGCCCTGTTGACAACATCAGGATAGAGAACGACCGCCCGGCATGGCTCCACCACTGCGAGCAGTGCATGGCGTGCATCCAGTGCTGTCCTACGAATGCCATCCAGGCGGAAAAGACAGTGGGGAGGAGGAGGTACCATCACCCCGGTATCGCTATAGAAGATTTGGCAGAGCAGCAGGGGAAATAAATCACCCCGATCCCGTTCCCCTTTTCCCTGCCCTGTACTGAGATCGTCCTGACAGGAGTCTTTTGCCGTTTACAATAAGGCTTTTTTTAACCCGGATAGTGCATCTCCTTTATTCCTTCCATGGTTCGCTACAATCACCGGCGGATCACAACCGGGCCCAATCCTACGACGATTCGGTCCTGAAACGATATGTCGAATCATGACCCAGTATCAACCATGGCACGTTTGCCGGCAATCGGGCTGGTTGGAATCGGAAACCGGGATCAGGGTGTCATCGGGTGGGTTCGCGAGGATCTCCCTTCCCTCATTCCTGCAGAAATAAGAATATTCCATCCCCAGATACTCCCTTTGCAGTATTTTGACAGCAGGCGTGGCCAGTACCTCGCAGACGGGATTCTCCGCTCGCTGGCTGAAATCGCCCGCCGGGAGAACGTGCTCTGCCTCGGCATCACAGGGTCAGATATCTTTTCCCCGGGACTCCACTTCGTGTTCGGCATTGCATGCACCGGGGCGGCCCTCATTTCCACGTTTCGCCTCAGGCCCGGGTTCTACGGGATGCCTGACAACGAGATGGTCTACCGGAGGCGAATCCTCACCGAGGCAGTCCACGAGATCGGGCATGCCCTGGGACTGGCCCACTGTGAACATCCCGGGTGCGTGATGTATTTCTCGAACTGGATCGGGGACACCGACCTTAAAGGACCGGAATTCTGTTACCGGTGCAGGAGACGGGTGGACCTCTTGCAAACGGGCTAAAGAAAAGGTCCCCCTGAGCGAGACAGGGTTGGCGAAGGAGAAAGGGCGAAGAGAATTGAAAAAATGGGGTTTGGACTTTTTCCACTTTTCACAGGAAAAACGGTGAGTCAGGGGGTTTTATCCGGCCGAGCTCTCCTTATTCGGGAGGCTTTCCGGCTTCCTTTTCCTTCTTGTCCTCGCGGGTGATCATCATGTCGTCGACCCTGAGGAGGAGGATTGCTGCCTCTGTTGCGCTCTGGATCGCCTGCCTCTTGGAACGCTGGGGCTCAAGGACACCCTCTTTGAGCATATCAACAACGGTCCCGGTATAAACATTCAACCCGGCGTATTTCTCTCCCCTGGCATGGGCATTCTTGAGTTCCACCAGCTTGTCGACCGTGTTGAACCCTGAATTTTCAGCGAGTGTGACGGGGATGACCTCGAAGGCATCTGCGAAGGCCTCGATCGCGATCTGGGCACGACCACCGACGCTCGCCGCATAATCCCTGACCTTCATCAGGATCTCGGTCTCCACTGCACCGCCTCCCACGACGAGCTTGCCGTCCTCCATGGCGTCCATGACAACGCGTGTCCCGTCCTCGACAGCCCGCTCGAGCTCGTCGAGGAGGTACTGGGTCGAACCGCGGAGGAGGATGGTAACGGTCTTGGGGTTATGACAGCCCGAGATCTTGATGAACTCCCCATCCTCGAGTTCCTCAACGGTTTCTGCCCTTCCCAGTGCCTCGGGTGTAAGATCCTCGGCCTTGTTGACGATCTGGGCATTGAGGGCGTGAGAGGCAAACTTCATGTCCTTCTCGGGGACGTCTTCGACGGCAAGGACCCCTCCCTTTGCAAGGTAGTAGGCGACTGCATCCGCGATACCCTTCTGGCAGAGGAGAACGTTGGCACCGCTCGCGATGATCGTGTCCGCGTATTTCTTGAGAGTCTCCCTCTCCTGCGCAGTAAAGGCACTCACCATGTCGCTTGACTTGATGTGAATCTTTGCCTTGACCTGGGTCTTCTTGATCTCGAGGGGGCTTGCAACGAGGGCAACCCGGGCGTCTTTCACCTTGCGGGGCATCTCCTCGCTGACACGCTTTTTGTCGATGACAACTCCGCGGACGAGCTCCGCATCATCCATCCTGTCCCCGGCCTGCTTCTTGATCAGGACGTTGTCCTCATCGGCAGTGATCCTGTCACCCTCCCTGGTGGCGATTGCCATGACAGCGTCCACCACGATCCCGTTCAGCCTGCTTTTCACCGATTCGATCGCCTTGCCGGTCATGGCCGTGTCGGCGATACGAATCAGTTTCTCCCTGTCGTACGGGTCGATGGGAATCGAGAGGTCATCGAGTACTTCGAGCGCCTTCTTCATACCCAGGCGGTAACCCTCGGCGATCACGGTCGGGTGGATCTTCTTCTCGATCATGGCCTCGGCCTTCTCCATGAGGGATCCGACCATGACGACCGCTGTTGTCGTTCCGTCCCCGACCTCGTCGTCCTGCGCCTTTGCGACCTCGATGACCATCTTCGCCCCGGGATGGACCACCGAGATGTCCTGGAGGATGGTCGCACCATCGTTGGTGATGGTCACGTCACCACTCTGGTCCACGAGCATCTTGTCCATCCCGCGGGGACCCAGTGTCGTCCTTACTGCGCTTGCTATTGCCTTTGCTGCTGCAATGTTCGAGCGTTGGGCCTCAAGACCCCTGTTGCGCTCGACGTTTTCCTTGAGTATGATAATAGGTTGTCCTCCAAGCATAGCAGTTCCTCCAATGCTGTAAAAGATGGAATTAAACTTCTATATAAAATAATCCATTTTGAAGCGGGAAAAAGAGTGGGGTATCAGTCGATTCGGGATATTTTGAAGAGAGAATAGACAGGAACGCCGTCAATGTCACGGACCCCGCGCTTGTCGAAGAGAACGCATATCGCAACGGGTTGTGCACCGTGCCGCCGCAGGTATTTGACCACATCCTGCATCGTGTTTCCGGAGGTGATCACGTCATCGACGATGATGCACCGTTCACCGTTGACGGATGCAAAATTCCCGCTGATCGAACCAACGGGCGGTTCCTGCGTGCTGTGCTTGGCCGGGTGGTAAATGGCAAGCTTGATGTCCTCCTCAACGGCAATCAGGGTCGCGAGCGGGATGCCGGACACAGCTATCCCCACGACGAGGGTGGGGAAACGGTCGGAGTATCCGCCTTCCCTGTCCTCATCCTCAAGAGACGTATAGTATTGCTTGAGGAGCATCATGGCCACTCCGTCGAGGAGCGGGCCCCGGCCACTGACACTGGTCCAGTCAATATGGACGTCCTTTGGAACTGCCATTCCCTTCTGCTGGGTCAGAAGCCAGGTCACTGTCTCCATGGAGAGGGAGAGCTCGTCAGCTATCTGCCCGGGGCTGTGGCCCTCGGAGAGGAGCGTCCTGGCCTTCTGGATCAGTTCATCGAGAGACGACATGGGAAAAAAGTGTGCAGCGATCTACTTAAGTGTTCTTTTCAGCCCCGACCCGCAGACAGGGCACTCGCCCGGCCCTTCAGCGAGCCGCCCGCATCCCGGGCAACGGAACTTCCATTTTCTCTTCCTGGCCTTCCTCTGCTGGAGGGGGACGACGGGTATCCCGAGGTGGTGGGCGACGTTCTGGATGGCAAAGTCATCCGTTACAACCTCAGCACCTGTATCGAGGGCAAGGGCCAGCACTTCACGGTCTGCCCGGGAGAGGACGGATTCGTCCCCCGTTACAGATGCGGCTTTTCCGATTATCTGCAGGGAGGAGGCACAGGGACTCGTGACAACGAGGCCTGCGGCATAGAGTGCCTCGAGGCGGCACTTCGACCGTGCATCGACGATCTCCCCGACGACTGCGGGAGTCGTGAAGAGTTCTCCTTCGAGCGGTATGTCCAGGAAAAAGGCTGTTGCATCAAGCACTCTCTTCGGCGGCAAAGGTCACCACCTCTCCTCCCGTGACCCGGATGCGGAACCCGAAAAGCCCAAGCAGCCAGCACATCGTCCTTGCATGCAGCGTGCACGTGCTGCTGGTAAAAGAGCCTCCTGCACGAGCGCAGTAGATGAGGAGCTGGTCGGCCAGGTACCTGTCGACCAGGCCGCCGGCATGGTGTTCGGCAAGCAGGTTAAAAGCAGCATCCCTGCCCACGTTTTCCGCCGGGTACCCGCGCCTCCCGATGGCGCACCCGGCCATCCAGCCCAGCCATGCAGTGACCGAGCTGCCCGTTCCCGGGCCGGGACGGGTATCTTTCCAGGCAGGGAAGCGGATACCCGTTGCCTGGAACAGGGCTGACGATGCGGCATCAGCCTGCCGGTCTGCCACGTGGCCGGGGAGTCCTGCACTGCACGAGACGATCCCGCAGTTATCTGTTTCCCGGGTGTCCGCGGGCGAAAAAGGGGCAAGGCGGGACCGCCGGGCACTTGCCATCACCTCGCCCCCGCCCCGCGGATAGTAACCCCTCCTGATCACGTCGAGAGAGATTTCTGCACCGTGCCTGCGGAGGAACGGTACGAGGACACGGGCAGTATAGTCTATTGTCGGGCTCATGGGAACCTCCGTCCCGCCAACAATGGTTATCCGGCCCCCGATCATGAGGGCGGCGGGAAGCCATGCCTGGAGGACGAGAGGGATACTTCCTGCCGTCCCGACTTCAATCCTCATGTCACCTTCCACGAGGGGACCCGGGCAGAATGTCAGTTCCCTGCTCCCTGTTGTGCAGCCGGACACCGTGGCCCCGCAGAGACCTGCAACCGCCCGGACTGCGGCGATGTGCTGGGAACGGAGACCCGGTTCCTCTCTCCCTGCCCTGATGTTCGTGATCCGGCAGGGCTGCCCGGTGATGGCAGAGAGCGTGACCGCCGCCCTGACCAGCTGTCCTCCTCCTTCCAGCGTGGACCCGTCTATGACGAGCATCCGAGGATCCTGTCGGCTATGGCCTGCCCTGCCGAGAAACGGCTGCAGGCCCTCTCGATGGTATCGCTGCAGGCGACTTCCGAAAGACCGCTTGCAAGAAGGCGGGAGTATGCCCCTTCCGCAAGGACTCCGTGAACGCACGCGGACGACACGGTCCCTGCACCCTGGGCCCGGAGCATGCGGGCAGCGGTCACAAGGGTCCCTCCCGTGGAAATGATGTCATCCACGATGACCACGTCACGTCCTGCAGCATCGAGGTTCCGGGGTTCCATCCGGACCTCTTCTCCCGAGATCCGGGTCTTCTCGAGGTGATCCCAGTCCCAGCCGCACGTTGCTGCAACGGTGCCTGCAAAAGCAGAAGCCCCGTCGTCGGGTGCGAGGATGAACGGGTTTTCAAGGGGTCGGGAGCCGAGGTACCGCCCGATCTCTCCTGCAATGCTGATATCCTGTGCCCTGACACGGAAATGGGAAAGAACGGACGGGTCGTGCACGTTGACCGTGAAGACCTGCCTCACACCGCCGGAGATGGCCCTGCAGACAGCCCTTGCGCTGAGGGGTTCCCCCTCGTGGAACTTCTTGTCCTGCCGTGCATAACCAAGATACGGCACCACGAGTGTGACTTCGTTTCCCTCGCAGGCGTCCACGAGGAGGAGGAGCTCCACGAGGGCATCTGCATCGGGTATGCTGCCCACCACGACCATTTCCGGGTCCGTTCTCTCCAGGCGCAGGTAATGTTCACCATCCGGAAACCTGGTGAAACGGACTGCGCCCAAGGGGCATTCCAGGGCCCCCGCGATTCTCCCTGCCAGTACCTGGGAATATTCCGTGCTCACGACCAACATGTCTCCATCCTCATGCTGAAAGTACTTAAACGAGCAGGAATAAATTACATCACATCTCGAAGCACGAAAAGAGGGTTAATTCTCATAATGCCAGACCAGAATAGTGCAGCATCAGTGCAGGAAGATGAGCCCCCGGTCGAAGTGACCGTTGAAGACTCCTCGCAGGTCCAGGTTCCTCCCTCCCTGATCGACCAGGTCATCGGGCAGGAACATGCCGTTGAAGTCATCAGGAAGGCAGCCACCCAGAGGCGGCATGTCATGATGATAGGGAGTCCCGGGACGGGCAAGTCCATGCTTGCCAAGGCAATGGCAGAGCTGCTGCCCAAGGAAGAGATGCAGGACATCCTCGTCTATCCCAACTCCGACGACCCGAACAATCCCATCGTGAGGACGGTCCCTGCCGGTCGGGGAAAGCAGATCGTGGCAGCCCACAAGGCAGAAGCAAAGAAAAAGATACAGTTCCGCAACACCCTCCTGATGCTTCTCCTCATCGGGATCCTCGGGTATGCATTCATCCAGGGCCAGTGGCTCATGGGGATCCTCGCAGCGGCATTCGTTTTCATGGCACTCCGGTATGCCACACCGCGCGAGGAATCGATGATCCCCAAGCTCATCGTCTCGAACGATTCGACCACGACGGCACCCTTCATCGATGCAACCGGTTCCCACGCGGGCGCGCTTCTCGGTGATGTCCGTCACGATCCGTTCCAGAGCGGAGGGCTCGAGACGCCGAGCCATGACCGTGTCGAGGCAGGGGCGATCCACAGGGCGCATAAGGGGGTGCTCTTCATCGACGAGATCAATACCCTGACACCGCATTCCCAGCAGAACCTTCTCACCGCACTCCAGGAAGGGGAGTTCCCCATTACCGGCCAGAGCGAACGGTCGAGCGGGGCAATGGTGAGGACAGAGCCTGTCCCCTGCAAGTTCATCATGGTCGCCGCCGGGAACCTCGATGCCATCCAGGGGATGCACCCTGCACTCCGGTCCCGGATCAGGGGCTACGGGTACGAGGTCTACATGAGCGAGACCATGCCCGATACTCCCGAGAACCGGGAGAAGTTCATCAGGTTCGTCGCACAGGAAGTCAGGAACGATGGAAAGATACCCCACTTCGACAGGAGTGCGATCGAAGAGGTCATCCGCGAAGCCCGCCGCAGGTCCAACAGGAAGGGACACCTCACGCTGAAGCTCCGGGACATGGGCGGATTGATCAGGGTCGCAGGCGACCTCGCCCGCCAGGAGGGAGCCGAGATGACAACTGCCGAACATGTCATCGCTGCCAAGAAGACCGCCAGGTCGATTGAGGACCAGGTCTCGGATGAGTACATCCGCCGGAGCAGGGAGTACGAGCTCACCGTCGTGGAAGGCACGCGTGTGGGCAGGGTGAACGGCCTTGCGGTCATGGGCAGTGACTCGGGCTCTGTCCTGCCCATCATGGCAGAGGTCACACCGGCACAGGGTGCGAGCGGAACCGTCATCGCGACAGGGATGCTCAAGGAAATTGCACAGGAATCGATAAAGAACGTGAGTGCCATCCTGAAGAAGTTCACCGGCAAGGACATCAAGAACATGGACATCCACATCCAGTTCATCGGGACATACGGTGGCGTTGAAGGGGACTCGGCCTCGATCAGCGTTGCAACGGCAGTCATCAGCGCGATCGAAAACATCCCTGTCCGCCAGGACATTGCCATGACCGGGTCTCTCTCCGTGCGGGGTGATGTCCTGCCTGTCGGCGGTGTCACTTTCAAGATCGAGGCAGCTGCCAAGGCAGGTATCAGGACTGTCCTCATCCCGAGGGCGAACCTCGACGACGTCCTGATCGAAGAGCGTTACCGGTCGATGGTGACCATCATCCCTGTCGACTATATCGACGACGTGCTCACGATCGCCCTTGTTCCCGATAACCGCGAGGGGTTCCTGAACAAGCTGCGCAGGATGGCAACGACACCGTCCGGGAGTTTCCTGGACGGAACGGGAATCCCGACATCCCCGGCATGATTTCATGGCAGGGATCCGCTACTATGACATCCGCCACGTGAAGGGCGCGATATCCCATATCGATATCGAAAATTCACGCGTGGAAGCTGCCGGAACAACATTTCTCGACCGGGCAGTCATCCGGGTCCTCGGCCCGAAAGGGTGGGGGATCCTCACCGTGGACCGTTTTGAACGCCCACGCGGAAAGAAATTCGAGGACCTGCTCTCGAAGGCCTCTGCCCTTGCGTCCCTGACGGGCGAAGAGGTTACCCTTGCCGATGCACCGTCCGGCATGATCCCCGTGCCGCCAAAAAAGACCGACCCGCTCGCAATCGACCTCGAGGAGAAGGGACGGTTGCTCCTCATGATCGAGAAAGCCGCACGAATTCCCGGGATCACGAGTACCCGGGCCGGGTATACCGAGAGGTACGAGGATGTCCTGTTCGAGGACTCGTGTGGAAACGAGTATACCTATTCACTGGTTCGTTCCGGTTATTCCATCCTCGCGGTTGCAGGGCGCGGTGGCGAGATGCAGATGGGTTACCGGCGCAGGCATGCCCTCCAGGATTTCCCGCTGGATAACGGCCAAAAAGACGGAGAGACCGCCGCACGGCGGGCACTTGCACTCCTTGACGCGAAGAGACCCCGTGGGGGAACCATGAACGTGGTTCTCGACCCTGAACTTGCCGGCGTCTTTGCGCACGAAGCGGTCGGTCACGCAAGCGAGGCCGATCTCGTTCATGAAGGGAGCTCGGTGCTCCGGGGAAAAATCGGAGAACAGATTGGGAGCGGCATCGTGACCATCGTGGACGACCCGACTCTCCCCGAGTTCGGATTCGAACCCGTGGACGCGGAAGGAAGCAGGGTGGAAAGGACGATCATCGTTGAAAAAGGGGTTCTTACATCCTATCTCCACAGCAGGGAGACCCTCCCTGCCGTGGGTTTTGGGCATACCGGGAATGCACGGGCCATGCCCGGAGAACCCCCTCAGGTGCGGATGAGCAATACATACATCGCGGAGGGCGACAGCACAACGGAAGAACTGATCGGGGAGTGCAGGGAGGGGATCCTCCTGTGCGGCTCGCGGGGGGGACAGGTCGACCCCGGGAGGGGAGTCTTCCAGTTCAATGCAGAGTACGGGTACCTCATCGAGCACGGGGAGTGCAGGGGCATGGTGCGGGACGTCTCGCTCTCGGGCGAGATCCTTGCCACGCTGCATGGAATTGAACTCTGCGCAAAGAAGAGGAAGATGCACGCTGGTTATTGCGGAAAGGGGGGACAGACCGTCCCGGTGAGCGATGGTGCGCCCCATGTTCTCGTTCGGGACGCGGTGGTTGGTGGCAGTGGACACGATTGAGAAGATACTTACGGCCGGTGAACGTCAGGCTGACGAGGTCGAGGTCTACCTCGCCACAGGGACATCGGTCACAGCAAGGTTGCGCAAACGGGAGATATCGTATGCCCTTGGATCCGAACACCAGGCACTCTCGCTCCGGGTCATCAGGGGTGGAAGAATAGGTGTCTCCTCGACGGGCAACCCTCAGGCCTGGGAAGCCTGCCTTGATGCGGCACTCAGGAGTGCTGCCCTTGCAGCGCCACAGGAATGGGACGGTCTGCCTGGCCCGGCAGAGAATTACGGTGACTTTGTCAATTTCGACGAAAATGTCGTCCCGGATCCCGACCGCGTCCGGGAGATGGTCCGGGGGATGGAGGAAGGGGCCTGCAGGTACCCCGTGGAGATCGTCTCCGGGAGTGCCGAGATCTCGCAATACAGGATTGTTCTTGCAAACTCCCGCGGGCTTTACCGCGAAGACAGGGAGAGCCTGGTGAGCATGGGCCTTGAGACCATCAGGGAACAATCCACGGGTTACGAGTACGGGACGTCCTGGAAAATGGATATAGACCCGGGCTCGGTCGGTGAGAAGGCAGCATTCCTTGCAGCGACGTCCCACGGAGGGAAGGATATTCCGACAGGGACCTACGATGTCGTGCTCTCTCCCGACGCTTTCGGTCAGCTGATGGCGGGTTCCTTTCTCCCTGCACTCTCCGGAAGAAACGTGCATACGGGACGGTCGCGGCTCGCACACCTCATCGGGCAGGAGGTCTGTGACCCGGCTCTCTCCTTCATTGATGACCCGTCCAACACCCGGGGGATCGGGAGCTGCCGCTGGGATGGGGAAGGTACCCCGACACGGACGCTTCACCTCGTCGAGAAGGGTGTCCTCCGCTGTTTCGCCTATGACCTCAAGACAGCTTACCAGTATGGGTGCATGACTACCGGCAACGCGGTCCGTTCAGGCATGGGAGGGGGTATTGCAATCGGTTTCCACTGCATGACCCTCGACGGCCCGAGGGACGAGATCCTGGAAAAGGACGCAATCTTTGTCCATGACGTTGTCGGTGCCCATACCACAAACCCCCTCACGGGGGATTTCTCGGTCGAACTGGCAAATGCGTATCTGTACCGGGGAGGAAACCCCGAGTATCCCGTCCGGAAGGCCATGCTTGCCGGGAACGTTTTTGAGATGCTGGGCGAAACCGGTGGTCTGTCGGGAGAGGAGAAAGTCGTCGGATGCTGTGTCCTTCCCTCGATAAGATTAAAAAACCAGAAAATCATTGGTAATTAAGAATGAACCTTGATTACACTGTCCTGGCTGCAGGAGTCCTGATTGCTGTCGTGCTCTTCTTCGTGTTAAAGGACATCACGAAACTGATCATCAACTCGGTTCTCGGGCTCCTGACACTCTTTTTGGTGAACCTCCTGGGTTTCATGCACGTCATGGGAAGGGCGGACATCCCGTACTCCCTGGTCAATGTACTCCTCTGCATCCTCGGAGGAATCCCGGGGGCACTCATCGTCATCGTGCTCCATCTCATCGGGTTTGAAGGATTTTAAAAACCCGGCTCCCTTTTAAAAGACGTTTGCCTCCGTGTAAACGAGGACCTGGTTCTGCTGGATCTCGTAGGGCTTGATTTCGCGTGAGTGCGGTGAAAGCCTCATTTTGACGACTTCCAGCGCGAGGTGGACATCTGTCAGGTCAGACGGACGGACGTACCGCAGGAGGATAACGGTATCGGCAAGGTACTCGATGAGGTTGTGCCTGCTTGCGAAAGGGTTGTTCTTGTCCGTCTCGCTCGTCATAAGGGTTGTGCACTGCTGGTCCCGGAGGGTGTCGATGAACCGGAACATCTCCCGCCTGCGGTCAGAATCGCGGTCGAAGAGGTCTTCGAAGAGGGAGACGGGATCAATCACAACCCTTTTTGCTTTCATCTGGCGTACAAGGGCAGGAAGCTCGTTCTTAATGCTGTTGATGGCAAGATTGAAGTCCGACGGGTCAAGCTTGAGCACCGTGAACCTTCCGTCGGAAAAGGGCGCGATATCCCATCCCTTGTCCTGCATGTACGTAAAAAGCCTGTCCTCGCGTTCCTCGAGGCTGATGTAAATGACGTTCTCACCGTTCGTCAGGCCCTCCCACGCGAACTGCAGTCCGAACGTCGTCTTACCCGTCCCGTATGTGCCGATGATTGCACAGATACTGCCCGGGATAAGTCCTCCCCCCATCATCTGGTCGAGGCCCTCTATCCCAATCCTTACACGCTCCCCCCCTATCATATGACCACTCTGATGTTACTCACGTCGAAACCCTCGTTCGTGGATATGCGCACGGCAAATTTAACGAGATCGTTTTCCTCGAGGTGGGGCATGAGCCCACGGAACTTCTCGAAATACATCACCCTCTGCCGCCGGCCCCCCGTTGTCTCCTCCCAGCGGAAGAAGATGACAGCATCCGATATATCCGATATTTCTAACTCGCGGGAATTATCAAGGATTCCCCTCGTGAGGATGAGGTACACCGTCGATTCCCACTCTTTTGCGACCCTCTGGAGCCCGCGGAGAAAGGCTGCAAAATCACTCCAGATGCCGTCCTTTGCATACTGGGTGGCAAGGTCAGTAAGGGAATCAAAGACGATGAGACTGCGGGGGGGGATTGTACCAAGGTTGGTTGCAAGCGCCCCGAGGATACTGTCGTGTCCCCCCCGCGACTGGAGACGCGAAAAGATATCCTTTTTCGAATACCAGTCGAGCGGGACGATGCTTGAATCAAAGTAGATCTGGGAAAGATCGATGAACTTTATATCCGTGATACCCCTTGTGAGGTCAGGGTGAAACGCCAGTGTCATCTCCGAGAGGACATCCTCTTTTCCTTTCGTGAACGTGACATACCAGACCTCCCGGGGGATCGTCTCTGTGTCTGCCGGTTTGTCGTGAATCAGGCGGGAAAGGAGCATCACGGAGGTATATGCAAACTCCGGACCCCCTGCGCCGATATCCCCGAGAAGGAGGATAAGGGAGCCCGCAGGGACACCTCCTTCCATCACCGGGTCGAGGGAAGGGATTCCGGTCGGCATCAGCGTCTTGTGTGCCTTGTCATCGTCCATTGGGAACCTCGGTATTCCGTTGTGGTATCATGAGTTTTTAAGGGTACATGTACATTTCTGTCATTTTACCCAAAAATAGTTACATCCCGTATGGCAGTCCATGGGAAACTCCCGCATCCCCTTCCGTCATGATTTTATATACCTGTGCGGGAAAAACATCCTAAAGGATTTGAGCGTCCTTTTTCGCAGACGCAGGGCAGGTCGTTCCAGTGGCTCTCAAAATACCGGATATTCATGGCGTGGTAAAACGGCTCAGACCGGTCAGCGGGGGGGACGTTGTGGAGACCGCACCTCCCGAATTCTCCTTTACATCGTTCCTGAAGAAAAAAAAGACATCTGTCTCCTTTCCCGAGTATGACTTCAAACGTGACGGAACCCTCGTCGACGCCGAGATTCCGCCGCGTTACAGTGAGGTCGAACGGTACTACGTCGATGAAGGGAGGTCACTTGTTGTCATTGCACTGAACGAAAAGACCAACCAGTACGAGTACCTCCTCTTCGAACCAAAACTGTCGGAGTTCGAGTACGAACTGCTCGAGAGGCTCCATGAAGACATGCGCTCGGCCCTCATCCTTACCGACGACGAAATTGCAATGGACAAGAGAACGCTCCTCCTTGAAAAAATGCAGGAACTTCTGCACGAGTACGGGATAAAACCCGAGGATAAGAGCATTTTCCGCATCCAGTACTACCTCACCCGCAATTTCATCGGGTGGGGCCGGATCGATGCCCTCATGAAGGACCGCAATCTCGAGGACATCTCATGCGATGGTCACAGGATTCCCCTCTTTCTCTATCACCGGAAGTTCCGCAACGTCAGGACGAATATCATGTTTGAGCCCGAGGTCTTAAACTCGCTTGCCATAACACTTGCCCAGCGCTCCGGAAAACACATTTCCACCGGGACGCCGATGCTCGATGCAACTCTTCCGGACGGCTCGAGGCTCCAGCTCACCCTCGGGACAGAGGTCACGACACGCGGGACCTCGTTTACAATCAGGAAATTCAGGGAGGAACCCTTCTCCCCCGTCGAACTGTTGCAGTACAGGACGTTCAGCGTTGACGAGCTTGTCTATTTCTGGCTCGCAATCGAGAATCAAAAAAGCCTCCTCTTCGTAGGCGGGACAGCATCAGGCAAGACCACGTCACTCAACGCGGTCTCATTCTTCATCCCACCGATGGCCAAGGTCGTCAGCATCGAGGATACACGCGAGATCACCCTCTTTCACGAGAACTGGATTGCAAGCGTGACGCGCGAAATGGTCTCGGAGGGTGCAAATATCATCACCATGTTCGATCTTTTGCGGGCTGCAATGCGCCAGCGCCCGGAATACATTCTTGTCGGCGAGGTCAGGGGAGTGGAGGCACAGACACTTTTCCAGGCTATGAATACGGGGCATACAACGTTTTCCACCATGCACGCCGGAAGCGTGGACGCCGCCATCCACCGCCTCGAGAACGAGCCGCTCAACGTTCCCCGGAACATGATCACGGCATTGAACATCGTCAGTGTGCAGGCCCTGATTTACCGGGGAACCGAGCGTGTCCGGCGATCCCTCGAGATCGTCGAGATCGCCGGGATCGATCCCTCGACCGGGAACCTCCGTGTCAATACCGTCTTTGTATACGATCCGGTCCATGATGTCTTCACGTACAAGGGGAGGTCCCAGATCTACGCTGATATTGCCGAGCGGCGGGGATGGAGCCGGGAGAAACTCGAGGCCGAGATCGGGACACGGAAGAGTATCCTCCTGGCCATGGAGAAGCAGGGTATCATTGATTATGTGAGGGCATCCCGGATATTCCAGGCATATCACATCAATCCCGAAAGTGTGACCGGGAACCTCGAGGACCTCTCACGAGTGCTGGAATGAGCCTCAATTCCTTCCTGAGAAACCGGGTCAGGCAAAACCCCCTCAAGTACCAGAAACTCGAATCCGATCTTGAATCGGCCCGTTTCGGCGTCACTGTGGAACGATACCTTGCGCGTGCCATACAGATCGGGGTGGCTACCGGGATTGCTTTTGCCCTGCTGGGGTTCTGGCTCACCGGAATCATTGTCTACACCGCAGGGGGAGGGAGTTACACGGGTGTATACAACGTATTTTCCATTCCCTTCCCCGAAAAAATCGAGCCGCAATCCGCCTACGCATTGCCGCTGCAGGTCACGGGAGCCATTGTTGCCTTTATCATGGGGTTCATGATCGTCTACCTCATCGCGCTGCACTATCCCTCGATGCAGAAGAAAAACAGGGCCACGAAGATCAACCTGACCCTCCATAACGCGGTTGCATACATGTACGCGATGAGAAAGGGCGGGGCCCAGATGATGACAATCTTTCGTTCGCTCTCGGAAAACGCAAAGATTTACGGTGAAGTGGCCCTCGAGTTCCGGCAGGTTGTCCGCGATGCTGATTTCTTCGGGTACGACCTCGTTACCGCCCTCCGCCACCTGATCAGGACAACCCCGTCAGAGAAGATGAAACAGTTCCTGGAGGACCTTGTCTCTGTCATCGAGAGCGGCGGTGACCTCGTCGGTTTCCTCTCCGGAAGGGTCCGGCTCTATCAGGAAGAGGCACGTTTTGAGCAGAAACAGTTCCTCCAGTTTCTTTCCCTCGTCGCCGAGTCTTATGTCACCCTCTTTGTGGCCGGTCCCCTGTTCTTGATCATCATCATGGTCGTCATGGGAATGATGGGAGGCATGGCAATCCTCCAGCTGACGGCTGTCGTATACCTCGTCTTTCCCATTGGTTCTGCCGTTTTCATCCTCCTCATCGACCTCATTTCACTCAAAAGTGAGGTCGTCGAACGGTTCGTGCGGGCAAAACTGCTCCACGAGTACAGCGATGTTCCCGTTTACCACCGTGAAGGGGAGGAACCGTTCTTTTCACGGCTTGCCCGCTATGACAGGGTGAGGAGAATCCGGGAATTCTTCCGGCACCCATTCGAGTTCTTTGTCAAGAATTATAATTACACCCTCCTGTTTTCCGTTCCCCTTGCTGTCCTTTACCTCGTTGCCCTGTTTCTCGTCGTCCCGCAATACAACGACATCGAGATCTATATCGATGTCATCGATGACCATGTCATGATTGCCCTTCTCATCGTGCTCGTCCCGTACTCGTTCTTTTACGAGATGTGGAGGCGGAACATCGAGGGGATGGAAGCACTCATCCCCGAGTTCCTCGAAAGGATGGCAGGGATCAACCAGGTCGGACTCACGATCGCGCAGGCAATCTCGATCATGGTCAACACGAATCTTGGCCTTCTTTCCTACGAGATCAGGAGAATAAAGAGGGATATCGACTGGGGAGCCAGTTTTGCAGACGCTCTCGTCCGTTTCGAGGACCGCGTGCGGACTCCCCTGATTGCCCGTACCGTTTCGCTCATCACGAAGGCAAGCCAGATGAGCGGGTCCATCGGTGACGTCCTCGCGATTGCTGCCAGCGACGCAAAGATGTCAGACCTTCTCAAGCGGGAGCGGCTCTCGGACATGTTCATCTATACCGCGATTATTTACATGGCATTCGTGGTCTTTGTCTTTGTCGTGGGTGTCATCTCGAACAGTTTCATCCCCATCCTCGGGAACGTCGGCGGCGGGACAATTCCGCAGGGAACACCCCTCGCCAGTATCAGCTCCTCTTCCATCAAGGCAATCCTGCGCCTGATGTACCATTCCGTCGTCCTGCAGGCATTGATGTCCGGGCTCATCGCAGGCCAGATGGGAGAGGGGTCCCTCAAGGCAGGGGTGAAACACTCGTGCATCATGCTGGTCATCGCTCTCGTGATTTTCAACCTCGTGCTCTGAAAGGATGGGATTGTCCCTTGTATTGCCCCGTTGTACAACCCGGTCCTGACGAACTGCTCCTGATAAGGGGAGAGAACTCTTTCATCGTCGCAGGGCAGGCCGGGACCCGCTTCAGCCTTTGCATCGAGACTCCTGACGACGAATACTGCCAGTCAGTCTGGCCGCATCACATCATCGCGGTTTCTGCACCGGAAGGGGGATCGCTTTCGGCTGCATCGATGCTTTTTTGCCTTGTCCGGGACCATCACCTCCCTCTCCTCGTCATGCGAAAGGATCACCCGGGGTCGTGGAGGCTCCGGTATGTTGTCTCCGCCGGCGAACGAATTCTCCTCTCCTGCGCCATCGTTCGCGGGACTCACCCGGAACAGGATCTCCTCTGTTCATCCGCGGAACTGGCGGGGATTCTCCTTGAGGGTCGTGAATCGGGAATTCGCATCACGAACTGTCCACATTCGGCGGAAGTGACGGTTATTCCCTTCCCGAAAAACCGGCCGGATAAAACCCGGGACAGGTGGCCCCCCGCGGGAGGCGGGAGGGGGCCCGATTCCCTGCCGGGGGAATCCGGGTAATCTCCCTTATTCTCCTTAAAAAACTTCTGTTTTGATTTTGAACCATCCAACACCCACTTTTCCCCGAAAAATATCAACAGATATAAGAACAATTCCGGTCTAACAATTCAATGCCGTGAGAGGAGGGTTGGATGAAGACTGAGGTCTTGCAGAAGATTAAACTGACTGAATCTGAGTATGAAAAAATGATCAGCGAGGCGGTCGCCGAAGCAAAGCGTACCAGTGCTCACGCCGAGCTGGAAGCTGACAACCTCATTATGAAGGCAACGCACGATGCGGAGGAGTACAAAAAGGCCAGAATGGCCGAGATCAGGGAAAACGCGGCAAGGAGACGCGAGGAGATCCTGAAGGATGGCAGGGCACGTGCTGCCGAATTGAGGCAGAGGGGTTCCCGCAATCTTGAAAAGGCTGCTTCTCTCCTTGTATCGCGGTTCAGGGAGCGGCTCCATGTTCACTCCTGAAGGGATGACTCGTGTCCTCATTGCGGCCACGAAATCCCAGATGGAGCCTGTTATCCGGGAGTTGTACCGGCAACACCTGTTTCACATCGAAGAATTCGTTGAAAAAGACAGCAAAGAGTACGAGGGGTACCGCATAGGTACCCCCCTCCCTGCGGCAAACGAAACTTCCCGTGAATTGATCAGGCTCCGGGGAATCACCAGTTCATTTGGTATCCGCGAGGACGAAGAGGTCCCTGTAAGCCAGAAAGTGAAGAGCTCGCACCTGAGAGAAGTGATCGAGAAGGAACTTCCCCTCCTCGAACAGGAAACCGAGGAACTCCTTGCAAAGAGGGCAAAACTCGATGCCCAGATAAAGGAGTACGAGCAGAAGATTGAAACGCTGCGTCCTTTCCAGGACGTCCCGTTTGATCTTTCGCTCCTCCGGGGTTTTCGGATGTTCTCGGTATATTGCGGGTACATCTCAAAGAGTCTCTCTCTTGATGTACCCCACGAGATATTTTCCGCCGATACGAAGAAGGGGAAATTCGTCATCATCGTGGTCCAGCAGAAAGACAGGGCGGGTGTCGACCAGGCCCTTCCCGAGGCCCAGTTCCAGGCCGTTCCCATTCCTGACGAGGACGGCCTCGCACGGGACCGGATCGGGTTTTATGAAAGCCAGATCCTTGCCAGGAAGGGTGAGATGGAGGAGATCAACCGGAAGCTCGATGACATCAGGACGCGCCACAGGGATCTCTTCCTCGCCTGCCACGAACTGCTCAGTGCAGACGTGGAGATGGCCGAGGCACCCCTGCGGTTTGCAACGACGGGCCGGTCATTCGTCGTCGAGGGGTGGGTTCCGACCGTCCATCTGGAGAGACTGAAAGAGGGGATTCACTACGCAACCGGCGGAAAGGTCTTCGTGTACGAGTGCGAACCATCCGAGATTTCGGACGTTCCCCCGACAGAATACCATAACCCGGGTTTCGCCAAACCGACCGAGATGCTCATGGACGTGTATTCACGGCCCCGGTACACTGAACTGGATCCGACGCTGATCGTCTCGATCATCTTTCCCATCTTCTTTGGGATAATCCTCGGAGACGTGGGTTACGGCGCAGTCCTTCTTGTCCTGAGCCTTGCCCTGCACAGGTTCCTGAAGGGCGAGGAAGCCCGCAGGCTTGCCATCATTCTCCGGAACGCGAGCATATCGAGTATTATCTTCGGTATCCTCTTCTCGGAGATATTTGGGTTCTCGCTCCCCTGGAAACCGTTATTGTTCTCCCGGCACCTCAACATCGGGGGTCATGCAGGCGGACACGGCCCGGACGTGACGGGGCTGATGATCATGGCAGTATGGATCGGCATCCTCCAGATCACGCTCGGACGCGTGCTCGGGATGGTCAACCATGCCCGCCAGGACCACGGATCGCACAGGGTAAAGGCAGTACTTGCCAACCTCGGATGGATCATGGTCCTCTGGGGTATCCTGCTGATGATATGGGCATCTTTCTCGATGCCGTTCATGCCTGACCTGACCGGCATGCCACCGATCGGGATGGGGTTAAACCTCGCCTCGATCGGCGGACTCGTCATGATCGTGACCGGAGTCCTTTTCATCATCCTGGATTCACCCCTCGAGGTGGTCGAGTTGCCGACGATCCTGAGCCACGTTCTTTCCTATGCCCGTCTGGTGGGCGTCGGGCTCTCGTCCGTGGCTATTGCCATGGTTGTGAACTTCATCGCCATCGGGCTGATCATTGAACCCCAGCTCGAGTCCCTGACCGCATTGGGGGTCATTTTCATCATCATCGGCGGCATCGTCCTCGTTGTCGGGCATCTCTTAAACACGATCCTCGGGATGCTCGGCGGGGCACTCCAGTCGCTCAGGTTACAGTACGTTGAATTCTTCACCAAGTTCTACAAGGGTGGAGGCAGAAAATACAATCCTTTCGGGATGAAAAAGAGATTTATGGAGGATTAAAATGGCAGAAGCAGCAGCAGTAGCAGCAACAGAAATGACCGTCGAAATGGTCAAGGCATCGCAGCTTGGAATGAAAGCCCTCGGTGCAGGGCTCGCTGTCGGGCTCACGGGTATCGGGACCGGTCTTGCCGAAATGGCAATCGGTTCTGCCGCAGTGGGAGCCACGGCCGAGAACAAGGACATCTTTGGGCTGGTTCTCCTGCTCACTGTCATCCCTGAGACCATCGTTATCTTCGGTCTTGTGGTCGGACTCCTGTTACTCTTCTAGGGAGCGGACCATGGGATTGGAGGCAGTCCTTGAGGAGATCCGCGAGCGAGGGAGAAATGAAGTAGAGAGGATCAGGAGAGAGAGCCAGGAAGAGACTACCAGGGTTCTTTCGGCTGCCCAGGAACGTGCCGCAAAGATCAAGCAGGCTGCAAACGAGGAGGTCGAGAGGCAGGCCGCGTACGTCATGAACCAGGAAGCCTCGGCAGCCAACCTCCAGGTAAAGCGGGAGTTGCTCAACACCCAGAAGGAACTCCTTGACCAGGTATACCTCCGCGCAAAGGAGTTAATCGCAGGTCTGCCCGAGAGCTTCCACCGCGAGGCCATCACCAACCTCCTGAAAGAGGCAAAAACCCAGATCGGGGAGGGTGTCGTGCACGTCAATCCCCGTGACCGCAAAGTCCTTGAACAGGTTCTTGCCCAGAACCCCGAGTTCAAATCTTTTTCAGTGGGAAGTGACGCCGATATTGATGGCGGGGTGATCGTCGAGAGAAAGGATGGGAGCCTGCAGCTCGATTACAGTTACCGCACATTCCTGGACATGGTGTGGGAATCAGGACTCAAAGATGCATCAGACCTGCTCTTTGGATAGGGGGGTGCTCACGTGGCAGAAATAAGAGCCGGCCCGGTCCCCTACATTTATGTCTGTACAAGGATGCGGGTGCGCAAGTCCAAACTCCTTCCCCGCGAGGAATACATGCGGATGCTGAACATGGGGCTTGCAGAGATCACGAGGTTCGTGGGTGAATCGCAGTACAAGAGAGAAGTGGATGAACTGGCAACTTCTTTCCGGGGAATAGACCTCATCGAAACGGCACTGTCGTGGAATCTCGCAAAGGAGTACCAGAACATCCAGAAGATCACACCCGGGACACTCAAGGACCTGACCCGTGCCTATCTCAGGCGGTGGGACATCCAGAATGTCCTGACAATCATCCGGGGCAAGCTCCACGGAGAGAAGAAAGGGAAGATCAGGGAAGTCCTGGTACCTGCAGGAGAACTTGACAGGGTATTTCTCGACAGGCTTCTCGAAGAACCAACCCCCGAGCGGGTGATCGAAGCCCTCAAGGGGAAAGGTATCTACCCGATCCTGTCGCGGATGACGGAGGGGGGTGTCAGGGAGGAGATCCTTCCAAAGGTAGAGAACGAACTCTACAAGCAGTTCTACGCCGACCTGATTGCATATGCTCACAGCGGAATCAAGGGTGGCAGGCAGTTCCTCGACTACATCACTCTGGATATCGATATCACCAACATCAGGACACTATTCCGCGTCCGGGCCGATCCCTCGGTGAGTGATATATCCGGAGTCCTCATTGCGGGGGGAACGATCTCACCCCAGGCACTCCAGCGGGTATTCCAGATAAAGGATACAAACGAGTTCATCGATGCACTCGTGCCCCTGATAAAGGTCAGGCCCCTCCGGGAGCTGCTGGAGAAGCTCCGGGAGGAGAGATCGCTTCGTGAGATCGAGATCGAACTCATCAAGGTGCAGCTTGCCGAGATGGAGACCATGTCTAAACTCCACCCGTTCTCCATCCATCCCATCCTTGCCTACCTGGAGATGAAGAAGTACGAGATCTTCAATCTCCGGGCCCTTGCAAGGGGGAAGGAATCCGGGCTTGCGCCTGAAAGAATCCGGGGATATCTGGTGGTATAATGGAGATCGCAGTGATAGGAAACCAGGAGTTCATCCTTGGATTCCGCCTGGCGGGTATCCGGAAGACCTATCCGGCGGAGAGCGACGAGAAACTCGTGGAGTACATCAACCGCGTCCTCGATGACCCGGAAGTGGGAATCCTGGTCCTGCAGAGCGGAGATATCAGGAAGATCCCGCGGAGGTTGCAGATGACCCTTGAAGAGTCCGTGAAACCGACGGTCATCACGATCGGAGCAGAAGAAGGGGGTCTCTCCATGAGGGAGAGGATAAAGCGTTCAGTGGGTGTTGATCTGTGGAAGTGAAAGCACAGGACACAAAGACAACAAAGACAGGGGTTCTCAAGCGAATTGCCGGTCCGGTGGTCACTGCTGTGGGAATTGAAGCCCACATGTACGACGTGGTCAAGGTCGGTAAAGAAGAACTCATGGGAGAGGTGATCAAGATCCAGGGTGAAAATATCATCATCCAGGTCTACGAAGACACCTCGGGCATTCGGCCGGGCGAACCTGTGATCAACACAGGGCTCTCCCTTGCCGTTGAACTCGGGCCGGGACTGCTGACCAGTATCTACGATGGTATCCAGCGGCCCCTGTCCGTACTCGTTGACAAGATGGGTGATTTCATCCAGAGGGGTGTGTCTGCGCCGGGTCTTGACCACTCGAAAAAGTGGGAGTTCCGCCCCCTCGTCAAGGAAGGGCAGGAAGTCGGGCCCGGAACGGTCATCGGGGAAGTCCAGGAGACAAACATTGTCCACAGGATCCTCGTGCCTCCCAATGTCAAGGGTGGTACGGTAAAAAGTATCAGGTCAGGTTCATTCACCGTTGACGAGGTTATCTGCACGCTGGATGACGGGACGTCCCTGACCATGATGCAGAAATGGCCGGTCCGTGTCCCAAGGCCCGTCCTCGAGAAGATGAACCCGACGGTTCCGCTCATCACCGGCCAGCGTATTCTCGATGGTCTCTTCCCGATCGCCAAGGGGGGCACGGCGGCCATCCCCGGTCCGTTCGGGAGCGGAAAGACGGTGACCCAGCAGCAGCTGGCCAAGTGGAGCGATGCCGAGATCGTGGTCTACATCGGGTGCGGCGAGCGGGGCAACGAGATGACGGAGGTCCTGACAGAGTTCCCCGAACTCGAGGATCCAAAGACAGGAAAACCCCTGATGGAAAGGACCGTGCTGATTGCAAACACGAGCAACATGCCGGTCGCTGCAAGGGAAGCATCCGTGTATACCGGGATAACGATCGCCGAGTACTTCAGGGACATGGGATACGATGTCTCGCTCATGGCAGACTCGACATCGCGCTGGGCAGAAGCCATGCGTGAAATCTCGTCCCGTCTCGAGGAGATGCCGGGCGAGGAGGGGTATCCTGCATACCTTGCCGCCCGCCTCTCGGAATTTTATGAGCGTGCAGGGCGGGTCAGGACACTGGGCGGAAAAATGGGATCGGTCTCGGTCATCGGGGCTGTCTCGCCACCCGGCGGTGATTTCTCCGAACCCGTCACGCAGAACACCCTCCGTATCGTGAAGGTGTTCTGGGCACTCGATGCGAAGCTGTCGCAGAGACGCCACTTCCCTGCCATCAACTGGCTCAACTCGTACTCGCTGTACCTCGACAGCCTGCAGGAGTGGTACGACAGGGAAGTCTCGCCCGAGTGGAACTCCCTGCGCTCATGGGCGATGGAGATCCTCCAGAAGGAGGCAGAACTCCAGGAGATCGTCCAGCTCGTCGGGTCCGATGCACTGCCGGAGGCCGAGCAGATTACCATCGAGGTGGCGCGGATGATCCGCGAGATCTTCCTCCAGCAGAACGCCTACGATGCCGTTGACACGTTCTGCGACATGAAGAAGCAGTACGACATGATGAAGGCGATTCGGCAGTACTCTGATCTTGCCTACGCTGCCCAGAACGCGGGCGTGACACCCCAGCAGATCCTTTCAGTCAGGTCCAAGAACGAGCTGCCCCAGATCAAGTTCATCAAGGACTACGTCCCGGCGCTCGCAAAGATCCAGGCCGATATGGAATCAGAGTTCAATGCACTGAGGTCGGCAGCATGAAGGAATACAGGACAATTACCCAGATTGCAGGTCCCCTCGTCTTCGTTGAGAAGACGGAGCCTGTCGGGTACGGAGAACTGGTCAACATCGTGCTCTACGATGGTTCCATCAAGCGGGGGCAGGTCCTCGACACGAGCGACGAGCTCGTTGTGGTCCAGGTCTTCGAGACGACTGCCGGGATAGGCAGGGACAGCGGCATCCGCTTCACGGGCGAGACCATCAAGATGCCGGTCGGGCGGGACATGCTCGGGCGCATCCTCTCCGGAGGTGGAAAACCCATCGACGGCGGACCCGAGATAGTCCCGGAAAAACGGCTCGACATCACCGGTGCGGCAATCAACCCCTATGCCCGCGGATCTCCAAACGACTTCATCCAGACAGGTATTTCAACCATTGACGGGACAAATACCCTCGTCCGTGGCCAGAAACTCCCGATCTTCTCGGGAGCGGGACTCCCGCACAACCAGATCGCACTCCAGATAGCCCGACAGGCAAAGGTGCCCGGATCCAAGGAAGCCTTTGCCGTCGTGTTTGCGGCAATGGGTATCACCAAGGAAGAGGCCAACTACTTCATGCAGGACTTCGAGCGGACGGGGGCGCTCGAGCGTGCAGTGGTCTTCCTGAACCTCGCTGACGATCCTGCCGTTGAACGTATCATCACGCCCCGTCTGGCCTTAACGACCGCCGAGTACCTCGCATTCGATCTCGGGATGCACGTCCTTGTCATCCTGACGGACATGACGAACTACTGCGAGGCGCTCCGCCAGATCGGCGCGGCCCGCGAGGAAGTGCCCGGCCGGCGCGGTTACCCGGGTTACATGTATACCGACCTTGCAGGTATCTACGAGAGGGCGGGCATTGTCAAGGGCAAGAAGGGTTCGATCACCCAGTTCCCGATCCTGACGATGCCGGGGGATGACATCACGCACCCGATTCCCGACCTGACCGGGTACATCACCGAGGGCCAGATCGTTGTCAGCAGGGAACTCCACAGGAAGGGTATCTATCCCCCCATCAACGTCCTCCCATCCCTCTCCCGGCTCATGAACCTCGGGATTGGGAAAGGCCACACGCGCGAGGATCACAAGAAGGTCTCCGACCAGCTGTACGCGGCCTACGCGGAGGGCAACGATCTCCGCGGCCTCGTCGCAATCGTCGGGAAGGACGCACTCTCCGAGCGGGACAGGATGTTCCTCGAATTTGCAGACCTCTTCGAGAACAGGTTTGTCCGGCAGGGGTACACTGAAGACCGCACGATCGAGGAAACCCTCGACCTCGGATGGAACCTCCTATCAACGCTGCCCGTGGAACAGCTCGTCCGTATCGACCGTGACCTGATCAACAAGTACCACCCCAAGTTCCGGCAGACTGCAAAGGCAGAGGGGTAGATCAAGATGGCACTCCGAGATATCAAGCCCACGCGGTCGGAACTGATCAACCTCAAGAAGAAGATAGCACTCTCCGAGAGGGGGTATAAAATCCTCAAGATGAAGAGGGATGGGCTTATCCTGGAGTTCTTCAAGGTGCTGGAGCAGGCAAAGGACACCCGGGGCGACCTCATGGAAAAATACGAACGTGCCAGGGAACTGATGGCAGTTGCAAACACCGTCGAGGGGGCCATCGGGGTCAAGGCAGCAGCGTTCTCCGTCCAGGAGGTTCCTGCAATCACCGTGGCCAGCAAGAACATCATGGGTGTGGTGGTCCCCGAGATCGATGCATCGAAAGTCAAAAAAGGCCTGATGGAACGGGGTTACGGTATCCTCGGGACAACTCCCGTCATCGACGAGACGGCGCTCGCATTCGAGGAGCTGGTGGAGGCTATCATCCGCAGCGCGGAAGTGGAGACGACCATGAAGCGGCTTCTCGACGAGATAGAGTCCACGAAGCGCAGGGTAAACGCACTCGAGTTCAAGGTCATTCCCGAGATGACGGCAGCCCGTGACTTCATCAAGATGCGCCTTGACGAGATGGAAAGGGAAGAACTCTTCCGTTTGAAGAAGATCAAGGCAAGGACTACCTGAAACAGGGGAGGGATAGTGATGCCAATCGGGACGCTGAAGGATATCCGGCCGGAGAACAAGACCCTGCTCCTCCGGCTGGATCTCAATTCCCCCATTGACCCGGCAACCCATCACATCCTCGATGACAAACGATTCCGCGAACACCTCCCCACAATCCAGGCCCTCTCGGGGTCGCGCGTGGTTATCATCACCCACCAGAGCAGGCCGGGAAAGAAGGATTTTACCACGCTCGAAGGGCATGCCGAGAGACTGGAAGGTCTGCTCCAGAGAAAGGTCAGGTACATCGACGATATCTTCGGGCAGTGTGCCCGCGATGCCGTGCGGCGGATGAAGAACGGCGACGTCCTGATGCTCGAGAACGTCAGGTTCAATGCCGAAGAGAATCTCAAACTAAAGCCGGAAGAGGCCTCGAAAACCCACCTTGTCCAAAAGCTCTCCCAGATGGGGGATATCTTCGTAAACGACGCCTTCGGGACATCACACCGCTCCCAGCCGACGATGGTCGGTCTCCCCATGGTCATGCGGTCTGTCGCGGGCCTCCTGATGGAAAAGGAGGTCACCACCCTGAGCAGGGTTTTTGAGAACGCGCCGGGGCCCGTGTGCATGGTTCTTGGCGGGACAAAGGTGGACGATTCCCTCTCCGTCGCAGAGTACGTGCTTCCCAACAATGTTGCCGATCTCGTCATCGTGACAGGTGTCGTTGCAAACGTCTTTTTGCGTGCAGCAGGGTTCAGGATTGGCAGGGGATCGGACCAGATCATCCAGCAGCTCGGTTACGAAAAGGAGGTCGAGCGGGCCCGTCTCCTCCTCGACTCCTACAGGGACCGGATCATGTATCCGGGCTCCGTTGCTGTCAAGGAGGGGGGGCGCAGGGTGGAATACCCTGCAGACTCGATTCCCGGGGATGCGATGATCCTCGACGCGGGAATGGATGCGATCTCCTGCCTTGCAGAACGTATCCGTTCCTCAAGGACCGTTGTCTTCAACGGGCCCGCGGGTGTCTTCGAAGACCCCGATTATGCAACAGGGACGCATGAACTTCTCCGGGCAGCATCGAAGGTGGAGTTCTCCATCATCGGGGGAGGTCATACCGCAGCGGTCGTGGAAAAGATGGGCATTGACAAGGATTTTTCGCACATATCGACGGGAGGCGGAGCATGCATCGAGTTCCTCACCGGAAAGAAGCTCCCCGCAGTCGATGCACTCGAGCGGTCCCGCGCATTGTTTGGATAAAAATTCATCCCTTAACCTGTTTTTCGCGGGTTTTTTTATCATTCCCACTCTCTGTCTCCTCTTTCCTGCTGTGGAAACTTCCCTTTCCCCGAGCACGCGGGAAATTCCTGACAGATATGAAAAACTATAGCGGGCAGGAAGGTTTTGTCATTTCTCTCTCTTTGAAAGCGGGGGCTCCCTTTCCATGCCAAGGTTCTTTTAAGAGCCACGTTCCAGTTATCCCTGATGCAGGATTTATTCCCGACTTATTCCCGGATGAAGTGTATCGGGCCTGCCCTCGGGCAGGAGCCGGTTGACACCCTTTTTACAAATGCATGCCTCTATGACCCCTTCACGTGCAGCTGGACTGAAACCGACATTGCAGTCAGCAACGGATGGGTTGTTGGAACCGGCAAGGGATACGGGGGAGGGACAATTCACGACCTGGGGGGAAAGAGGGTAATCCCCGGTCTCATCGATGCCCACGTGCACATCGAGAGCTCGCTCCTCGTTCCGGCTGAATACGCACGGGTGGTTGCTTCGCACGGGACGACCACCGTGATAGCAGATCCCCACGAGATTGCAAATGTCTGTGGTGCCCGGGGGATCGAGTATATGCTGAACGAGAGGGAGGGTCTCCCGGTGGACATCCTCTTCATGCTCTCCTCCTGCGTCCCTGCAACACCCCTCGACACGGGTGGCGCAAGTCTCCCGGCCCGTGACCTGCAGGTATTCACGGGAAGAGACGGTGTCATCGGGCTGGGGGAAATGATGAACGTTCCCGGTGTCCTCGAAAAGGACCCGGGAGTCTGGGAGAAACTCGCGCTCTTTTCCCTAAGAGACGGGCATGCACCGCTGCTGTCCGGTAGAGCACTCAATGCGTACATCTGTGCCGGGCTCCAGAGTGACCACGAGTGCACCGGCACGGAGGAAGCACGCGCCAGGCTCGAGCGTGGCATGTACATTTTCATCAGGGAAGGGACGACCGAGAGAAACCTCCACGCTCTCCTTCCTCTCGCGTCTCCCTCGACAGCACCCCGCCTTGCCTTTGCAACAGATGACAGGCATGCCGACATCCTTTGCCGGGACGGGCACATCGATGACTGTATCCGGAAATCACTCGAATACGGGCTCGATCTCGAGACTGCGCTCCGGATGGCAACACTCTCTCCTGCCGAGCGGTTCCGGCTCGATGACCGCGGGGCGATTGCTCCCGGCAGGCGGGCCGATTTCTGTATCCTGGATGATGGAAAGGTATTTTCCATAAAAAAGACTTATTCGAGGGGAAATCTGGTTTCGATCTACCCGAAAAAGGACCCCCTCCCCCTGCCATCTCCCATGGAGGCCACGGTCCCCCGGGTGCAGGACCTTGCGATACGAGGGCACGGGACCGGACGGGTGATAGGGATCGTGCCCGGACAGATCCTGACGGAAGCACTCTGTCTTGATGTCGAGGGGGAGAAAATCCCTGATACCGATCGGGATATCCTGAAGGTCGTTGTCTGCAGCCGCTACAGGAAAGGGATGACGGCCGTGGGCCTCGTCCACGGGTTTGGCATGCATGCCGGTGCAATTGCCGGGAGCGTGGCCCACGATGCACATAACCTCGTTGCCGTCGGTGCCGACGATGTATCGATCAGGGAAGCACTCTTGCCGATCATCAGGTCAGGTGGGGGCCTTGCTGCCTCGGATGGGAAGACAACGACGTTACTGCCCCTCGAATGTGCTGGTCTCATGTCCCTCCTTCCAGCAGAAGACGTTGCATCCAGGCTCGGTGCGCTCCACGAAAGGGCAGAAATGCTTGGGGCGGTTCCCGGTTCGTTCATGTACCTCTCCTTCCTCTGCCTGACCGTCATCCCGCATCTCAGGATAACCGAAAGGGGACTTTTCGATGTCGGGAAGTTTCAGGATGTTCCCCTCTTCCTTTGATATCTCCTGCCTTTGATATCCCCTGCTTTTTTTCCTGCCATTCCTTTTTATGATACAGGGACTGGATACCATTGCATCACAATACCATGACAGGAACGCTTTGAATTCCCGGACAAAGGCGGGCAGGAGAGATGCGAGAGTCTTCCTGGCCTTTCTCCTGCCACCTCTTTTTTTTCTGTCGTTTCTCCCCTTTTTCCAATGATGAAAGGGTTAAGTACAACAGCAGAGATAATCTCTTGACGAAATGGCAGCGGCGCACGGGAACGGAAAGATCTCGGTCCTTTTCATCGATGATGAACCGGCCCTTCTCGAGATCACGAAACTATTCCTGGAAAGGTCGGGAGAGCTTCAGGTCGAGACATGCCGATCTGCCGTCGAAGCCCTCGAGGTTCTGAAAGCACGGAGCTTCGACGCCATTGTCTGCGATTACGAGATGCCCCTGATGGACGGCATCGTTCTCCTCAAGATACTCCGGGCCGAGGGGGACTTTACGCCTTTCATCATCTTCACAGGAAAAGGAAGGGAGCACGTGGTTGTGGAAGCCCTCAACAACAGGGCCGATTTCTACCTCTCGAAGGGACAGGATCCAAAAGCCCAGTTCGCCGAACTCGACCGGATGATCCGCCAGGCCATCAGCCGCCGGGCCGCTGAAGAGTCGCTCCATAGTGCCGACCGGCAGATGGTCGATATCATCAATCACCTTCCCGATGCGACGTTTGCTATCGATCGCGAGGGACGCGTTATCTCCTGGAACAAGGCAATGGAAGACCTCACGGGCATCCCTGCTTCAGAGATGATCGGAAAGGGTAATTTCGAATATGCGGTTCCCTTCTATGGAAAGAAGCGGCCCCTCCTTGTCAACCTCCTCAATAGTCCCGAAGCGGAAGTCAGGGCCCTGTCCTACCAGAACATCCAGAGGGACGGGAACTCACTCACCGCCGAAAACCCGGAAGCGATTCTCCGGGGTCGTCCGGCAGTCCTCTGGTCAAGGGCAACCCTGATACTGGACCGCAAAGGGACAACTATCGGGGCGATCGAATCCGTCCGCGATATCACGGATATCCGGGAGATGACAGAAAAACAGCAGGCCGAGATCTCAAGGGAAAAGGAGATCGGACTCTTCGACAGGATATTCGGGAAATCGACCGCAAGCTGGTTCAAGAGAGGGGTGGACCTCTACTACAAGCAGGGCCGTTTCATCGATGCCGTAGAGTGTTTTGACCGCGTTATCGAGATGGACCCCGCCCACATGGAGGCATGGAGAGAGAAGGGAATATGCCTCAAGGAACTGGGGAGGTACGAGGAGGCGCTCCAGTGTTTTGACAGGGCCATTGACCTTGGTGGGAAGGTCCCTGCGACGTATTACGCCAAGGGAGAGACTCTCGAGAGACTCGGGAGGGAGACGGGAGATTATTCACTCTACGAAAGGGCGATTGAGTATTTTGACCTCGTTCTCCAGAAGGATCCTGACAACGTGAACGCCTGGAATTACAGGGGAGTCTGTCTCAAGGAGCTGGGGAGATACGAGGAGGCAAGGCGTTCCTTTGACAAGGCCCAGACCATTCTTCGGACAGATCCCCGGAAACTCACCCGGTAACAGACAGGCATTCACCGTGTCTATTCCTTAGTCTTCCTTACACCGGGTCTTTTCACCGATGTTTTAAATGAGTTCAAAGATAAACAAATGAGACACAGAGTGGTGCCAGGATGCAGGAGCCCGTGGTTCTATTCCAGAGGACAAATGCCCGCCTTTTCACTCTTGGTGCAATCACCCTCGTTGCGTTCGTCGCGTATGCCTGGGGATTGTCAGGCGGTCTCTCGGTCTTCACCCCGCTCCTCTTTTACTTTCCTATCATCCTTGCGGCATACTGGTTTCCCCGGCAGGGCGTGATATTCGCGGTTATCACGGGGATCCTGGAAGTCTTCCTGGTCTACCTCTTCTCGTACCCGGACCTGACAGAGATCACCTTTGCCGTCACGACCGCGAGTTTCTACGTCCTTGTCGCTGTTGCCGTGGTCATTTCATCCCTGTCCGGGGAGATGCGGGACAGGGAGGCCCGATACAGGGGGATCTTCAACAGTTCGGAAGCCGGCATATTCGTCGTCAGGAACGGTGCCCGCGAGCTCATCATCGAGGAAGCGAATCCCCGCGGGAGTGTCATCCTGATGGAACATCCCCGTGACCTGCGGGGAAAAAAATTTACGGAATTCTGGAAGGATGAATCTGCCCGGAAATATTTCCTCGGGGTGCTGGAGAACGACGGGACAGCACCCCAGTACGAGACATCGATTGCAAGGGCCGATGGCACGACAGTCCCTGTCCTGATCTCTGGCGCGAGGCTCCCCGGTCACATGATGGTCCTCATGGTCATTGACATCTCTGCAAGGATAGCGCAGGAGAGAGAGATACAGACGAAGAAGGACCAGCTTGAACTGATCAACAGGGTAACTGCGGATGCATCGTCTGCATCCGATATCGGATGGCTGATGCATTCTGTGCTTGGGCACACCAGAAAATTTTCGGGCTGCGATCTCTGTGGGGCTTATGTGTTCCACGAAGGACAGCCCCCGCTGCTTTTCGTGGACGGGGATTCAGAACTCCTGAAACTTGTAGAATCGTCGGACTCGGAAATCTCGCTGGCATGGAGAGATGCAACGACGAAAGGCTTACCCCTCCGGTGGAACGGCGACCGGAAAGTCCCGGCGGGTCTGCCCCTTGCGGGAATGGTAACACCCCTTGCGAGCGGCGAAGAAATTGTGGGTGTGCTGTTCTTCCTCTCGATGAAAAATGTCGGGGCGTTTCCGGACCAGCTGGCAAAGTCTGTTGCCGGTGAGATTGCAACGGCAATAACGAGGATCCATCTTATGGAAAGACTCGCGGAGGCCAACAGGCAGGCAAACCTGTACCTGGATATCCTGATGCACGACATCAACAATGCAAACCTCGCCTCCCTCTGGTACGGTGATCTCCTCCTCGAGATGCTCTCCGGAGAGCCGCGTATTGTCGCCGGCAAGTTGATCGACGGAATCAAGAAAAGCCGCGAGATTATCAGGAACGTCGAAACGATCCGCAAGCTGCATGGGATGCAAACCGAACTGAAGCCTGTTGATCTTGAGGCTGCCATTAAAAAGGAGATGCACCTGTACCCCGACATTTCTCTCGAGTACAACGGATTTCCTGTCCGTGTATGGGCAGATGAACTCCTCGGGGAGGTCTTCTCGAACCTCATCGGGAACAGTATCAAGTTCGGCGGTCCGAACGTGAAAATCACCATCGCCCTGGAGAGAACCGAAACAGGCAAAATCAGGGTTATCGTTTCCGATACCGGCCCGGGAATTCCCGATGACCTCAAGAGAGTCATCTTTGGGCGTTTTGCCCGGTTCGAACCGGGAGAACACAGCAAGGGTCTCGGACTCTATATCGTGAAGGCACTCATCTCCCGGTACGGGGGTGACATCGAGGTCTCCGACAGGATCGCGGGAGACCACGCGAAGGGCGCCTCGTTCCGGATGACCCTTCGCGAGGTTACAGGCCGGTAAGGCACTCCTGATGGTGACACGGATAACCGATAACATCCCGCATTTCCCGGCGCTTTCTTTCCGCTCTTAGTACCTGATCCCGGGGATTCCCCATAGAAGGAAAATTGCGAGAAGAATTGCAGGCTGGTGCAGCAGGTATATGATCAGGGAATGCCGTCCGAGGAAGCAGATCACTCTCCTTCCCATGAAAGGGAGGTCGGGAATGTTGTATTTCCTCTTTCCACCCGGGTAAAGGATCTTTCCGGTAAAGACACCCATCAGAACGACACCCAGCCATGGTACAAGGGGCGTGTAATCGAGGCTTGAAAAAGCAGCCGGATGAATACCAAGCCAGAGCAGGTATTCCGGCCCGGTGACCGCGCCTAACGCTGCGCCTGCCGCTATCAACGCAAGACCTGCAACCAGGTTCGCACGCGTATAAGGAAGGTAGAGGGGTGCGAGCATGACAGAGACCCCGATCAGGTGGAGGATTCCAAAGAGTATGGGTGCCCCGGGAACAAGCAGGAGGGTGACAAGGGTTATCAGGAGCCCGAGCATGAAGATACCCGCACCCCTCCTGATGAACTTGAGTACATATGCATGCCTGTCGAGCATGTCCCCTGCCCTTGCGCTGCTTATGGTCAGGGAGAGCCCGACGAGGAAGAGGAAAAGGGTCGCAGTGCAGAGAGCAAGGAACCTCCAGGGACCAAACGAGACCCGGATATCGAGAATTCCCAGATAGGCAAGATCGAACACGGTGTGGAACACCACCATCATGACAACAGCAGACCCCCGCAGGAAATCGATCTCCCAAAAACGACCGGAGGGGACTGATACTGCCTTCCTTCCTCCTGACTTCTGCCAGGGAAGTACAAAATTCATTATTTCCTTCATCCCTATGTTGGCCCCGGAGAACAAATATCAATCCTTTATACCTTCTGTGCACGGTACCCTGTGCAGGGACAGCTTCTCCGCATGAAAGGGCAGGAGTCGTCCGCCATTCCACCCGGAAGAGGTGATTATCCATGATTGACAAGCTCCTCGAAGGAAACAGGAAATTCAGAGAGGGTTTTTTCAGGGAAAACCTGGAACATTACAGGGAACTCACGAAGGGGCAGAACCCCTCCGTGCTCTGGATAGGGTGTTCGGATTCAAGGATCCAATCCGGGCATATTACCCAGACCATGCCCGGGACGCTGTTTATACACCGGAACATAGGGAACATCGCTCCCCTGCACGACTGGAACTTTGCGACGGTTCTCGAATATGCCATCCGTCATCTCAAGGTCAAGGACATCGTGATCTGTGGTCACTCGGACTGCGGGGCAATCAAGGCACTTGACAAGGAGACGACAGACGTGTATATCCCCCTCTGGCTCAACAATGCAGTCGAGGCAAAGAAGCGCGTTGATGCCCGTATCCCTCCCCCGAAAACACCCGAGGAGAGGAAAGCACGATCAGAGATGATTGAAAAGGAAAATATCATGCTTCAGATCGAACACCTGAAGAATTACCCCCTCGTGAAAGAAGCGCTCCTCGAAAAGAAAATCCAGGTCCATGGACTCTATTATAACCTGGAAACCGGGGAGCTCACGAAGGTTGCATGATTCCTTTCATCCTCTTTTCTATCTCTTTCTGCATCAGGGGCAGGGAAATTCTTCCCATCGGAACAAGGGTACCGTTGATGATCACGAACGGGATCGGCGGGTAATTCTCTGCAATAATGTCCCTGATACGGGAAGGGATCTCCTTATCTATCAGTGTCAGCGTGATTTCTATGGTATCCCCGTACTGGCTGATGAGCTCCTTTTTCAGTGCTTCGAATGCCGGGACGAGCTTTCCTGTCGGGTGGCAGTCATAGAGACCACAACTCCGGGTGTTGTCACAGGGAAACGGTGAACACGAAGAGTCCGCGAGGCCTACTATCTCGATGACAACTTTTTCAGCCATGCATTACCTGTTTGGCGCAGGGATACATGAGCGTGTGCACATGACCCCCTGTCAGGGGATCGGATGAATCCTTTTGTCCCCCTGCCCATAGTTAATTCTCTTCCTTCCCTGCCTCACATGAAACGTTCAAACCGGTCCTTTGATGCCTTGCAGATCGGGCAGACGAGGGGTGGTGTGTCCCGGGCACAGAGGTACCCGCATACCCTGCACCGCCAGACGGGCAGGGGAACGTCGATCATTTTCCCGGTGCGCGTTGTCATGGATACCCTTTCTGACCTCGGCGGGCGCCTTTCCGGAACAGGTACGGGTGCAGACTTTCCCTGTGCAACTGATGGTGAAACATAGAGGGCACAGTAACAGGCCCCGAATTCCCCGAGGTCAGCATCCCGGTAGTCACAGGGGCAGATGATGTCCCGGTCTTCCTCCCTCCTGCCAACGGCGAGCCTGCAGGGACAGGAGGGGTACCCGTATCGTTTTTCGTTGATACACAGTCCCCTTGCGAGCTGCCGGACAAATCCGGCATCCGGATTGAGAAAATACCCCCCTGACTCTGCATCCTTCCGGAGGAGAGAGACTTTCTCCTCGATACGTTCCCCGGGAATTTCGTCACCACTCACTGGAGTGCCTCCCGTATTTCAGCTTCCCTGAACCCGACGATAACCCTCGATCCGTTGATGACAAGGGTGGGAAAGGACCCCGCGGGGTTGAATTTCTCCACTTCCCGGAGGGCATCCTCAAGCTCCTTCTGGGCAAGGAGATCGACAAAGACATAGCTATATTCTACTCCAAGAGAGTTGAGGAGTTCCTTTGTCTTTGCACACCACCCGCAGGTGGAGAGTGCATAGAGGCGAATATCGCCCCTGTTCCTGCCATTGACCCTGACCATCTCTGTCATGATGCAACCACTTCGGAATTCTTTCGCAATAGGGCATCGGCGGGAGACTGCATAACAGTATCACCCGGGGAACCGGCAGCCTGAAAGGGTGCATGGAGAATACAAAAATTTCAAAAAAAAAAAAGATGAGTTGTTGCCCGGCGGGAAAATCACAGGACAGGAAAAAAAGGGCTTTTCCCTTTGAGACGCCGGTTCTTCTACCCCCTTTTTAGAGGTACTCGGAAATCTTCTGAATCTGGACTATCAGGTAGTCGAACCACTGCCTGAGTGCATCGAATACCCCGATCACCTGTTCCTGGGAAAAAGTGACGAACTGCATGATTGCACTCTCCTCCTGGCCGGATGCGCCACCTGTCTTGAGCATCACAGTCAGTCCGATGATCACGATAAGGGCAAGGATGATGATAATCATCAGGACCGCAATGAGAAGCATTGTCACCGAACTCGTCCGCATGCTCCCCTCACCGATGGATTATGCCTACGACGACAAAAAGGCTTACTTTCCCTTTTCCCGGAAAAAAATCGGATTTTTTCATTCACTCTCCCCGTTCCTTCCTCAATTCGAAGATGAGCATGACACAGAGGATTACAGAGAATCCGAGCACGATAAGGGTGAGAAAGAGGCTGACAAAGATCATCACACCCTGGGCGGAGAGAAAACCTACCCAGAGCAGGGCTACAAAACAGATCAGGTAGTAAAAGACCCATCCACGGGGGTCCTGCAAATCCATGTAAAGCCCTTCTCAGTGTCGCGATAAAAACGTTGTGATCCGCAAACGACAATCCTGCATGGCGGATCAATTACCCATTCGAACCGGGTGACCGGCACCCGGACCAGGTATGGCCCCATGGGAAAAACCGCGAATAGACAAGCCGGTAGTGTAAATCGAAAGATATATGCCTCCAAAGCTTCCCATTCGATATATATGTGTGCGCGTTTTTTTGACCGATTTTTAAAACCGCGTCCCCACATCGTGGAAAGTCCCCCTCCCCCGTCTATCGCACACGGACCGGGCGTGTATGTTCCCGAGTTCAAGATAAAACCATACTTTATCGTGGCATCCGTGGAGATGGGCAACACCACGACAAAGTGTATCCTGACCGGTGTGAATCTCGAGACCGGGATGAGTTACGTCATCCACAAGACCGTCCGGATGAGCAGGGATGTCAGGAAACCCAAACCAGGAGAAGAGATCTTTGGCGAGACACTCGACGGGACGAAGCTCACACGCGAATCGGTGACCGAACTCGTCCGCGACACCCTCCTCCAGTGCCACGAGGAGGCTCATCTCGACATCCAGAAAGATCTCGACTTCGTGGTCCGGAGCACCGGTGTGGTCGCAGCAATGGACTCGCCGGACCAGGTGGGCGAATTTGTTCTCGCCCTAGCCAATGGCTGCCTGCTGGCAGGTGTACCACCCCGGAAGATGACCCCCCCGATGTCGAAGGCAAACCAGGCGGCGAAGCTTCAGCCCTTCAGCTACGCAGACAAGGTCGTCTTCGTGGGGGCAGTTGCCGGAGTCATCCCCCCGGTCGGGAGCACGGGAGTCGAGATGGTCGCAAACGAGATGGAGGGGGAACTTGCAATGGCCGGAATAAAGGAAGGAGCAAAATGGACACCTGTCGATTTCAGGAATCCCTGCATATCCATCGATTTCGGGACGACCCTCGATGGCAGGATAACAAGTGACGTCGACCCCAAAGATCCAAATCCCTTCGCAAAGACCATTGGTAACTTCTGCGGGCTCGCAGGGGCAGTCCCGGATGCGATTATCAAGGGGACCGGTCTGGTCGATCCCCAGACAGGAACAGCCCTCGACGTGTTCGGTGACCGGAGCGTGGTGAGTGACTTTGTTCTGAGGGGTCAGAGCGACGTCGTCAGGAATTACGTCGAACGCGCCCACGAGCTCATCGACATACGACTGGTTCCACCCGAGAGGAAGCGGTTCGGGAGGGTGCCGGTCTATGCCGACGTGGCAAAGGAATCGGGGGTGGCCCTCATCGGTTGCGATGCCGGTGAGAACGGAAGCACTCTCCCGGACCTCGCACAACTGGGGCGTGAGATATACGAGCGGCATGGTCTTGGCCTCCTCAACGAGGTCATCGACAGGGTCTGCGCACGCATGGCGCTGCGGCTCGTGGACGTTGCAAACGATCTCGGTCTCGTCCTTCCCAATTCCAGTATCGGGTTCACGGGGAGGGCAGCGATATCCGGGAGGAAACCGGAATACATCCTCGAGGGAATCATCGAGCGGAATCTCTTTGACAATCCCAATGATCATCTTGTCTTTGTGGATGACGGCCTTGCCCGCGGGGCTGCACTCATGGGCAGGTGCATGAATTCCCTTGGAAAACCAAAAAACCCCATCGGAGGAGTCCGCGGGGGACCCTGCATCATGGCCCGCAGGATAAAAGTGGGCAAATGAGGATAATGCATCATGACACCTGAAATGAAAGATCCAGACAGGAAAACTGATTCACAGGCAGGTAGTGACCCGGAAGAGCAGCTCTTCGATCTCCTGATACCTCCCGGTGTCCCCCGTTCGATCATCGCGGATATCATCCGGAAATTCGAGGTACAACTCGTGGAACGGAAACAGAGGCTGTACTTTGCCAACATGGACGGGGACGAGAGAGAACTGCTCGCGTTCAGGGGGAAGAAGGAGGTGGTGGAGCGGGTCCAGGACTACCTCTACGAGGAGTTGAAGAAATTCATCGGGGATTGACTGTCCTTCTTCCGGAATCTTTCAATTTTTTCTCTCTCTTCGTCATCCCGAACGGGCGCGGTGCACGGTTATCTTTACAGCTTTTTCGCAGTCCCGGTCGGATTCGATGATGAAGAGAGGTGGCTCTTCCTTATCCTGAATGCGTAGTGAGGAACGAGTGTGAGGGCGAAGCAACCCCCCCACCTCCCCGGGGAGTGTCCGGGGGATTGTCCATGGTTCCGGAAATTCAGTGGATTTACGGGTTTAAGCGAAACCATGGAAAAAACGGATGCCTGATACCGGGAAGAACGCTTCCAATCCCGGTTTTTCTCATCACTGCAGGGTTAGCCCGGTCAACCCTGCAGTCTCTCGCAGTCCCCTCAGTCCTGCATCAGGAACGCAAGGAGTGCTTTCTGGGCATGGAGGCGGTTCTCCGCCTCGTCAAAGACGACACTCCGGGGACCTTCAATCACGTCGTCCGTGACTTCCTGCCCCCGGTGGGCCGGGAGACAGTGCATGAAAATTGCGTCAGGTGCTGCGAGGTCCATCATGTCCGCGTTGATGGTATATCCCGAGAACGCCCGGAGCCTTGCATCACGCTCCTCTTCCGTGCCCATCGAGACCCACGTATCGGTCACGACCACGTGTGCGTCCCTGACAGCCTCACGCGGGTCACTGACAACCCTCACCCGGCCACCCCCGGCCCGGGCCCTGCCGAGGATCTCTTCAGGAGGCTGGAAACGGGGGGGTGTCGCAACGGTGACCTCCATCCCGGTGAGGACCGACGAGAGGATCAGCGAGTTGCACACGTTGTCTCCATCCCCGACCCACCCGACCCTGATGCCTTCAGTCTTTTGGAAATTCTCCTTTATCGTCATGATGTCGGCAAGGATCTGGCAGGGGTGTTCCAGGTCGGAAAGGCCGTTGATGACCGGTATCGTGGCGTAACGGGCAAACTCCTCGATGGTGGAATGGCGGTATGCACGGATCATCACGGCCGAGACGTACCGCGATGCAACCCGGGCGGTATCGCGTATTTCCTCCCCCCTCCCGATCTGGAGGTCATGCACACTCAGAAAGAGTGCTGTCCCCCCCAGTTCAGCCATTCCGACCTCGAAAGAGATACGGGTGCGTGTCGATGATTTCTCGAAAATCATGGCGAGGGTTTTGCCAGGCAGGCAGCGGTGAGGCTGTCCTTTCCTCCGCATCTCCTTCATCCGGGCAGCAGTGGCAAGGAGCTGGTCCAGTTCACCCGCTGTAATGTCGAGGATCGAGATAAGGTCGCGTTTCATCGGAGTTCCCTCATGTGCGATATCCGGCGTTTCAGGAGTTCCCCGGTCCCGATGTCCCTCCGGTGCCTCACCCTCCCCCTCACATTCGAAGCCGCTGTCTCGGCAATCCTTTCGGCCATATCGAGCGTGTCGCCGAGACCCACGAATGCCAGTGTCCGCGAAGAACGTGTATACAGCGTCCCGTCTCTCTCCTCGACGTTTGCATAGTAAAGGATGGCTGGCTCGTATGGTCCGATGGTCAGGGGTTCTCCCGTTACCGGGGCCTCGGGATAACCCTCGGGCACGATGTACTTGCAGACCGTGGCTTTCCGGGAGAACCGGACCGGCATGTTCCCGAGGGTTCCATCCACAATCCGCTCCATGATGCTGAAAAGGTCCGTCTCGAGGAGTGAGAGCACGTTCATCGCCTCGGGATCGCCGAAGCGTGCGTTGAACTCGATCACCATCGGGCCATCCCTCGTGTTCATGAACTGGCCATACAGGATCCCGCGATAGGGTGTCCCTGCATTCTCCATTGCCGCGACAGCAGATCGCATGATATCCAGTGCCCTCTCCCTGTCGCTCCCGGTTACAAAGGGGAGGGTATGGTCCGGGAGTGAATAGGAGCCCATTCCACCGGTATTGGGGCCCTGGTCACCCTCGTATGCCCTTTTATGGTCCTGGACGAGGGGCATCGGGATGATGTTTTTCCCGTCAGAGAACGCCTGGAGCGTGAACTCTTCCCCGAGCAGTCTTTCCTCGAGAACGACTCCGCCCTGCAGGCCGCGGATGTACTCCTCAGCCCCCTTCCGATCGACGTGTTCCCCTACGATCCTGACGCCTTTTCCGCCTGTAAGCCCTGTCGGCTTGATGGCAAGGTCGCCGGGATATTCTTTCAGGAAACTGATTGCGTCTTCTGCAGTGCGGAACGCACGGTAGCGCGGGCACCCGGCGATCCCGTGACTCTCCATCATCTCCCTGCAGAACGCCTTGTCTGTCTCGAGCCGGGCGGCAGCACGGGTCGGCCCGACGCAGGGAATGCCCGCCTTTTCGAGGCTGTCGACCACCCCTGCCTCGAGGGGCGCTTCGGGTCCGATTATTGCATAATCCAGTGAGTTCTGCTGTGCGAACCGTGTGACGGCAGCAACATCCGTCTCTTTCCCGATGGAGAACTTCCGGCAAAGCTTTGCAATGCCGGGGTTCTGCTGCGCCATCACGGCGTACAGGTCCACATCGCTGTTGCGGGACAGCGCCATGGCAATGGCATGTTCCCTGCCACCACCCCCCACAACCAGGATTTTCATAGTCATGTATCGTAACCGCGTCTGTTAACGCTTGCTATTCTCGCGTCCGGCATTGAGGATTTCGGATGCCTTCGCAAGGGCCTCCAGTCGCACGCCCTCGCGTCCGAGGCTCTCCACCGCGCCCGCTTCCCTGTCGACCACGACAACGGCGGTATCGATAATTCCCCCCGCCTCCCGCAGTGCCCTTATCCCCTGGATGGCCGACCCTCCGGAGGTTGTCACGTCTTCCACGAGGAGGACACGCCTGCCGCTTACATCGCCGATCACCCTGCCAGATTTTCCGTGCCCTTTCTCCAGGCTGCGCACAATTGCAAAGGGTTTTTTGCTCTCGAGAGAGACGGCAACCGCGAGGGGGACACCCCCGACAGCGACACCGGCAACGGTATCGAACTCAAACCTGCGTGCAATCAGCGCTGCGATCAATTGCAATGCCTCCGGTCTCGTCACCACCTTCTTGATATCAAGGTAATAGGAGCTCTTCTCACCTGACGCGAGGACGAATTCCCCGAATTCGAGTGCCCCGTAACGGAGCAGGAGTTGCACGATCTCGTTTACCATGGTACGTCTTTTACTCCCGTAATGAAACCAATCACGTTGGCCATCTTGTGCAGCAGGGGCGTGAGGACCAGTATCCAGAAGAGCACCGGGAGCGTGACCGCTCCGAGGAGCCAGGCAGGATCAAAGAGTGCAAGAAGAAGGAAAGCCCCTGCAACGAGATCATACTGGTCTGCAACCGGCCACTTCCCGCCGCTCGGGATCTTCAGGCGGCGCTTGAAGAAGCTCTTGAGAAGATCTCCGAGCAGTGCCCCGACAGCAAGCAATAGCACCGAAAGGGGGGTCTGGGCCGGGAGAAAGGACAAATCGAGGGATCCCTGGAGCGCCATCTGGACAAGGCCGACGATTATCCCTCCGGCAACGCCTGCAAAGAAACCCCTGTATGTCTTGCCATCGCCAAAGATCCGCGTCCCGTCGGATAATGTCCTCCCTCCGTCGATTGGCCGTCCGCCCCCGAAGCATGCTGCCACCGAGTTGGGCACATATGCCGGCAGCATGCACCATAACGCAGCAACCAGTGCTATTATGAAGGAATCGAGACTAATAATATGCTCTCCAGGTACTGTGATAAAGCGTAATTATAAGCATTAAGATATCCCAAAAATTATCAATCTGACGGTGGATTGGTGTCATGCCGGCAATACTCAAGAAGACCAGGAGCCTCTGCCCGAAATGCAACGCGGTGCTCGATGCAACAATCCTGGAAGACGGGGGGAAAGTCTGGCTCGAGCGCACCTGCCCGGAGCACGGTCATTTCCGTGACTTGTACTGGTCTGATGCAGAACTGTGGAAGAAGTTCGATAGGTTCGAATCGATAGGGAAGGGGATCGAGAACCCGCACCGGGATGCCCCTCCGGATGGCTGCCCCTCCTACTGCGGGATATGCACCAACCACAAGTCTGCGACCCTGCTTGCAAACATTGACCTGACGAACCGGTGTAACCTCAACTGCGACTTCTGCTTTGCGAATGCCCGGGCCTGCGGTTACATCTACGAACCCACGTTCGACCAGGTCATGGCGATGCTCCGGCTCCTCCGCGAGGAAAAACCCGTCCCGACACCCGCTGTCCAGTTTTCCGGCGGAGAGCCCACGATGAGGGATGACCTGCCCCGGATCATCTCTGCGGCAAAGGATATGGGGTTTCCACAGGTACAGATAGCAACAAACGGTCTCAAGCTCGCCCGGGATATATCGTATCTCCGCGAGTTGAAAGACGCGGGACTGTCAACCCTTTACCTGCATTTCGATGGCGTCACGAAGGAGACCAATTTCAAGATCGAAACAGACAAGAAAGTCGTCGGGAACTGCGAGGAACTCGGGATCGGAATCGTCCTCGTCCCGACAATCATCAAGGGACGAAACGACCACGAGGTTGGTGCGATCATCCGGTTTGCAGCAGACCATATCAGGGTCGTGAGGGGCGTCAATTTCCAGCCGATAGCATTTACCGGGGCAGCGAGCGAGGAAGACGTGGCCCGCGAGAGGATAACAATACCAGAGCTCCTCCAGGATATCGAGAGCCAGACAAGCGGGATTATCAAGAAAGACGATTTCTACCCTGTTCCCTGCGTTGTCCCCATATCGGATTTCGTCGAAGCCTTCACGGGAAAACCCCAGATTCGGTTCACGGCACACCAGCACTGCGGGGCTGCGACATACGTTTTTGTCAATGACGACGGGCTGACCCCTGTCAACCGGATGGTCGACGTCGAGAACTTCCTCTCGGCCCTCAACGAGACCGCGGAAAAACTGAAAAAAGGTGGTTTCCTCATGAAGTACCGCGCCCTGTTCGAGACCATCTCCCAGCTCAACCATTCCGTTAAGAAAGACGAGTACAAGACCGGACGTGACCTCTGGAAGCTCCTCGGAAAGACACTCATATTCCATAATTTCGATGCGCTCCGCGAGTTCCACTGGAATGCACTTTTTGTCGGGACCATGCACTTCATGGACCGGTACAATTACGACCTCTCCCGCGTCCAGCGCTGCTGTATCCATTATGCGACACCGGACGGAATCCTCATCCCGTTCTGTACCTATAACAGCGGTCCCGTGTACAGGGAAGTTGTCTGGAAGAAGTGGAGCAAACCGCTCGATACCTGAGCACACTGCTGAACGATACAGGATTCCTTTTCCCCTTTTTTTGGGGGGAACCCGGGGTTTCCAGCTGTTATATGCCCTGTAAGCTATTCCAATCCCCGACAGTTCCGGAACGCCGGTTGAATGCTAAAGAAACGGCAGGTCGATTGCCTCTGCCGAACCCATCGCGATGGCAGCGATGGCAAGGTCCTGGATGGCAAGGCCTGTTGAGTCAAAGACGGTAATCTCGTCCGGGCTCTTCCGGCCTTTTCTGCCGATGACAACCTCTCCCAGGGTTCCTGCAATGCGCCCGGGGTCAAAGAGACCTTTTGCAATGGGGACGTTGATTTCGCCCGAGTGGATCGCCTGTGCAGGGTCATCCACGAAAACCGTCGCTCTCCGGAGGATCGCGGGGTCGAGTTCCTGCTTGCCCGGTGCATCTGCACCGATTGCGTTGATGTGCGTTCCCCCGGATATCCAACGGTCCATGACCAGCGGTTCCCGGGATGGTGTTGTCGTGACAAGGATATCGCAGTCGCAGACCGTTTTGAGGTCTTCGCTCCGGCACTCCGGCAAGAGGGGGTCTTCGCAGAACTTTTCGGCATTCGCCCTGTTCCTGCTCCATACGAGTACTTCGGTGATGGAAAGTTCCTGCCCGATCGCCATGACCTGTGCACGGGCCTGCCGCCCTGAACCGACAAGCCCGAGCCGGACCTTCCGCTTCGGCGAAAGGTACTTTGCAGCGACTGCCCCTGCGGCCCCCGTCCGGAGATCGGTCAGACCCGTTGCATTCAGTATGGACTCCGGGCGCCCCGTCTCCACGTCGAGAATGACCGTGAGCGCCATGACCGTGGGAAGTCCGAGGGAAGGATTACCCGGGTGAACATTGACGATCTTCACGCCGGCAATACCAAGGGACGGGATGTATGCCGGCATCGTCCTGAAATCCCCCTTTTCGAGAGTCACGTAGAGCTTGGGGGGCATCTGCACGTGTCCCCGCGCGTGCTCTGCAAAGGCCTCCTCGATGGCGCGGTTTACGCGCCGGAGATCGATATCCCTTGCCGGGTCGGGATAGTACCGCATACCGGAAAAATATGGTACAGACCGGAAAAGAATGTAACGCCCCTTTTCACGAACCACTTCCGCGAAGGATACAAAGCACACTTAATACACCTGCAGTCCCAAATACTGCCACTGCACAATCTTCTGGGAGACCCATGATCCATATCATCCCCAAACCGACCGATACCCCCGGTGACAACTCGACATCAATGGTCGCCCGCGAGATAACGAGGCGGGGCGGGGACTACGCGCTCATCGATCCGGCAGATATCGATCCCTTTGCGACGGGACTATCCGACTCGCTCATATGGGTTTGCGGGCTTGCCCAGGACGAGGTCCAGTTCGAGGTCGTCAACGCGCTATCCGTGGATAACAGGGTCATCAATTCTCCCCTTGCAATATTCACCTGTGCAAGCAAGGTCCTGACGAGCACCCTCCTCGTGCGGCGCGGTATCCCGACACCGGAAACCTGCTTTACCCAGTCCCGGGAGACCGCGGCTGCTTTTCTCTCCCGGCACAAGAAGGTCGTTTCAAAGCCCGTATACGGCTACGACGGGCATGGAATCATTCTCGTGCAGTCACCCCGGGACCTTGGGCCGCCTCCCTACTACCTGCAGGAATATGTCCCAAACGACAGGGATTTCCGCGTCTTCGTCATCGACGGGGAGGCCGTGGGGGCGATCGAGCGGGTTTCCGACACGCTCGCCCATAACATTCACCAGGGAGGTACAGGAAGGCCCGTTCTGATCGATTCCCTGATGGCAGACCGTGCTGTCGCCGCTGCACGTGCCGTCGGGGTGGATTACGGGGGTGTCGATCTTCTCCGCCGGGGAGACGATTACTGCGTCCTCGAGGTGAACGGCACCCCGAACTGGCACTGCATGGGGGTTAATATTCCCGGACTCCTGGCAGAGTACCTCCTCGAACAGGAGAGAATGGGACGAAAGTAACTGGTCCTGCCAGACGGGTGCAGAAAAAAAGGTTATTGAACGTATTCCATTTCCTTCAGTGTCTTTGCGGCAAGCTCCCTCATCCGTGCCGATATCCTTCCGGACGCAGAGAACTCGACCTCCTTCATCGCATCTGCAAGCTCGTTGCCGAGGACGAAGATGGCATACTTGTGTTCCATCTTGCTCTTGTGCAGTTGCGACGGGTTAATTTTGAGTGAGTAATAGTTGCTGAACTTCAGGTCCGAGTTGATCGACTCGAAGTAGTCCTTGATCTCAGAGAGCATCTGGTGAAGCGTGATCAGTTCCTCCTTGTGCATACACTCACTTCCGGAAAGGAGAATATGCGTGGAGGGGATAAATAGGTAACTCCGGGAAAAAAATCAGGTGATTTTAAGGAGCCTCATGGAGAGAGGGCGCTTGATTATGCCCTTGTACCCCCTGGCTGCGACATATTCAAACCCCTTTCCGACCATGCGGTCGATCATCTTCTGGGTCACCTCGCCGTCGATGACAAGTCCGCGTGCGTTCCCGTTCAGCTCCTCGAGGGTCCGCTCGACGTCGTCAAGTTTCACTTCCCGCAGGACCGTGTACTCAGACGAGAGAAAACGTGCCATGCGCTGTCCCCTCACCTCGGAGAGGTGCTCTGAAAGTGTCCGGGGACCTGTCTTCTCTGCCGCTGAAGCCTGGTGTGCCTTTGGCTCACGTTTCTTCCGCTGGACCGCCCCCTCCCCGGCCGGGGCGCCCTCGTCGGGAACTCCTGCAGGATTAAGCTGCGGGGTCTTTTCGTCGTCCTCCTCCCCGACCGGCTCCTCGCGGATGTAATCGGCCGGGATCTTGTTCCTGAGGGCCTTGACGATCTCTTTCCGGGAGAGGTCCTCGACACTCTTTCCGCGGGGTGCATAAGCGACAAAGTCGATCTCAGCAACCTGGAGGAGCTCGCGCAGGATCAGGTCTCCACCCCTGTCTCCGTCGAAGAACGCTGTAGCTGTCTTCTTCTCGCAGAGCTCGATGATGGTGCGCGGGATCCGGGACCCTTCCACGGCCACCGCGTTTTTGATGCCGAACCGGAGGAGGTTGAGCACGTCTGCCCTCCCCTCGACGATGATGATCGCATCCGATTCGAGGACGTTGGGACCGGCAGGGAGCTTGTCTTCCCCGACCGTTCCGATCTTCTCCATCCTCATGCTCTCGCGAACCTCGTCGATTAAGAGGGTGCTGTCAATCGATCCATCCTCGAAAGCATCCAGGAGCAGTTCCTTGGCACGGGCAACGACCTGCTTCCGTTTGCTGACGCGGATATCCTCGATCGATTCGACGCGGACCTTTGCAGCGCAGGGACCCACCCGATCGATCGTCTCGAAGGATGCTGCAAGGATTGCCGTCTCTGCCCTGTCAAGGGACGAAGCTATGTATATCTCCCCCTTCGTCTCCCCCTTCTTACTGGTGACCTGGACATCTATCCTTCCAAGCCGCCCTGTCCTCTGCAAGTCACGCAGGTCGAGGTCTTCGCCGAGTAAACCTTCAGTCTGGCCGAAAATGGCCCCCACTACGTCAGGTTTCTCGACCACCCCCTCTGCATCGAGGTGAATATGAATTAAGTACTTCGTGGTATCGCTGGAGTACATTCACTCCACTCCGTGAATCATGACGTGTCACGTAACGTCTGCCATGTGAGAATCCTGCATCAGTCATGTGACAAATATACGTTATATTTTATATGATATGAATATATTTTTTCAGAACGCCCGGCTGGCAGGAAATGTCTTCACCCGGAGCTCCCGTGGCCCGAGAGGATCGCAAGGACCTTCTCCTGGTCCAGGCCCTCGACGAGCACCCTTTTCCTGTGCGACGATGCACCCGAGAGAATCCTGACCCGGGACGAAGGGAGGGAGAATAACTGCGAGATGACCTTCACGATTTCCGCGTTGGCCCTTCCACCCTCCGGCGGTTCTCGTACCAGAAAAACAATGCTCTTTCTCCAGGCATTATACCCATGCGGAAAAGCAGTTTCCTTTGCTCCGGCTGTCACATCGAGTGTGATGACCGTGCCTTCGCGGGTCGGTGTGAGGGCGCCCCTGTAATCATCCATACAGAAAACAGGTTATGTCGCCCGGCATTAACAACTGCGGATCATCGGTGGCATGCTGCCATCCCTCCCCCGTTTTGCCCATTACCGGGCGGTGCCTGTCGCACGACCGGGTTGTCCCGTGGTTCACCCCCAGGCATCCCGCCAGATGGTCCCCCGGGGACCTATGGCCGTGCTGTATCGGCACCATTTTCTCTCTGCGTGCCGTGTATATATCCCCTTCCCATGAACCACCGCGGTCTGCCCGTCCCGAATGCCCCGTTCCTGTAAACGATATCCCCGGCCATGACAACCGTTTCGGGGAATATTGCAGGCATTCCCTCGAAGGGAGTCCACCCTGCCCGCGAGTGGAGTTCGTCGGCAATGATTCTGGACTCGTGCCTCGGGTAAACCGCAAAGTCCGCCCTGTCGCCGACCGAAAACCCGGCAGGGGGTATGCCCAGGATGCGGGCAGGGTTGAGATTCGTCTTCTCCACGAGGGTCGAAAGGGAGATCTTTTTCCTCCGGCAGGCAGCAAGTGCAAGCGGGACCATCGTCTCCACACCGGGGATACCTGCCGGTGCGTCGGTGAATGGCTGTTCCTTGTCCTGCACGGTGTGGGGGGCATGGTCGGATGCAAGGACATCGATCCTTTCCCAGACGGACCAGAGTTCCCTCCTGACCACTTCCGGCCTCAGGGGGGGATTGACCTTCCCGCGGGGGTCCCTTGCAGCAAAGTCATCGAGGGCGAGAAAGAGGTGATGCGGGGTTACCTCGACTGTCGCGTCCCCTGCACGAAGAACGGAAACGGTGGAACTCAGGTGGCAGAAATGGAGCCTGCACCCCTTCCGGTTCATTTTCCTGACGTCTTCCACCACGCGTGCTTCACCATCGGGTGACCGGATGGCATGGTGGGAACGCAGGTCCCGGTCATCTCCCCTTCCCACCTCCTCTGCGTGGATGGTGCAGAGCCCCCCGATGGCTCCAACCGAGTCAAGAACCATCGCTAATTCAGCGGGTGTCAGCCCGGAGCCATAACTGGAGGCAGCAGTGAATACCTCGCCGAATGCCATCGCCCCTGCAGACCAGAGCGGGGAGGGGTCTGTTCCCGGCACGACACCGGCATTGATGGCAAAGTGACAGAGTGACCCTTCCCGTGCTTCCCTGACCCGCTCGGAAAACGATTCAGGCGTGTTGAGCGGGGGAACAGTATTCGGCTGGTCAACGACGACAGTGACCCCCCCGGCAAGGGCACTCCTGCTTCCGCTCGTCCAGTCCTCCTTCTCCTTCTGGGACCTTCCCCGCATGTGGACGTGCATGTCGATTGCCCCCGGAAGGACGATCTTTCCCCTGCAGGGGACCACCCGGGATGAGGCAAGAGCGGCACCCACGTGGCAGACCCTCCCGTCCCTGATCGAGATATCGGCGACCCTTCCGCCGGGGAGGGAAACGTCACGGAGGACGAGGTCACATGCGTGAGGGGCGGGTGTCATTTGAAAGAGATTCCACACGATAACAGATGATACTTTAGTTCCGCGCCCGGGAAGATGTGACTATTCTCCTCCTTTTTTCCGGCAGGGAACCATGCAGGATCGCGAGGGAGCCCCGGGCTCTGCATGGAAAGCCCGGGCAAATGTTAATGATGCCCGCTGCTGATTTCCATCCGGAATTTATTCCAGAGTGTGTTGACATATGAAACCGGTTATGACCATCCTTCTCGTATCGATCCTGTTATTCCTGGTCACTCTTCCCGCAGGGGCAGAAGAGACCCTCCCCGGACCCGTGACACCCGCAGAGACACAGGCTGTCACTGAAGCAGTAACCCTTCCGGGATACATCGGCGGGGATGTCGGTTACTTCTCCATCAACTCGGTGCCATCGGGGGCCGACGTGATATTCGACGGGAAGTACCTCGGCGAGACCCCGATCGTTGCAGAAGTCTACACGACAGCCTCTCCGTCGCATACCATTTCCGTCAGCAGGCAGGGCTACAAGACCTGGATCCAGACCTACTCCCGGAACCCCGCAGCAGGCCAGACGATTGAGGTCACTGCAAATCTCGAACCTGTCGTCCAGACAGGCTCCATCCAGGTGACCTCTTCGCCCGCCGGCGCAATTGCACGGCTCGACGGCGGCGAAACACTCGTGACGCCGGGCACGTTCCGGTATGTTCCTCCCGGTTACCACACCGTCGAACTTGCACTCTACGGCTACTTCCCTTACAGCACATCGGTCAACGTGGCTGCCGGCGGGACATCGAGCGTGAGTGCCTCGCTCTCTCCCATGCAGACGACCGGGTCCCTCCGGGTTACATCGTCGCCTTCGGGTGCCGAAATCTATGTCGACGAGATCTACAGGGGATATACACCGCTGACAATCGGCTCGCTTTCCACGGGACGGCATGCAGTCCGCCTCCACCTCTCGGGCTACCAGGACTATACGCGTACCGTAGAAATTGAGAGCGGGAGCCAGTCTTCATTTTCCGTGACGCTCACCCCGGTCTACCAGCCGACCACAGGGGATATCGTCGTGACATCGGTCCCGGACGGTGCTGCCATTTACCTCGACGGGAATTACCGTGGTACGACGAACGAGAGAAACCCCTTCGATATCACGGGAGTCGCACCCGGTACCCACACGGTTACCCTTCTGAAGAACAGGTATAAGGACTATTCTGCAGACGTAACGGTTCTGGCCGGAAAGACGGTCACCGTCTCTGCAGTACTGACCCCCGGTTCTGTTACCCCGTCCACGGGGGATGTATCCGTCGAGTCCTCGCCGTCGGGAGCAGAAGTGTACCTCGATAACGCCTACGAGGGTTTTGCACCTCTCACCATCCATAACGTCCCGGCAGGCTCCCATGTTGTCATGCTCCGGATGAGCGGATACCAGGATTTCCAGTATACAGTCCAGGTGAGCGGGGGTCAGACTGCATCCGTCATCGGCGGACTTACGCCGGTTCCCACCACGGTCCCCACGAAATCCCCCCTCTCTCCTGCTATGGCCGTCCTGGGAGTCCTGGCAGGCCTTGCCCTCCTGTATGTGGGGAGAGAGTAGGGAAAACCCGATTATTTTTCTTTTAAAAAAGAAGATCCTGATGCGAGGGATGGGATTTGAACCCAAGAACTCCTGCGAGACTAGACCCTGAATCTAGCGCCGTTGACCTGGCTTGGCTACCCTCGCTCCTCCTACTTTTTGGTCGCCCGGGAAAATAAAGATGTGGTAAAACCGGATGAACCCCGGACTATCCCGTTCCTTCTTTCCCGCCGGACAGGTTTTCCTGGCCCGATTTTGCCCTCATCTCCCTCTCCCTGAGGACGTTCCTCCGTATCTTGCCTGAAATTGTCTTGGGCAGGTCATCCACGAACTCGATTGCCCGCGGATACTTGTAGGGGGCAGTGATTTTCTTCACGAACTTCTGAATATCCTTTGCCAGCTGGTCGGTGGGTTGGTAGCCATCCTTCAGAACGATGAATGCCTTGACGATCATGCCGCGGATGACGTCCGGTGACCCGATGACTGCGGCCTCCTTGACGGCGGGGTGCTCGAGCAGGGCAGACTCGACCTCGAATGGTCCGATGCGGTAGCCCGAGCTCTTGATCACGTCATCGTCCCTCCCGACGAACCAGAAGTACCCGTCATCGTCCCTGTATGCCTTGTCCCCGGTGTAATAGTAGTCACCGACAAAAACGGCAGAAGTTGCCTCCTTGTCGTAAAGGTAGCCCTCGAAGAGTCCCACCGGACGCGGTTTCACCTTAATGGCGATCCTCCCCACCTCGCCCGGCGGAACGGGTTTTCCTTCCTCGTCATGGAGCTCTATGTGCCATCCGGGTGCGGGCTTTCCCATCGACCCGGGCTTTGGTTCCATGCAGGGAAAAGTCCCGATGACAAGCACGAGTTCAGTCTGCCCGTATCCCTCGTAAATCTGGAGACCTGTCCCCTCTTTCCAGACCCGGATGACCTCGGGGTTGAGCGGTTCTCCCGCACTCACGCAGTGGCGCAGTTCCTTGAGGTCGTACTTCTTGAGGTCTGCGAGGATCAGCATGCGGTAGACCGTCGGCGGTGCGCAGAAAACCGTCACCTCGTACTTCTCGAGGATGGGCAGGAGCTCGGTTGCCTTGAACTTACCACGAATATCGTACACGAGGATGCAGGCCCCCTGGATCCACGGTCCGAAAAACTTGCCCCATGAAGACTTGGCCCACCCTGTGTCTGCAAGGGTGAAATGGAGGTCGTTTTCAGTCAGGTCCAGCCAGAACCGCCCGGTTGTCACGTGCCCGAGGGGAAGGGCATGGTCGTGCAGGACCATCTTGGGCTCGCCGGTCGTCCCGGACGTAAAGTAGATGACGAGCGGGTCCGTAGCCTTCGTCCTTTCCATGCCCGTCATGGAAACAAGCTTCCGCGAGACCGGGGCAGGGTATTCCTGTTCAACCGTGTAGCTGATCCATCCGGGCAGCTCGGCATCGGTAACAAGGCGGGACTGGAGCGTCGGGCAGCTGCTGCATATCTCCTCGATTTTTCCGGCATTCTCCCGGTCGGTGATCACCATCCTGATCTTTGCGGCATTGATACGGTACTTGAGATCCTTTGGTGTGAGCATCGTCGGACAGGGACAGAAGACCGCGCCGAGCTTGATGCAGGCCAGTGCAAATATCCACCACTCGGGGACCCGGGGGAGCATGATGATGACACGGTCCCCCTTCTTGATACCGTACTTGAGGAGCATGTTGGCGGCAGAATTCGAGAGGTTCATCAGCTGGCGGAACGTGAACGTCTTTTCTTTCCCCTCCTGGTTCACCCAGATCATTGCCAGCCGGTTCCGGTCCTTCTCCGCAATCCTGTCGATGACGTCAAATGCAAAATTGTAGTACTCCGGCACTTCCAGGGAAAAATGGTCGTAAACCTCCTGGTAATTGTGCATATTGTGCTCCGCGGCAGCCATATGAACCAGATCATGGGGGCAGATGAATCATTAAGGTGTCTTTTTTTCTCCGGGAGAGACTCTGCTGCATCCGTTTCTCCCCCGGACCCTGTTATCATGAAGACCTGGAGAAGAAAACGAGGGCTGGGGAGGGCTGGGAATGAAAAAAAGGGGGAGGGATCGTTCAGTGCGAGTTGTTGAACTTTTCCATCTCCATCCTGCGCAGTTCGTTCCGCTTTATCTTTCCCGAGAGTGTCTTTGGCAGGTCAAGAACGAACTCGATGGCACGGGGATACTTGTAAGGCGCGGTATTCTTCCGGACAAACGCCTGGATATCCTTCACAAGCCTCTCCGACGGTTCGAATCCCGGCTTGAGGACGATGAAAGCCTTCACGATCGTCCCCCGGATGAGGTCAGGGGAACCGACGACGGCCGATTCTGCAACTGCCGGGTGTTCGAGGAGCGCGGACTCGACCTCGAACGGACCGATACGGTACCCCGAGCTCTTGATGATATCATCGTCGCGGCCGACGAACCAGAAATATCCTTCCTCGTCCATGAATGCCTTGTCACCCGTGTAGTAAAAGCCGTTGACAAAGGATTCGGCATTTGCCTGGTCGTTATCGAGGTACCCGACGAACAGGCCCACGGGGCGGGGGTCGAGTCTGATTGCAATCCGGCCCACCTCTCCCTGGGCAACGGGTCTCCCCTCATCGTCATGGAGCTCGATCTGCCACCCGGGTGCCGGTTTTCCCATCGAGCCCGGTTTCACCTTCATACCCCGGAACGTCCCGATGCAGCAGACTGTCTCGGTCTGGCCATACCCTTCGGCAATAGGGAGTCCCGTACCTTCCTGCCACACCCGCACGACCTCGGGATTGAGCGGTTCCCCTGCACTCACGCACCGGCGGAGCTCGCGGAGGTCGAACTTCTCGAGATCGGCAAGGATCAACATGCGGTAGATGGTCGGCGGGACGCAGAACGTTGTGATCTCGTACTTTTCCATCAGCGGGAGGAGCTCGGTTGCCTTGAACTTGCCACGTGCATCGTAGATGAACAGGCATGCGCCGATTATCCACTGGCCGAATATCTTTCCCCACGCGCACTTTGCCCACCCGGTATCCGAGTACGTGAAGTGGACGTCGTGGGGAGTCAGGTCCTGCCAGAGCCCGGCCGTGACGAGGTGCCCGAGGGGGTAGGAGTGATCATGCAGGACCATCTTGGGCTCGCCGGTTGTCCCTGACGTGAAATATATGAGCATCGGGTCGGAGGATAGCGTCTTCTTCCCGACAGGCATGCTCACCGAATGGTGGGACACGGGGGCAGGATAGTGCAGTTCGACAGGGTAACTGATCCATCCCGGCAGCTCGCCGTCGACCAGGAACCGGCACGTAAGGGAGGGACAGTCGTCGGCAACCTCGTTGACCTTCTCCACATGTTCCTTGATTGTAATGACCATCTTGAACTTCCCGGCATTCAGACGGTACCTGATGTCCTTTGGGGTGAGCATCGTCGGGCAGGGACAGACCACTGCACCAAGCTTGATCAGTGCTATCATGAAAACCCACCACTCCGGGATGCGGGGCATGATGAGGAGGACGCGGTCACCCTTCTGGATACCGTACTTGATCAGGATGTTTGCTGCCTGGTTCGAGAGATTTTTCAGGTCACGGAAGGAGTATTTCTTCTCGCATCCCTCCTGGTTGACCCATATCATCGCGAGCTTGTTCCTGTCTTTTTGTGCCCATGAATCGATAACATCGTAGCCAAAGTTGTAGTACCGGGGGACTGTGATCGAAAAGTTCCTGCAAAGGTCCTCGTAATCCCCTTTTGCTGCCGGGATTCCCTCCATGATATCCCTCAAAGGTCTCTTTCCACGGATTTTAACCTGCCCATTTGCTCCGGGAAAACGGTTCCGGTAAAAAGATAAAGGTATCCCATTACCCTTATCGTGGGCAAGGGGGATGTACTTACACGATGCCGGGGACGGAAAACCGTTCATTGAAGATCGAAAACATCGTTGCTTCAGGGTCCATTGCTGATTCCATCGATCTCGCAGAGATCTCCTCCCGGATAGAGAACTGCATGCTGAACAGGAAAAGGTTCCCCGGTGCAGTATTCCGGCTTGAAAAACCAAAGGCGGTCTGCCTTGTTTTTTCATCGGGCAAGATCGTCCTGACGGGGCTCCGGGAAAAGGAAGCATTGGACGAGGCAATTTCCCGGATCGTCAGTGCAATGAAGGATGCGGGTGTCAGGGTTCACTCCCGCCCGCTCGTGACCATCACCAACATAGTCTGCTCCTACGATGCCGGAAAGATCATCAACCTCAACAAGCTCGTCGTCACCCTGAACATGGAAAACATAGAGTACGAACCGGAGCAGTTCCCGGGGCTTGTCTATCGCCTGAAAGACCCCAGGATCGTCGCGCTGCTCTTTTCTTCCGGAAAAATAATCCTTACCGGGGGGAAGAACCTCGATGAAATCCGGCGGGGTGCTGACCTCCTCGAACAGACCATCGGGATGGTCTCCTGATCTCACCAGAACTTCCGCGTCCGGATGTAATTGCGCTCCGCCCGGATAATCTCTGTGTAGAATGCATTTCCCTCGGTCAAAGTCGAGAGGATCCGGGCAGCGTTCTCGGGGCCGACACCCCGTGCGGCAAGGGCAGTTACTGCCTTCCGGCCGCTCGACAGGACGAGATTTGCATTTTTCAGGAGCTTCATCTCGATGGCACGATCCTCTTCGGTCTTCTGTTTCTTCGATACCTGCGCGATGAGGGGTTCTTCCCAGGGCTTGAGAACCGCTATCAGGCGTGCCTGGCATCGGGGACACCGGGGAGGGTCGGGCACGCGGCTGACCACCGTCCGGCTCTTCCACTTCCTGCAGTTCATGCAGAAAAGGATGATCTCCTGCTGGTCAATGCGGCGCCGAAGTGTTGCGATGACCGCCTGGTCAGCAGCCGGGGGAGGGATCATGTCACGGGATGAAAAGAGACCTGCGGCTCCAATCAGGCTCTGGTGCGAGATCGCGACCCTGATGCTTCCCTCCCGCACGAGGGAGACGATCCGGGCCGCTGCCGGAACGTCCATATAGACCGAGAAGAGTTCACGGTACGCTTCTTTCTGGACGACCGTCCCCTCGAATGTCTCGATGAGACGGGATACCGAGATCTTCTCGTAGTCTGCATCCGGGTCAATCGCCCCGAACTTCTTTGCCACCTGGACCATTTTCCACTTGAAAAGTGCTGTCCGCTTCATCGCAAGCTGGAGGATCCCCTCCAAGTGCGCAGGGTCGAGGGAAAGCAGCGTCTCCTTCACGTCAGCTGCCTTTACCGCGGGGGGAAGGCGAAGGAAAATGCGGTAGGCATCGATCTCGATCCCGACTGTTGTCCCGAAACGGGCTGAAAGCAGGATGGAGAGGACGCGGGCAAGGGCCTCGTTGGCCTTGTGGCCCGCACAGACATTGCATACAACACCGTCCGGAACGTTCTCGAGGGAAATCAGGGTATCATCCGGGACGGGGGTCCGGTTCCTGTCCATCTCCTCGAGGAATCTCGCTGCAAAGGAAGCCGGATCCTTTCCCGCTGCATAGGACGAAAAGTCCCTTGTCCGCCGGAGCATGGCGACCTCGCGGGCAATCGAGAAGGGGACCGGTATCTGCTCTCCCTCCCAGGACGGGATCTCTCCCTTTACCTTCCGCGCCGGTTCCACGGTGATCCTCCCTTCGTCGATGTTAAGGACCCTCCAGAGCTGTCCCTTCGTGACGAAGACCACGCCCGTATGGATGAAACCGGCAACGAATGACTCATCGAGCGTGCCGACGGTCTTGCGCGATACCATGTCAAAGACTGTCACCTTGCGCTCGTCAGGGATCATCGAGAGGTTGCCGGAGAGGTATCTGCGTGAACGGGCCGATGACCGTACCCGGTCGCCGTCGATCCTGATCAGGTGGTGCTCTGCCATCTGGGCACATACCTCGTCGACAAGGTCTCCTGCATCGAGAAACGGGTAACTCCTGCCCACGATCTCTTTCACCTTCGGCAGCGGGATCTCCCGGTACTCGACTGCAAGGGCAGCGATCTGGTTGGCGAGGACATCTGCTGCGTTTACCGGAATGGTGACCTCTTCGATCTGTCCTGCATGCGCCCGTCGTGCAATCACGAGTGACTCGAGGAGATCGTCAAACCCGGTGGAAAGGACTGTTCCCCTCGACACAACGTCCAGCTGGTGCCCGGCCCTCCCGACCCTCTGCACCAGCCTCATCACCTCGCGGGGAGAGCCGAACTGGATGACGTGTTCTATCCGCCCGATATCGATTCCAAGTTCCATCGATGAGGTTGCGATGAGGCAGCGGACGTCCCCCTTCCTGAACCTTTCCTCGGCCTCGATCCTCACCTCCCGCGAGAGCGACCCATGGTGCACCTCGACGTCTCCCCTCGGGTACAGGCGGTGACCGAGTGCCTCAGCGGTTACCCGGGTGTTCACGAAGATGAGGGTGGACGAATGCCTGTCGATTGCCCCCGATATCCAGTCGCACTGCGAATCGAATGAATCCCCGGCAAATTCCACCCGGATGTCGAGACTCTCTGCAACAGGGACGGAGACTACCGAAAATTCCCTCCTCCCGCAGAGGAACTGCCCGATATCACGGGGATTTCCCACCGTCGCCGAAAGACCTATCCTCTGGAATTCTCCCGCGTACTCCCGCACACGCTCGAGTGCAACGGCAAGCTGTGCCCCCCTCTTGCTCCCCGCCAGCTCGTGGATCTCGTCAACGACAACATACCGAACGCCCGCGAGGTTCTTCCTCATCACCCTGCCCATCAGGAGCGCCTGGAGGGTCTCGGGAGTCGTGATGAGGAGGTCGGGCGGGGAGAGTGCCTGTTTCCTCCGTTCGGTCTGGGTTGTGTCCCCGTGCCGGACTCCGACGGAAAAACCGAGGTTGCTGCACCACCACGAGAGCCGGGAGAGCATATCCCTGTTCAGGGCCCGGAGCGGCGTGATGTACAGCGTCGTGATACCCTGTCCCTTTCCGGTAAGCATCGCGTCAAAGACCGGTATCATGGCACTCTCTGTCTTTCCCGTGCCCGTCGGCGCGATGAGGATGAGGTTCTTTCCTTCCCTCACGAGAGGGATGGCTGCTTGCTGGATTGGAGACAGGCGGGTAAAACCCCGGTCCCTGACCAGCTGGCTCACCCTCGGATCAAGGTTCGGAATCATTGGTATCCTCCTCCAGGAGAGAGAGGGGACCCAGAAAAGTCCCGTCGGAGAGGAATAGTTCGGATGTCGGGATGTCGATGCAGCGGGAAAGGGGGCTGATGGGGTCCCTTATCATGTGCTGGATATCGTACCCTGCGAGTTCGCAGAAGGCAGGCACAAAGAGTGCCCGGGTCACCGTCCCGGACTCATCGCCACCGGGGGGGAACTGAAGGCAGGTCTCGTTCACCCTGGCAAGCAGGTATCCTGCTGCCCTGAGGGCACAGCCAACCTCGTCCCTGACCGAGACCATGACGTGGTGGTGCCCTGCCAGGATCAGGTGTCCCCGGAGGGCCGGGTTAGGGTACGTGTGACCGTGGAGGTACCCCACTCCATCGACGAGTGCGCCGTCGCGGGGGAACAGTTCATCGGGCCGGAGGAACTCCTCGATACCCGGGTCGTGGTTTCCCGGGAGGACGAAGAACGGAATGATCGACCGGATTTCGTCGAAAAAATCCCTTATTTCCCGCATCTCCTGCCGGGTCGTGAAGGGCACGCCGTGCTTGATGTCCCCGAGGAGGGCGAGCGTGTCCGGCCCTGCCGACTCGATGCAGGCAATGAGCCGATCGATTCTCTCCCTGCTCCTGCTCCTGATATGGACACCCTGGCGGGAGAGGGACGGCTCGATTCCCAGGTGAAGATCGCCTGCCACGAGGACTCTTTCCCGGTTCTCCACAACGAGGGCCGGGCCATCCGGTAAAAATTCCATTTTCATAAGAGCTTGAAGGTTCCCCGGCTCGGCTGGTAACACTCGTCTTCCCTGCAGAGAACTTCGACAGCGCTCAGGACGTCCTGATGGGTAAGACCATGGTTCGCGGCTCTCCTGACAATCTCTTCGAGGGTTATCCCCTCCTTCCCCCCGTGTTCTTTCATTATCGCGAGGACGACCGATTCGGGACTGAGTTCCGATTTTGCCGGAGGACTTTGGGATTGCACGCTCTGCACCGCATCCCTCACGGTTCCGGCAAGGGAACACAGACGGGCGGAATTAAGGCCGTACGAGGTCACGAGCGCCCTGACGAGAGGATCCTCATTGCCACACCGGAGTGCTGCACCGATCCTTTCGAGACGGTCCAGGGTTGCTTCCGCCGTCCGGAGCACCCATGTATCCCTTGTATAGCGGTCTGCTGCCCTGATGTCGAGAACCCTGAGGATGCACGGGGCAGGTCGTCCTGTCCCGGCGAGGAATGGTTTTCCGACCACGGTGGCAAAGCACGGTGTCTCGAGGGAACAGAGGGTGGCCCTTGCATCCGGTGACTGGGGATCTGCCTGGAGGGAGAATGCCCCGGTCGGGTCAGCCATCCGGGCACGAACCGTTTCGTTCCCGCACCCCTGCCGTTCAAGGAGGGCCCCGCTGGCAAAGACCAGGGTGAGGAGTGCACCTCCCGGTGTGAGCACTGCAGGTTCGGCCATACCTTCGCGTGAAAACTGCACCGTCGCAGCATTGAACTCCGCTGCAAAAACCCTCTGGAACATCATGCCCTGCTGATACGATGGTTACCCTGCCATAAAGTGCGGCCTGGTACCCCAATGTTAGACTGCTGTGCACATATCCATATTCATGCAAGAAGGGGAGTGCCGGTTCCCGTGATGGGATATGTCAGGATGCTGGTACGTGGCATCGAAAACGGGGAAAATGAGGATTGAATGAGGGGGTGCGGGATGCGCGAAGATGGAAACCCTTCGGGAAACATGCGACTTTTTACAGTGACGAATCGAAAAACAGAGTCCGGATTGTCCATTTTTGCCAATAGTTTTATATAGGGTGACTTACTCCAGTCACTGTACAGGGTTTATATGAGGTCGAAAGGGCTCGCATGCTTCGTTATACTCAGCCTTGTCCTTGTCAGCGTGATCTCCGCTTCCCAGGTACCCTTCCCGGTTGACCCCTCCGGAGAATCCACGCTGATGCCGGTCCGGCAGGTGGACCCGGCACAAGGTCAGGACCAGGGAAGAGTGCAGGGGGGTACACAGGCTATTCCCCTGCAATTTGTGAAAAATGCCGGACAGAGCGACGATGGCGTGGAATACATCGTCCTCACGGACGGCGGGTCTCTCTTCTTTGCCCCCGGCGGTGTGTCGATAAAGCTCGTCACGCCTGACGGACAGACATTCCGGACGACCAGTCTTGGTTATTCATTTTATGGAGCAGATCCTGATCCTGAAATGACAGGACTATTCCCGCGTGAAAGCACGGTGAACTTCCTGCTCGGAAAAGATCCCTCGTCGTGGTACACGGATGTTCCCACTTACGGAGCGATCCTTTACCGCGACCTGTATCCCGGTATTGACCTGGAATATTGTGGAACATCGGACGGGATAAAGAGCGTCTTTACGGTAGCCCCCGGTGCGTCTCCGGATTCTATCATCATTGAATACAGGGGCGTGTCAGGTCTCTCCCTGACAGACGAGGGGGCACTCCGTATCCAGACCCCGGCAGGAGACCTGCTCGAATATCCCCCGGTTGCATACCAGGTCATTGACGGGCAAGTCGTTCCAAGGGACGTTTCGTTTGCCCTGCACGGCAACAACCGGGTTGGTTTCTCGACAGGGTCCTATGACCCGGAGTTCCCGCTCATCATTGATCCTGTCATGAAATACGGGGTCTACCTGAGGGGTGTCGGCCTTGCATACGGCCGCTCTGTTGCGGTGTCCCCGGACGGAAGCGCATTTGTCACCGGTGAGACGTTCCCTGCTCCCTATTCGTTGCAGGGAGAATCGATCGGGCCCCTTGGAGGTGGCATGGATGTTATCGTCGTAAAAGTCAATCCCGAAGGGACAGTCCCCCTCTATGTCACCTACATCGGCGGGAGTGGAAACGAGACCGGATACGGGATCAAGGTTGATGCTTCGGGATATGCCTATGTCACGGGTGTCACGGATTCACAGGACTTCCCCGTGAAGGATGCACTCCAAAGTTACCTGGCCGGAGATACAGATGCTTTTGCCCTGAAACTCTCACCTGACGGATCAAATCCTGTCTTTTCCACGTACCTTGGTGGGACAAGGCCGGATTCAGGGAATGACCTTGCCCTCGACCGGTTCGGAAACATCCTGATTGCCGGTGACACATCGTCGTTCTCGATGCCCGATATCGACCATTCCACTCACACAGTGTACGGCGGAAACCAGGATGCCTTTGTCCTCAAGCTGACGGGTGATGGAAAAGAGATCGTATACTCTGAATTTATCGGTGGAAACCAGAAGGATGCCGGCAATGGCGTCGCAGTTGACCGGGACGGCAATGCATACGTCACAGGGGAGACCTCCTCAAAAGACTTCCCGGTCAAAGATGCTTACCAGTCTTCACTGAGCGGGGGAACGTGGAGCGATGCATTCATCACGAAGGTGAGCCCCGGCGGAGAGACCTTCGTGTACTCGACCTATCTCGGGGGTACGCAGATTGACGTGGGTCATGCCATTGCTGTGGATTCGTACGGGCATGCCCACGTCACGGGTTCGACACTGATGAGCGTGTTTCCCGTGAAAAACGCGTTCCAGCCGGTTTCGGGCGGCGCAATGGATGCGTTCTACAGTTATCTCTCGGCCGACGGCAGGGAGCTCCTCTATTCCACCTACCTGGGCGGCTCCTGCAATGACTGGGGTACCGGCATCACGACAGATGTCTACAACACGATCTTCATTACCGGGTCAACCGCCTCTCTCGATTTCCCGCTCGTGGATCCCTTCCAGCCGCGGTTTGGCAATGGTGACCCCAAGGCTACCGATGCCTTCGTGGCAAAATTCTGCCCGTTTGAAACCCGACCCGATTATCTCACATACCTTGGAGGTACGGGATCCGATAATGGTGCATCCGTTGCGACTGACGGGGTGGATGGAGCCTATATTACAGGTTTCACCGACTCTCCCAACTTCCCGTCATCAGACCCCTATCCCCCGGCATTCGAACCGAAGGGACAGGGGGGATTCCTCTTCGTGTTAAGGGACGATGCCTGCACGCCACCATGTGAACTACCCGTTGCCGACTTCGCGGCAAACCCGGCCAGCGGGCATGTACCTCTCACGGTCAACTTCACCGATACCTCGACTGGTAACCCGGTCATCTGGTCGTGGGACTTTGGTGACGGGGAAACGTCCCCGGATCAGAACCCTGTTCATACCTATACTGCCGAAGGGACCTATACCGTCACCCTCACCGTTACCAACGAGTGCGGACCGAATTCAACCACCAAACAGGAGTACATCCATGTCCTCCCGCCCTGTGTTCCCCTTGTCGCCAACTTCTCCGCCAACCCGACCGAGGGTTACGCTCCCCTCAACGTCACTTTCACCGATGAATCGACCGGTGTCCCCACATCCTGGCAATGGTCCTTCGGTGACGGTGCGACATCCGATGACCAGAATCCAACCCATCTTTACACCGAAGCGGGGGTCTACAACGTCACCCTCACCGTGACAAACGACTGCGGATCCAACTCGACCACCAGACAGGAGTACATCCACGTCCTCCCGCCCTGCGAAATGCCGGTAGCCGACTTCTCAGCCAACCCGACCGAGGGTTACGCTCCCCTCAACGTCACTTTCACCGATGAATCGA
>JASEES010000004.1:0-270 GCA_030019395.1 Methanolinea sp. | reverse complement strand
GACCGGTGTCCCCACTGAATGGTTCTGGAACTTCGGTGACGGTGCTACATCCGATGACCAGAATCCAACCCATCTTTACACCGAAGCGGGGGTCTACACCGTCACCCTCACCGTGACAAACGACTGCGGGTCCAATTCGACCACCAGACAGGAGTACATCCACGTCCTCCCGCCCTGTGTCACCCCTGTCGCCAACTTCTCCGCCAACCCGACCGAGGGTTACGCTCCCCTCAACGTCACTTTCACCGATGAATCGACCGGTGTCCCCAC
>JASEES010000003.1:67106-97599 GCA_030019395.1 Methanolinea sp. | reverse complement strand
AGGGCAAACCTCTCCCCGCTCCCCGAATCCTGCATCCACGGTCGCCGGTACACCGCGGAAATCTCACCCGGCCCCGTTCCGTTCACCATGAATCGCCAGACACGGGTTCCCGGCGCCCCGATGCGGCCCGTGCCCGAAGGAGTATAGGAACTTGCAACGAGGGCAATGCACCCGGACGTCTCCATCACCCAGCGGTAACCGGTACTGGGATTTTCGGAGAGAGAAAGGACGATGGTGTCTCCGGGAAATGCTGAAACGGTTTTTCCGTTATCACTTTCGCCAAAGGATAACCTTGCTGCGGCTGCACCGCCAGCGAGGACGATAAATAAAGCCAGAACTACGAGGGCATAATGTGCCGGCGATTTCATAGAATGGTCACTCACTTCCAGTATCGACGCCAAAGTATATGATACAAACTCCCCGTCATGGCGGGGAAAACACCGGACCATCCAGGGGACAACCTGCTTTTTTTTAGTGAACTTTTGAAAAAACGGGCATGATGATCTCGAAGATGAGCGTCATGAGGATGTAGAAGACGGAGGCAATACCCATGGCGAAGAGAAAGAGGGTGAAGGGACTGAAGTAATCCGGAAGGCTCCGGATATCGATGAAGAGCAGGAGGCCCAGGGTGGCGAAGAACACGGCCAGCGCGTAGGTAATCGTGACCATGACGATATTCCTGACACTCGAAGCACGGCTGATGAGGACAAGGACGGACGAGAAAACGACGAGCCCAGCACAGAACCCAACCAGCGCAAAAATGACGATCAGTACCCCCGGGTACAGCGTGTATATCCATATCGTGAGGGCGAGGACCAGGCTGATGAGCGGGATGAGGAGGAGGAGCCTCTTGAAGGCTTCGATCCCGATGAAGTAGTAAAAAATGGGTCGTTCAACCGGTTTTTCAAACGCCGTCCAGAGTATGGTGGAGACGCCGAGGTAGGTGACGAGGAGGGATGCACCAATACTGATGACCTGCAGGTCGAACGTGACTCCGATGAAGGAGAACGTGGCTGTGGTACCTGTGACCGGGAGGAACGTGAGCCCCAGGATGATCGTGATGGCACAGAAGAAGGCAATGAAAATGAAGAGATACCAGTATGTCCTGAGGAAGGTATTCAACCGGAATTCTCCTTCCCCTACCTCAATAACCGGCACAGGTACCATCGATTGGCAGAGTGTCGGCGTAAAATATCATATATCTTTCTTCTGCGAGCCTTTCAGGGGGCTGCAGGATCGTCTCTCCTCCGCGTGCTTTATATAAATGAACCTTCCATTTTCCTCGTGGCAGATCCGGGAGGTTCTGTCCGAGGGTGGCAATGATATCGATTCTTCTCGTGGACGATGAAGTCCAGTTCCTTGAAATCACCAAGATGTTCCTTGAAAAGGGACGCGGGATACGCGTGACGACGGCAACGTCCGGGGACGAGGCACTGGAGATCCTGAAATCCCAGAAATTCGACGCGATCATCTCCGATTATGCAATGCCGGGGATGAACGGGATCGAGTTCATGAAGAGGGTAAAAACGCTCGGTGACGATACCCCTTTCATCATCTTCACCGGCAAGGGCCGCGAGGATGTCGTGATCGATGCACTCAATTTCGGTGCAGACCTCTACCTCGAAAAGAGCCCTGACGTGCGGGGACAGGTCTCCGATGTCCTGGTGAAGGTGAAGAACCTGGTATCCTCACGGAGCGGTGACCGCGAAGAGAGGGAACGGTGCCGGCAACTGCACAATCTCATGGAGAGACTCTCCTGTGCAACGTTTTGGATAAAAGAGGGTGCACACGAGGCATACGTCCTTGCAGGGGATGCTTCTTCCTCTTTCCTCCCGGCATCGCTCTGCCAGGGCAGGATCGTAAAATCGGATATTCTCGGACTGGCCCACCCGGAGGACAGGGAAAAAATCAGGAATGCACGGTCCGAGGCGTTCAGGAAGGCACGGGATTACAGGATTAAGTATGTCATGCTCCGGGAAGGGGGAGAGGAGAGGAGGGTCATGGAGAGAGGGTTCCCCGCGCTCCGGCCGGACGGGTATTTCATCGAAGGGTATATCATCGACCTCGACTCGTTTTAGATTTCCGCGGGCGCGGATTCCCCGCCGCCCTCTTCTTCTTCCCCTTTTCCGGATATGCGGAAGAGCCCGCGGGGAACCCGGATTTCGAACCGGGCCCCCTTCCCGTATGTCCCTGTCTCCTTGATCTGGAGTCCGGTCGTTCCCAGTATCTCGCGGGCGAGGAACAGGCCAAAACCGGTGTTCTTCCCGTATCCTCTCTTGAAGATGTTTTCTTTCTCACGGGGCGGGATACCCTGGCCGTTGTCCTCGTACACGATTTTTAAGCCCATCTCGTCCTGGAGAGTCGTGATCCAGATGGACGAGACACCATTTCCGTGCCGGAGGGAGTTGTCTATCAGGTTGTGGATCACGTGTTCCAGGAGGGGGTCGGCATAGATCTCGATTCCCCCGGTATCGTGCGACACGGTGACTCCCGGGAGAGGTATCGAATTCTTCACACGCTCGACGATGGGGCCGAGTGCCTGCCACTGGGGATTTCCCATCCCGATGTCCTGGTACACTTTCGTGAACTCTATCTGCCTCTTGATGGTCTGCGCAAGCATCTCGATCCTGGAGATGGTCTCTTTCTGGGCATCGTCTTTTGGACTCTCCTTGAGGAGTTCGATGTAGAGCAGGAGTGCAGTCACGGTGTTGAGGATGTCGTGGCGCGTGATGATGTTGAGGAGCGTGAGCTTCGCATTGGCTCTCCGCAGCGACTCTTCTGCAGCGTTCCTCCCGGTCACGTCATGGACCGACCCGAGCACGAGGGTCTGCCCCTTCACCCTGACCGGCTGGTTCCTGATCTCTGCGACCACGAGACTGCCATCCTTGCGGATCAGGGTGAACTCTTCGGGCCCCGTCGCCTCACCCCTGATGTGCTTTGCAAGCAGGGCTATCGCTTTGGGTACCTCTTCCGGGGAGAGGAGCCCGCTCTCGAGGAAGTTTCTGCCTATGAGTTCCCTGCGGGAATACCCCACGAGGAGTTCCGCGGCATGGTTTCCGTCGAGAAATGTCCCCTTCAGGTCGGTGATGAAGTAGGGGAACGGCGCATACTCAAAGAGCACCTTCAGCCTCTCTTCTGACTCGGTCTTTTCCTCTTCTGCCTTCTCCTTCTCGGTGATGTCCTGCCCTATGCAGGTTATACCGACACTATTCCCCGATGAGTCTTTCAGGACTGAACAATTGAGGGCGATCCTCCGGGTTTCCGCTTTTGCGGTCCTGATGCTGCAGGTGAAATAGCCGGAACCGGGTTCCTCCCGGAGGGCCGAAAAGAACATCTGCTGGACTTTCTGCCTTTCTCCCTCGGCAACGAAGAGTTCCACGAATGACCGTCCGGAAACATCCTCCCTCCGGCATCCTGCAATCCCGAGGAAGTAATCGTTGCAGAAGATTACGAACAGGTTCCTGTCCAGCTGGAACGCGATCAGGCGGGCATTTTCAAGGGACTCCCGGAAGCGGCGTTCACTCTCTTTCAGTTCGAGGCCTGCCCTGTGCTTCCTGACCGCCTCCCTGATCATGGAGAGGAGTTCGAGGAAATTGTGACGGGGATCCCCCTTTTTCTGGAGGTAATACTCCGCCCCGTAGTTGAGTGCCCTGATCGCAACCTCTTCACGGCTCTTCCCGGTGAAGATGATGGCGGGGATATCGTCGTCCCGGCGCTTGATCATCCGGAGGAGATCGATCCCGTTCATGCCGGGCAGTTCGTAGTCAAGGACAATTGCATCGAATTTTTCCTGCGAGATCTTCTCGAGTGCCTCGGATCCCGACCTCGTTGCCTCGATCTCGATCTCTCCCTCCTTTTCCAGGAAGTTCTGGATAAGGTCCGGCAGCATCGGATCGTCGTCGACCAGCAGGATGCGCATCGTCACCCCCCTCTCTGCCCGGTCATGATCAATAAAAGTATCCTTCTCTTCATATTCATATCGCAGATGCCTCGTGTTGCCTTTCGGATTGCCCCTGCCTGCGACTTCCTGCACCTGCAGGGTTCCGGCAACCCGAACATACTGCCCGGCATTTCCTGCGCCAAAAAGGGATGGTCTTTCCGGGATGGTTCTTCCCCTTTTCTTTCCCGGTCAGGTAAGGGGTGTGCCGCGGGCCGGCATTGCATTCCCGGATTGACCCCGGTACTCGCGGATGACAACGCTGTTTCTCTCGCCCTGCAGGAGCGAGTTGAGATGCCGCATTCCCACCGAAAAGAGCCTGTTGTGGAGCAGTATGGTCAGCTCGCTCTTCCGGGACGCAAGCACGGGAGAGAGCCATGCGTTCCCCTCCCACTCCCCCTGCCCGTTGATGACGGCAGCATTCCGTCCCGATACGAGGTGCGCAAAATCCTCTTCCGTCAGGTAAAAAATCCCCTCGTCGAGAGAAAGGGATATTCCCCTGCCGGACCGCCGGGCGATACCTGCCCGGGCCAGTACAGAAACCGGAACCTGCCTCATGATGTCACCGTGATCTCTATGGATCCGCTGACCATGTAAAGGTGGCGTCAGACACGGTTGAAGCCTCGAATCGTAAAAATAAATGAAATTTGAGATCTTTTAGGGGACACCCCCGGTCCCGTTTTCCTGCAGGAAGTATGCGCCGGGGACAGGGGAGACCCGGACGAAGGAATAGAAAAGAGAGCACGAATCCTTTTTCGGAACAGTCAGGAAATGTATCCTGAAAGTTCAATTCAAGCAGTTTAATCCATCTTTTGGATAAAAAATTAGAAAAACTTTATATAGTGGTCAGTGTAACACAATAAATGAAACCAGCATGGTCCAGGGCTGGAAATGCTGATACTCCAATTGATCGTTGCCTGATACTCTCACGCATCAATTGTTCATCCACCTGGATCATGATGGTACTATCCTTCGGGGCAGTATGTCCTGACTGCAGCACACGTGCCGAGATTTCTCGTTTTGCCGCGTGCCATAATGCACCCATGCACCTCATCCGACTGGAATGTCCGGAGAGGAGAAAAATGAGGGGGGAATAAAAAGGGGATGCCCCGGTCTTTGTGCGTTTTTGCGGGTCGGGGACCGTGACCTGTCGGAAAAGCCCCCTGCCCGCATCACCCGATGAGGATGTAGGCAAGTACGGAGAGGATGAAGACGAGCAGGAGCATGCCTGCACTGATGAACGGGATAAAGATGAGCATCGTGTTGACGGTGCTTGCCATCTGCGTGATCCGGTGAGACCCAAATATCCTGATCCCCTCGCACCATGCCGTGCTCCCTGCAGCCTCCGCAGGGGAGAGGTCCGAAAAGGCTTCGGATAGCGCTTTTTCCACCCACGGGATGATCTCTTCCACCGGCACGTGGAGCCCCACGGGGTTCCTCCCCCGGACCGTGTTGACCACGTGGGAGTCGGTGGTCATCACCTCTGCCTCGTCCACGCGGGAAAGGAGAAAGTCCCTGATTGCCTCCCGGACACCGGCCTCCATGTTGTTTCCGTCAAAGAGCACGTATGCAGTCGTCTGGTTCTGGGTCCTGACGAGGGCAATCTGGATCCCGTTGTCCCCGAAACCCTGTTCCCTCGAGAAGGGAACGCTGACCCGGGCGATGCCCAGTTCCATGGGTTCCCTTGGTTTTCCGGGCATCTCCCCGATCGCCTTCATGCCGGCCCGGTAGTACTCCATGGCGAGCCTCGTTGCAGGAAGGACGTAACTGACGTCTCCGGCCGAACAGTTATGGGCATCGATGAACCCCACGTTCTCGAAGAACCGGTGCCCTTCTCCCATGATGGTCATTCCGATGTTGAAATCGATGTCTTCCGTGCGCTCGGGAGACCGCGTGCTGACGATGAGGAGCGTGGAGTCAAATACCTGGCAGAGGAGGGAGACCGAACCTTCCGAAAACCGCACGGCCTTCGACGCAAGCGGCGAGTACCGGAGAGAGCCGCGGGTCTTTCTCACGGCGTCCGCGAGCTTGTCGATCTCTTTTTCCGACACGGGATTGAAGTCGTGGGTAGCGGCCCCGTGGGGGACCATCACCATCTCCTCGAAACCTGCTTGCATCCCCTTCGGGAGGTTCCCCCCTCCGATCTCCCCGACGGGTCCGGGATGGACGTTCGGGATCGTGATCAGGAGACCGCGGTGTCCCTTCCGGGAGAAGAAGATACTGACCTGCGGGACGGTGACCTCCTCCCCGATCTTCTCGAAGTACCCCTCGAGCGCCCGTGAGCCGTCGGTTAAGTGCGCGAGGAACGAGTTGATGAAGTCGAGGCCGCGGACGTGGAAAGCCCGGTATAACGGCCTGTCGATGAGCCAGATCAGGACGATGAAACCGGCACAGAACAGGAGCTGGAGGAGGAGGGAGAGGGGGAGAAAGACCGGTTCCATCACCAGTGCCCCGACGAGGATCCCGGGGAGACTCTGCGTTGCGGAGGGGACGATCATCCTCGTTATCCGGTAGTCGGCGATGGCAACGAGCACGAGCAGCCGCAGCCCGAGGGTGAAGCCGAGCGCGATTGCATACGCAAGGCCGATGAGCGGGCGGGAGATAATAATGCCGCAGAGCACAATCAGCATCCCGAATACTGCGCAGGAAAGGGAAAGGAGGGCTGACCGGTTCCAGGTCATGGGACGACCGAGGAGGCTCACGAGCGGCTTTGTGAGGAGGAATGCGCACAATGCCGGGACCGTGAAAAGGAGGGTTCCCAGGAAGGGCGTCTCCCCGGTCCTCAGGGTGACCGCGTCGAGGATGACCCCGAGGATGCAGAGGATAACGAGGGAAACAGGCCAGGACGGTGCATTAAACAGGTACCGTGCAAGCCTTTCGATCCGCACCTCGCCGCCGACAACGGGCAGGCTCATTCCCGATCCCGCCCTGCCTGGACACTATCCCGGGCAGAAGGTTCCGGGAACGGACCGAAATGTGCGGCGTACCGGTCCCTCACCATCTCCCACGTGGGGAGGTTGGTCTGGCACCCGGGTACCTCGACCGCAAAGGACGCGGTGACGCTGCCAATCCTGCAGCAGTCCGGCACGGCATATCCCCTATCATACGCCGCAAGGAACCCGGCCCGGTACGCATCGCCGGCACCCGTCGGATCCGCCATCTTCACCCTGACAGCAGGGATGTGGACATGGTCCCTGCCCATGAAGAGATCGCTCCCGGCCGCCCCTGCAGTGAAGACCGCGATCGGGACCCGGGCGGAAAGGGCCTCTTTCGTCAGGCCCAGCGTCCTGCACATCCCCTCCACCTCGTGCTGGTTGGCAAAGAGGATCGCAACGCGGGACAGGATCGATTCGAGCTGGTGGGCCGAGTACCTGTGGAGATCCTGCCCGGGGTCAAACGTGCAGAACCGCGCTTTCTGCGCGACGCGGACGTTGAAATCGGGGTCTGCCGTCGCCATGTGGACAAACGGGAGTGCCGGGGCCGGAGCGGTGGCAAAGATCCCCGATGCGCCCCACTCGAAGAACGTTATCTGGTCCCCCTTCTCGTTCGTGAACATGAACGCCGTCGGGGTGTGGGCACCCTCGACCCGGAAGAACTCCTGCCCGATACCGAGAGACTTCTGCCACCTGTCGTAATCGCTCCCGGAAAAGTCGTCGCCCACGGCACTGACAAGGGTACAGGGCACGCCGAGCCTCGCTATCCCTGCCGCGATGTTTGCAGCCCCTCCGCCAAAAAAGACCTTCCTTTCCTCGATCGTGACCGAGCCGTTGGGCGGGGGAAAATCCCTGATACGGCAGATATGGTCGATTGCCGTATGCCCGACGACGTATATCACAGGGGGCATACCTCCTTGACCTGGAGGGGCACGTCCTTCAAAGCCTTCCCGATGACGGACCGCGCAATCCTGGTCGCATGCTCCGGCGACTCTGCACGAAACACCTTCATCTCGAGCAGGAGACCCACGAGTGCCGTCTTTGCCACCACGAGTGCACTGTTGAGCTCGCCTTCGCAGAACGGGCAGGCGAGCATGCCCACCTCGACGTCCACGTATGCCGCAACCGGGTTGAGACGTTTCCCTGCCTCGGAGATCGCTATGCTAACCGCGTCATCGAGGGAGGAGACGTCTCTCACGATGAATGCACCTTCAAGGATTACGGAATAATCTGGCATCTGCCCACCATCACCATGCATTGGAATGGACGTGTTCTCCCACCGGGAGCCGTTCCGTGAGTCTCCCGGGAGGGTGCCCCCTGCCCACGCAAAGGATTGCCACGGGCCGCACGTGTGCAGGGAGACCGAGCACCGTCCTGACATCTTCCTCGACGAATGCCCCGACCCAGCACGAGTGGAGCCGGCGGGCGTGGGCCGCGAGCATCATGTACGTGCATGCAATCGTTGCATCCTGGAGGGCAAAGAGGATGCCCCTCTCCCCGTACTGTGACATGGATCGCACGTAATTGGCACACACGACGAGGAGCAGGGGCGCATCCCGCACGTGCTCCTGGCCATAGGCTGCATCAGAGAGCTGTTCCCGGATATCCCGCCCGGTGACAAGGACAACGTCCCAGGCCTCGAGGTTGCCCGCACTCGGTGCAGTGCTCGCACAGTCAAGTATGTACGTGATATCGACTTCGGGCACCGGTTCGTCGCGGAACTCCCTGACTGACGAGCGGGAGAGGAGGAACTCGTGGAATTCAGACGAGTCCATGCTCCCCGAGGACCTGCCATGCTGCCTGTGCTGCAGTCGTGACAGCGCTGATCGATTCGCTTATCTTGAGCGATGCTCCGCCGTAGTTGTCACTTTCGACGATGCTGATCGACTCGGAGAGGAGGTTAATGGCTTTCCGGAACTCCTGGGACTCTGTTCCCCTCCACGCAAACTCGAGTTCCGAGCGGACGGCCTCGAGGAGGAGGACGAGCATCCGTTTCCCCCCGGGGCGTTCCTGCTCGGGAAAACCGGCGAGCGCGATTGTCAGCTGGGAGCAGATGATGAGCTCGCTCTTTGCCCTCTCGGCAAACTGGTAATTCCTGATTGCAGCCTTCGGATCCATATTTTTTCTTCCGTGCCGGGATACAATATACTTCTGGAGGGGGAGTGCAATGACCCTCTCCTTTCCCGCATTTCCCCGCTCGCGGCAGGATACTCCCGGGTATCCCCGGATACCGGGAGAGAAAAATCCTGAATCGTGCCTCATGGCAGCATTCCGGAGAACAGGCAGGATTTTTTTCCCAAGGAGTGTTCTCTTCGGGAACGATAACTGAAAAAAAAAGGTTTACCGGGAGGATTTCTGTTTTGCGCCGAGTATCGATGCCTTGGACCGGCGCATGGCCCTTCTCACCATCGGGTTGGCAACGGGTCCCGGTTCGGACGACCGCCCGCGGCCTCCGCCGCGTCCCCCGCGTCCTCCGCGTCCCCCGGAACGACCACGGTAACCCCCCTGTCCTTCACCCGATGCTTCCTCCAGTTTTTTCAGGCTCGCACCGGCCTTGAACCTCTGGTTCGGTCCGGGTTTCTTCACTTCACCCTCCGCCCGGGGTACGAGGCGAATCTGGCCTTTCACTCCCTTTACCTGCGTCCATTGCACGGATCCAGTCTTTCCCATAGACAAACTCCCTATTGAATACGTTCCGGGTTCTTTTAATACTTCCTTTGGATGGAGGAAACGGCCGGTGCCCCCTCATCCCCCGAGGGCGTCCCTGATTGCATCGCGGAGGACCTGCGAGACTTTCTTTCCGTCGACTGTCCCCCCGACCTCCTTCATCATGGGTCCCATGAGCGGTCCAAGGGCGGACTGCCCCTTCTCCCGGACGAATGCAATCCTCTCCTGCACCAGCCTGTCGGCAATGGCCCGGAGCTGTGCATCGTCGATGCGTGTTTCGAGGGCGGCAATTGCCAGCGTGACGTCGGTCCCCTGGCATACCGACCGGAGCACCTGGGGGACTGCCTCCTTTGCGAGCCTTCCCTGCGCAACGGCGAGGAGAACGGTCAGGACTGCGGGGTCACCGGGGGTTTTTTGCGGTTCGAGGAGGACCCCCGTATCCAGCCCGTCGCGCGCGATCTCCTTGACCGTGGCAAGGATTGTCCGGGCTGCCAGCGGCGGTGCCACACCCCTGCGGACGGCTTCCTCGAAGAGCGGGAGGTACTCGGAGTAGACGACCTGCCAGGCAAGAGCCGGGTCGAGCCCGAGCTCACCCGCGAACCGGGCGGCCCGTTTCTCGAGGAGTTCGGGGACCGGGATCGAGTCCCAGTAGTCCCCCGTGATCCGGACGGGGAGGACGTCTGTCTCGGGGTACATCCGTGCAGCGCCCGGCAACGGCCGCATGTAGGATGTATTGCCCCCTTCCTCCATCCGGCGCGTCTCCTCGGGGACACCGGCGAGGGCGAGCCCTGCCCGCCGGATGACCTGGCGGCACGCGCACTCCGCACGCCGGGCATCTGCGGCAACGATGACAACGCAGTCCCCTTCCCCGGCTCCGGTCGCATTCCGGAGGGCTTCGACCTCTTCTGCCGTGATACCGTATGCAGGGAGTTCGTCGGTGTGGAAGATCCCCCCGACCCCGCACTTCTTCGCGTAGTCGGAGAACTCGCTCCCGAGACGCCTGCCCGGCTGGATCTCCTCGCCGGCGAGACCGCCAAAGCCGGGCAGCAGGACGGCGAGGATGCAGGGTGCTTTCTTTAAGATTGACGATTTCGTCTTCGAAAAGAGGGACGATACGTCCCGGATTGTGGGGTCAACGCGCGCTCCGCGTGCAAGAAGGCGATCCCGGAGGGAGAGGAGGTTCCTTTGCCTCTGCACCTCTCTCCGCACGACCTCGGCGATCAGGTCAAGCTCCTGGACACCCTTGATCTCGACCCGTGCCCCGCCGGGAATGGAGATGTTGATGTCCTGCCGGATCGTCCCGAGCCCCCTCCGGACCATGCCCGTGGACCGGAGCACCATGCCGATGTACCGTGCGACCTCTGCGACCTCTTCCGGTGTCCGCATGGTGGGCGCAGTCGTGATCTCCACGAGCGGGATTCCCAGCCGGTCGAGGGAGAACGTGTCCCCTTCCACCCTCTGGGCTGCCTCTTCCTCGAGGCATATCGTCTCGATGGGAACGCCTCCCGGCAGGGTGCCGTTCACGGCAACGAGCGCTGTCCGCTGGAAACCGCTCGTGTTCGAGCCGTCGATGACGAGCTTGCGCATCGTGTGGACCTGCGGAACCGGCGTCATCCCGCACATCTTGGCTATCTGGAGGCAGATGAAGAGTGCTTCCCTGTTCAACGGGGCAGGGGGTTCCTCGTCGTTCTCCACGAGGCACGTCGTGTCGTACGTGTAGTAGCAGAACCGCCGGAGGTTCTTCATCTCCTCTTCTGCTGCCCTGTCGATCTCGCCCAGCTCGCTCTCCGTGGCCCGCAGGTACCGGAAGAATTCCCCGTTCCGCTCTTCGAAGGGGCGGAGGACGGGGGGACAGTGGCAGAACAGCTTCTCCCGCGTGTTCAGCTGCTGGTGGATCTCGATCCCGGCTTTCAGGCCCTGCTCTTCGTTTCCCATGCCAGTGACCTCGGCAAATATTCTCCTTTCAGGTTTCTCTGCATCAGTGCACGGGCTTCCTCCCCGTCTTTTGCGTTTCCAAGCACCCACATCAGCTTGACGAGCGCCGTTTCGGGGAGCATGTCCTCGCCCTCGATGACCCCGGCTTTCAGGAGATCCCGGCCCGTATCGTAGACCCTGTCGCACACCCGGCCATGGAGGCATTGCGACGTCATCACGACCATCGTCCCGCCCTCGATGAGATCCCCAATCACCGGTACCATCCCCGAACTCACGTGTCCCAGTCCCGTCCCGGAGATGACGAGTCCCCTATAGGAGTCAAAGGAGCGGAGCGATTCCGGTGGCATCCCGGGATAGAACTGGACGAGCGCACACCTCTCCTCGAGCCTGTCATGGAGGGCAGGCTCTTCTTCCCCCCGCCGCGTCGCACCGGGCGAGAGCGTCACCTCCAGGTCCGGGTAACTGACGTACCCGAGAGGGGGGGCACCGAGAGTCCGGAAGGCATCCCTCCGCGACGTGTGCATCTTCCTCACCCGCGTCCCCCGGTGTATCGCACACCGGTCGTCGCTCGTGGTATCGTGCATGACGACAAAGACCCCGGAGAGGTCGCTCACTCCCACGCGTGCGCTGCAGAGCGCGTTCATCTGGTTATCGGAACTCGGGCGGTCTGCAGACCTCTGCGAACCGACGAAGACAACCGGGACCGGCGTGTCGAGCATGAAACTGAGTGCTGCTGCCGAGTACCCCATCGTGTCCGTCCCGTGCGTGACGATCACGCCCCGTGCCCCGTCCCTGATCTCCGCAAAGACTGCCCGGGCCAGTTCGCGCCAGAGGGCAGGGGTCATGTTCTCCGAGAGAATGGTCGAGATCTTCCTCGTCGTGTACCGGGCGATATCGCGGAGCCCCGGGATTGCCCGGAGGATATCTGCAGCATCGAACTGGCTCGTCACGGCACCCGTCCGGTAGTCGATCCTGCTCGCGATCGTGCCACCGGTGGAGATGATGGAGAGCTGCGGGAGGGACGGGTCCTGGCTGACTTCCTTTGTGACCGGCCGGGGAGCCTCGACCCGTTCCAGGAGGGTGCAACCCTCCGGCGGGATCCCGATATTGTAACCGCTGTCGAGTTTCAGGACTGCCATCCCGTCCCTTTCGGTGATGTACGTCCCGGTCCCCGGCTGCCCGCCCAGGGAAAAGGAGACGCGGTCACCCGGAACGAACACGTTCATGCCCCGGCCTCCCGCCGGGCGTCGGCAATGAGCCTCCTGACTGCTTCGGAGAGGGCATTCCGTTTCTCGTCGAGGAACCGGGAGTCGCGGTCGAGTACTGCCCTCCTCTCCGAAAGCGACACCTTTACCGCGAAGGGTGACGGGCCACCGGGGGCCCTCCTCCGGTCGACTGCCGCAACCGGGTCGAGGGCCGCGTCTATCTCCTGCTGTGTCAGCCCGAGGTCAGAGAGTGGCGAAAAACCCTCCTCGCGGGCGACCCGGTCCAGCGTTGCGAGGTCAAGGCTCCCCTTCGAGACCGCCCTGCCCACCAGTGTGTGGGCCGTGCGAAACGCCATCCCGTACTTCTGGACGAGGAGATCCGCGAGATCCGTGGCAGTGGAATATCCCCTGCCTGCCTCCGCTGCCATCTCTTCCGTGTTGAAGGATGCCGAGGAGAGCATATCGGCGAGGATCCTCGTGCTGTGCTTTGCATCACGGATACCCCGGAGGAGTGCCGGGGTCAGTTCCTGGAGGTCGCGGTTGTAGCTCATCGGGAGCCCCTTCATGATGGCCTGGGCCGCAACTGCCGCCCCGAGCACCGACCCGGCCTTTGCCCGCATCACTTCGGCACTGTCCGGGTTCTTCTTCTGCGGCATGATCGAGCTCGTCGAGCAGAAAGCATCGTCCAGTTCCACGAAGCGGACGAAACGGGAACTCCACAGCACCAGTTCCTCGCAGAGGCGGCTTGCATGGGTCATCAGGATGGAAAGGTCAGACAGGACTTCGAGTGCGAAGTCGCGGGACGCAACAGCGTCCATCGTGTTATCGAGGATGCCGTCGAACCCAAGCAGCGATGCCACGAGTTCCCGGTCGACGGGATAACTCGTCGAGGCAAATGCGGCAGCCCCGAGGGGACACCTGTTTGTCCGGGAATAGGCCCCGCACAGCCTCTCGAAGTCGCGGGCAAATGCTGCCTCGTGCGCGAGGAGGTGATGGGCAAGCGTCGTGGGCTGGGCATGCTGGAGGTGCGTAAAGCCCGGCATGACGGTCCCGGTATGGTCACCGGCAAGGTCGAGGAGGATACCGCGGAGGCTGACCAGGATTGCGAGCTGGCGGGCGATATCCTCGCGGACCCTCATCCGGATGCAGGTCGCCACCTCGTCGTTGCGCGACCTCCCGATGTGGAGGCGTCCCCCGGCATCCTCGCCGATGGAAGAGACCAGGTACGACTCGATCCCGGCATGGATGTCCTCGAACCGGTCGTCGAAGACAAAATCCGGTATCCCGTTATCGTAGAGCCCGAGGAGGGCCCCGAGAAGCTGCTTTGCGGTCTCTTTTCCGATAATGTTCTTTTTTGCGAGCATCAGGACATGGGCCATGTCCACGAGGATATCTGCATCCGCTATGCAGCGGTCCGCATCCATCGACGAGAGGAAATGCATCATCTCGCCGCTCCTTTCCCCTTTTAACCGTCCCCTCCGGACCACGTCCTCTGTCTTCCTCTCCATATCTCTTCTTACATAGGGGAAAGCAGGAGATTAAATCCATGCCTTCCGCGCGGCAAGTTCGATTGCCCTCTGGACGGAATCCCGCGGGATGATGGTTGCGACCGGGACGTTGACGATCTGCTCGATGACGCTGCTGACGATGGGGGCACACACGATGGCGATTGCGCCTTCCCTCTCGGCGCGGAGGGCACTGATGATGGCCTCTTCCATGGTGTGGACAGGGTATTCCCGGACCCTGACACGCCTGTTATCCACGACCGCGTTTCTCTCCTGGACAACGTCGAGGACGGGTCGTGCCGCGATGAGCCCGATGAACTCGCCGTCCGGCAACCGCGTCACTCTCCTCATCGCGTTGACGATCGCCCGGAGGGTGGAGAGATTGGGGGATCTCTGCCCGTGCACGATCTTGTAGAGCGAGCTGGGCGCAATCCCGCTTGCCTCCGAGAGTTCCTTCACGCTGATGCGCAGGTCTCTCTTCATGACGTCGCGCAGGACGAGCGAGAATTCCTCGTCGGACACGAGTGCCGCCCTGATGACCTTCTCAACCGGGTCTGCAATCATGCACTGGCCTTCCTCCCGGCCACACGGCCCTGTGCCCCTTTGTCATAATCTGCCATGGTTTTTTCACTTTTGTCCATAAATATTATCCATTAGAGAAATATTTTCTGGATAATTATCCTTTCTGGCTAATCATTTTGTTGTTTCCGGAGAATTTAAAAGGTTCTGCCACCACAGTGTATTCCATGAAACTCGATCCTCTGCACCTTGTGGCAGGCCTCCTCGTCTGCACTCTCCTCTTTGCAGGTTGCACGACGACCACGACGCCCCCGCCGGCAACGTCCGGTGGCACGGTGATCCTCACGTACACCAAGGGAACAGGGCCCATGCCCACGCTCCTTGGGACGGACCAGATCGACGGGTACATCGCCTGGCAGCCGTTCGTCGAGGTGGCACCCCTCGCCCGCATCGGGAAAGTCCTCGTCTACTCCGGTGACATGCCGCCGGAGGGCCGGTGGAAGAACCATCCCTGCTGCGTCTTCACCGCGACCTCGGACGCCATTTCAGGCAGCCCGGACATGACGAATGCCCTGACCGCGGCCCTCGTCCTCTCGACACGGTACCTCGGTGACCACCCGGACGAGAGTGCCGAGATAGTAGCCGACTGGCTCGCGGGCAAGGGCAATTTCACCTACGGGGATATCTCCGTCTCCTCGGTGGAAGTCCTCCAGCGTGCGTTCCCGACCGTGAAGTTCGTCAACGAGCCAACGGATGCATGGAAGAAGTCCAACCTCGAGTTCGTGTATGCCCAGCGGGAACTGGGTGTCCTTACCGGTTCCCTGAAGAATTCCACCGATGCCGAAACCCTCTCCCTGCTGTTTGATTCAAAGCCCTACGATGAGGCAAAGGCGATGATCGACGCGGGCAGGATCACGACCCCGGCTCCCGCAAAGGATCCCGTCGGTATCGGGTACCTCATGTCGGACCACCATGCCGCACTCTTCGTTGCCATCAAGAAGTGGCAGTACTTCAACGACACCTACGGCATCTGCATTAAGCCCCGGGACACGACGGCCTCCCGCCCGGACGTTGCAGACCTCATCGTGAACGGCCAGAAAGTTGCCGAACTGAAACTCGTTCCGGGCGACGCGGGACCGCAGCTGATGCAGCTGATGGCCACGGGTAACATCCGGTACGCTCTCGTCGGAAACCCGCCTGCCATTGCAGCGGCAGACAAGGGCACCCCCGTCAAAATCATCATGGCCCTCAACGGGGAAGGATCCGGAGTTGTCGTCAGCAACGGTTCACCGGCAAAGGACTGGGCTGGTTTCGTTGCCTGGGCAAACGAGAGGTCTGCTGCCGGCAAGCCCGTCAGGATCGCCGCACCCGGGAAGGGATCCATCCAGGACGTCCTGATGCGGTACGCGCTTGAAGCAAGCGGTTTATCTGTCAGGGAAGGGTAACCTAAGGGGATAATGAGGTATCAGCGGGTCCTCCTCCCCATCATTCTTGTGGTGGCATGGGAAATTGCTGCCCTTGCCATTAACAACCCCTTCATTCTGCCATCTCTCGAAACCGTGGTCCCCATCCTCATCAACCCCTTTTCCGCCTCTTTTACACTCGGGACCGGGAGCCTTGCCGAAAACGCCGCAATCAGCATCGAACGCGTGGGTCTAGGGTTTCTCCTCGCGACGGCGATCGCGATACCCCTCGGCGTCCTGATGGGGAGGTCGCGGGCCCTCAACGACTTCTTCGACTCGCTCATCGAGATCCTCCGCCCCATCCCGCCGCTTGCGTGGGTCCCCCTCGCCCTCGCATGGTTCAAGATAGGTCTGACATCCATCGTGTTCATCATCTTCATCGGCGCGTTCTTCCCGATCCTCCTCAACACCATCGACGGGGTGAAGGGTGTCAAGAAGACATGGATCGAGGTGGCGACCACGCTCGGGGCAAGCGAGCGCCAGGTCCTCCTCAAGGTCGTCCTGCCGGGTGCAGCCCCGACCGTGTGGACAGGGCTCCGGGTGGGTTTTGGTATCGCCTGGATGTGCGTTGTCGCAGCCGAGTGGCTCCCGGGGATATCGCGGGGACTGGGGTACCTCATCCTCTATGCCTACAACTTCGGCCAGACCAACCTCATCATCGCCGGGATGGTCGTGATCGGGCTCATCGGGCTTGCTATCGACCTGGTCTTCAAGAAGGTCGAGAAGAAATGGTTCTCGTGGCGGGGGCTCGAGCGATGACGGCACATGCATGTGCAGGAGGTCGCTTTTAACGATGGCACTCGTACTCGACAGCATCTCGAAATCGTTCTCCCTTGCCGATGGTTCGACCGTGGATGCCCTCTCCGGCATCTCGCTTGCGGTCGCGGACAGCGAGTTCGTCTCGGTCCTCGGCCCGTCGGGGTGCGGGAAGACGACGCTGCTCCGGATCGTCGCAGGGCTCGAGACCCCGACGAGCGGGACGATTACCCTCGATGGCGAGAGGATCGCGGGGCCGAGCCCGCGGATGGCGATGATATTCCAGGAGTACTCGCTCTACCCGTGGCGGACCGTCATCGACAACATCGAGTTCGGGCTCGAGATCCGCGGGATGACACGGGAAGAGAGGAAGAAGAGGGCAATTGAGTACCTCGACCTCGTGGGCCTCCGGGACTTTGCCGGGAGGTTCCCGTACGAGCTCTCCGGGGGGATGCGCCAGCGTGTCGCCGTCGCCCGGGCGCTCGCCATCGATCCTGCCATCCTCCTCATGGACGAACCGTTCGGCGCACTCGATGCCCAGACCCGCAACAGGCTCCAGCGCGAGCTGCTCGATATCTGGGAAAAGACACGAAAGACCGTGCTCTTCGTCACCCACAGCGTCGACGAGGCCGTGTACCTCTCCGACAGGATCGTGGTCCTGACGCCCCGGCCCGGGCGAATCAGGGAGATCGTGCCGATCGGGCTTCCGCGCCCGCGGGAGAGGACCGACGTTGAATTCGCACGTATCCGCCGCTATGTCCTCGACCATGTCGAAAACATGGCAGACACCCGGTAAGGTTTAATAGCGGCGGTCTCCATTTTATAAAGCACAGACAGGGACCAGGAGACAGGAAAAATGGTACGAAAACCAGGAAAGATGTACCGGAACCTCGCAAAGAAGGCATACACGCGCAAGGAATACATGGGAGGCATTCCGGGCAGCAAGGTCGTCCAGTTCGACATGGGGAACCTGACAGACGAGTTCCCGGTGCAGCTCTCCCTCGCAGTGGAAGAGGGCTGCCAGATCAGGCACACGGCACTCGAGGCTGCACGTATCAGCATCAACAGGCGATTAATCAAGGACGTCGGGAGGATGAACTACCGTCTCAAGCTCCGCGTCTATCCCCACCACGTGCTCCGCGAGAACAAGCAGGCAACGGGTGCGGGCGCGGACCGTGTCTCCGAGGGGATGCGCCTTGCCTTCGGGAAGGCAGTCGGGACGGCGGCACGGGTCATGCCGGGCCAGGAAGTCTTCTCGGTCTACACGACACCGCAGTTCCTGGACAAGGCAAAGGAGGCACTCCGCTCGGGAAGCCACAAGCTCCCGTCGCCAACCCGGATCATCATCCGGGAGTTGCCTGTTTCAAAGGCCCCTGCAGCAGAACAGGCATAATACTCCTTTTTTTTCAAGGCCGTTTTCAAAGGATCAGCCGTCCCTTTTTCCGGGTAACCGGGGGACTCATTCGTGCGTCCCGGGAGATCTTTCCCCTCGGCAGGCAACTGTACCTTTTCCCTCCGGGACGGGAGAAGAAGGCATCCGGAAACCGGGCAAAAATCACTTCCAGCCGCAAACTGCTCCAATCCTCCGCCCGGGTGCATGACGGGACAGCGGTTTTTCCCAAAAACCCCTATCACAATGTATATTCCTTTTTATCGACACAATTATTGCAATATGATCCCTTCCCCGGACGATGCGCTCTGTGCAGCCCTGACCCGTGCCACCTGCAGGGCACTCGAGCAGGCAGAGATCTTCCTTCCCCCGGACGTTGTCCGGGCACTGGAAGCGGCACGGGACAGGGAGACGAGCGGGATTGCCCGCGGGGAGATAGAAAACATCCTCTCCAACATCCGGATGGCCGAATCCCTCCGGGTCCCCATCTGCCAGGATACAGGTGTCCCGGTCATCTACCTGACGCTCCCTCCCGGAATCCCCCTCTCGGGCACGCTCCTTGATGCAGTTGCCGAAGGCGTCCGGCTCGCGACGCGGACAATCCCCCTGCGCCCCAACGTCGTCGATCCCCTCACCCGGAAGAACACCGGGGACAATACCGGGCCGGGCATGCCCGCCGTCCACGTCAGGCACGGGGAGAGATTGACCGTAACCGCCCTCCCGAAGGGGGCCGGCGCCGAGAACATGTCACGCGTTGCCATGATGCTCCCGACCGACACGGGAAATGTCGCCCGGTTCGTGGCCGAGACCATGCTCATTGCCGGGGGAAAACCGTGCCCGCCGGTCGTCCTCGGCGTTGGCATCGGGGGAACGTTCGACGGGGCCGCGGCAGCAGCGAAGGAGGCACTCCTCGACCCCATCGATACCATGACGGAGTACGAGCGCGGGCTCCTGGACGCCGTCAACGACCTCTGCATCGGGCCCATGGGCCTTGGAGGAAAGACGACGGCACTCGCCGTCAAGGTGAAGGGTGCCGGGTGCCACACGGCCTCCCTCCCGGTCGCCGTGAACGTCCAGTGCTGGGCGTGCAGGAGGGCAACGGTGGAGGTGGAGTGGTGACGCGGATAGACCTCTCCACCCCCCTCTCCCACGAGGTCCTGATGCTGCGGGCAGGCGACCACGTCACGCTCTCCGGGACCGTCTACACCGCCCGCGACGAGGCACACCTCCGGATGCGGGAGGAGGGCATCCCCTTCGACCCGCACGGGGCTGCCATCTACCACTGCGGCCCCGTCATCCACGAGGGAAAGATCATCGCCGCGGGCCCCACGACCTCGGCACGCATGAACGCACTCTCGGGATTCCTCCTCGAGCAGGGTGTCCGGGCCCTAATCGGGAAAGGGGGCATGAGCCGGCAGGTCGCGGACCAGATGAAGGGCCGGGCGGTATACCTCGCGTTCACGGGCGGGTGTGCGGCGCTCGCTGCGTCCCGGATGACACTCCGCCGCGTCTTTTTCGAGGACCTCGGGATGGCCGAGGCCGTGTACGAGATTGATCTCGACCACCTCCCGCTCGTCGTCGGTATCGATGCGGCCGGAAACGACCTCTTCGAGGGAGTGAACAGGAACGCCCAGGCCAGGTTCAAGAAGAGGTTTTCCCTCTCCCGGGAGGCCGTGCCATGAAACTGGTCATCGACGAGAAGCGCTGCAAGGGCTGCAACCTCTGCACGATGGTCTGCCCCTACAAAATTTACAAGCCCGGAAAGAAGCCCAACGAGAGGGGTATCGTCGTGCCCGAACTCGACAGGCCCGAACGGTGCCCGAACTGCCGCCTGCAGGCGCTCTACGGGAGGACCCTGTGCGGCATGTGCCAGATGATCTGCCCTGACCAGGCCATCTCTTGGGTCGACGAAAAACCCGGGGAGAAGAAGAAGGTGGCGATAGAGTTTTGACACGGATCGAGTTCATGCAGGGGAACGTTGCCTGTGCAGAAGGGGCACTGGCAGCAGGGTGCAGTTTCTTTGCCGGTTATCCCATCACGCCGTCGACCGAGATCGCCGAGCACATGGCCGCCCGACTCCCGAAGAAGGGGGGCGTCTTCATCCAGATGGAGGACGAACTGGCAAGCATTGCAGCCGTGATCGGGGCCGCATGGACCGGCGCCCGGGCAATGACCGCGACCAGCGGGCCGGGGTTTTCCCTCATGATGGAAAACATCGGGTTTGCCGCGATGACCGAGACCCCCTGCGTCATCGTGAACATCCAGCGGGGCGGGCCCTCCACCGGGCAGCCCACGATGTCAGCCCAGGCTGACATGATGCAGTGCCGGTTCGGGTCCCACGGTGACTACAGCATCATCGCCCTCTCCCCGGCAAGCGTCCAGGAGATGTACGAACTCTCTGCCGAGGCCTTCAACCTTGCCGACCGGTTCCGGGTCCCGGTGTTCCTCATGGCCGACGAGATCATCGGGCACCTGCGCGAAAGGATCGAGATCCCTGACTCTGTTCCGAAGACAGAGAGAAAACCGCTTCCGCCGGGAGAACTGCCGTTCCACCCGGGCGATGACCTCGTCCCCGGCTTCCCCCGGTTCGGTGCCGGCCATGGCGTCCACGTGACAGGGCTCACCCACGACGAGCGGGGATACCCCTGTGCAACAAACCCCAGGGTCCACGAGGAACTGGTCAGGAGGCTCGTCGAGAAGGTCGAGTCAAAAAGGCACGAGATCGCCGACTACAGGGTCACGAACCCGGATGCCGAGCTCGTCTTTGTCACCTACGGGTCTCCCGCACGCTCCGTGGAGCAGGTTCTCCACGACAACCCGGAGAAGACGATCGGGCACCTCCGCTTCAGGATCGTATGGCCTTTCCCCGAGAACGCACTCCGGGAATTCCCCAACGCCCGTGCTTTCCTCGTCCCCGAACAGAACCTCGGGCAGATGGCACGCGAAATCGAGAGGCACACGACAGTCCCGGTCATCCGGCTGCCGCGGTTTGGCGGCGCCCTCCACACGCCCGAAGAACTGGTCGCAGCGCTGGAGGCACTGGCGTGACCTACACCGACTGGCTCCGGGCCGACCGGCTCCCCCACATCTACTGCGCAGGGTGCGGAAACGGGACCGTGATCAACTGCACGCTGAACGCCGTCGTGCAGGCGGGCTTGAAGAAGGAGGAGACCGTCTTTGTCTCGGGTATCGGGTGTTCCTCCCGGGCCCCCGGGTACATCGTGACCGATTCCCTCCACACGACGCACGGGCGGGCCCTTGCATTCGCAACCGGCATCAAGATGGCAAATCCCGCCCTTTCCGTCATAGTCTTCACGGGCGACGGCGACCTCGCCGCGATCGGGGGGAACCACTTCATCCACGCGTGCCGGAGGAACATCGATCTCACCGTCGTCTGCATGAACAACATGATCTACGGGATGACCGGGGGGCAGGGGAGTCCGACCACGCCCCGGATGGCCCTCTCGACGACGACGCCGTACGGGTCTGCCGAACCCGCCTTCGACCTCTGCGAACTTGCGATTGCTGCCGGTGCCAATTACGTCTCGCGGTGGACATCGTACCACGTGAAAGAACTGACGCGGGCGATCCTCGCCGGGCTGCGGACGCCGGGACTCTCCTTCATCGAGGCAATGGTCCAGTGCCCGACAAACTTTGGCAGGCGCAACCGGTACCGCCAGCCCCTCGACCAGGTCGAATACTTCAAGGCCCACGGGATGCTGGTTGAAAAAGTCCGCCGGATGCAGGAGGAGGGGCGGGAAATCCCGCCGGATACAATCGTGCTCGGCGAGCTTGCCCGGCGGAACCGGCCGGCCATGGGGGTAAAGCCATGAGGCACGAGGTCAGGTTCTCGGGTTTCGGGGGCCAGGGCATCATCCTCTCGGCCGTGATCCTCGGGAGGGCTGCCGTGATGTACGACGGGAACTATGCCGTGCAGACCCAGGTCTACGGCCCGGAGGCACGCGGCGGCGCCTCGATGAGCTCGGTGATCATCGATGACGCTCCCATCCTCTACCCCAAGGTCAGGGACCCTGACATCCTCGTGATCATGTCGCAGGAGGGTTTCGAGAAGTACGGTGCCAATGCAGCCGAAAGCGCGTTCATGATCCTCGACTCCTCCCTCGTCCGGTCCCGTCCCCGGTGCCGGTACCTCGGGATACCGGCAACGACCGAGGCAAAGAACACTCTCGGGAGGGAGATCGTCGCAAACATCGTGATGCTCGGGGCACTCGTCCGGGCAACGGGGATCGTGCGGGAGGAGTCACTCGAGAAGGCAATCCTCGACAGCGTCCCGAAGGGGACCGAATCGCTCAACGTCAGGGCAATGAAACGCGGAATGGAACTTGCATCAGGGGAGAAGGGACAATGAAGCTCCTGGAACACGAGGCACGAAAGATATTCGCAGAGCATGGCATCCCGGTGCCGGCGGGATCCGTCATCAGGTCGCCCGGGGAACTTGCCACAGTCATGGACACGCTCGGGGACCGGATCGTCCTGAAAGCACAGGTCGAGGTCGGCGGGCGCGGAAAGAAGGGCGGGGTGCTCGTCGCCGACCGGTCGAACGCGCAGGAACTCGCATCGAGACTCTTTTCAATGGAGATCGGGGGAATACCCGTCAGGGAAGTCCTGGCCGTCGAGTACCTGGACATCCGGCACGAGTATTACCTCTCCATCTCGGTCGACCGCTCCAGGAAATGCGCCCTCATCCTCTTTTCAGACCAGGGCGGCGTCGACATCGAATCGCTTGCCCGCGATCGCCCGGACGCGCTCCGCCGGGCTGCCATCCCCGTCCTGATGGACCGCGTGCCCCCCTTCATGATCCGCGACCTCCTGTCGGGGGCGCCTGCAGAGATAGGGGACGTCATCAACAGGCTCTACTCGGTATTCTGCAGGAAAGACGCCCTCCTCGCAGAGATTAACCCCCTCGTCATGACGCCAGCCGGGCTCTATGCGGCCGATGCAAAGCTCGTGATCGATGACAACGCCCTCCGGCGGCAGGGGATCGCCCAGAACCGTGACCTGACCGAGAGGGAGAGGGAGGCCGAGAAGCACGGGTTCTCCTACGTCGAGCTGAAAGGCGACATCGGTGTCATCGGCAACGGTGCAGGCCTGACCATGGCCACGCTCGACCTCATCCAGTACTACGACGGGTCGGCTGCAAACTTCCTCGACGTCGGAGGGGGCGCCGACCAGGAGAGGGTGATGCATGCCGTCAGGCTGGTCGCGGCCGACCCCTCGGTCAGGGTGATCGTCGTCAACCTCCTCGGGGGCATCACCCGGTGCGACGAGGTCGCACGGGGAATCATCGCGGCCGGCGTCTCCCAGCCCGTCATCGTCCGGCTTGCAGGCACGAACGAGAAAGAGGGGCGCGAGATCCTGCGTTCCTCGGGATACCAGATGCTCGACAGCATGGAAGAGGCAGTCAGGGCTGCAGTGGAGGCGACACGATGATCTACGCTGACAAGGACTGCGGCGTGATCGTGACGGGGGCGACCGGGAAACAGGGCGTCTTCCACATCAGCCTCATGAACAGCTACGCCCGCGAGGTCGGGGGACGGGGCGTCGTTGCCGGTGTCACCCCCGGGAAAGGGGGCCAGGAGGTCGCCGGTGTCCCGGTCTTCAACAGCATCAGGGAGGCGCTGCGCGAGCACGACGCTACCGTGAGCGTCATTTTCGTTCCCGCCGCTGCTGCTGCCGATTCCATCATGGAGTCGGCGAGTGCGGGGATGTCCCTTGCGGTAGCCATCACCGAGCACATCCCCGTCCACGACACCATGAAGGCCATCGCCTTTGCACACCTCCACGACTGTGCCGTCATCGGGCCCAACTGCCCCGGTCTCCTCTCCCCGGGCGCAATCAAGCTCGGGATCATGCCCGTCCACCTCTCCATGCGCGGCCACGTGGGAGTCATCTCCCGGAGCGGCACGCTCACCTACGAGATCGTGGACCAGCTGACGCGGGCGGGCCTCGGGCAGAGCACCATCGTCGGGATCGGGGGTGACCCAGTCATCGGGCAGACGTTTACCGATGTCCTCCGCCGGTTCGAGGAGGACGACCAGACAAGGGCAGTCGTCATCATCGGGGAGGTCGGCGGCTCGCTCGAGGAGGAAGGGGCGAAGTCAACCGACCTCCCGGTTGCCGCCTACATCGCCGGCGTCTCGGCCCCGCCCGAGAAACGGATGGGTCACGCCGGGGCAATCATCGAGGGGGGAGAGGGCGATGCCCGGTCGAAGATCGAGCGGTTGCAGAAGATGGGCGTCCCGGTTGCACGGCGGCCATCCGAGATCCCCCGGCTGATCCGGGAACTCCTCTGATACCGCGGACCCGGGGTCAGGGTCCCCCACCCCCCCCCCCTTTTTAAAAAAACCATTTAACCTCCTGGTTACCACCACATGTGTACCTAACTGATGGGAGGAACGATGACCGAATACCAGACAGGAGAGGGTGACCCGTTCGGGGAGGACGAGGTACTGACCGGGCCGGCACGCTACTTAAGACCCGGCGAGGAACTGCTCGTCTATACACCCGGGATCCAGATCAAGAAGTTCCGGTTCGACGCATACCTGACAGATACGAGGCTCTTTCTCACGGATCCGGGAGAGAAGGCCGCCGGGGTGACGGCCAAGGAGATTCCCCGCGAGTCGATCATCGACAGCTACATCGAACACTCCCCCGCACAGGAACCCATTCTCGTCCTCTCGATCCGGACCGGTGAAGACGATGTCCGGACCATGAAGATGACATTTGTCCACACGGGAAAAGACAGGGTCAGCGAAGCCGAGGAGTGGATGCACCTCATCAAACACGGCGGGCCTGTACCGGGGGCCGCGGCAGCACCTGCCGCCGGGATCACGAAAGAGCCTGCACCCCCGCTCTCGCCCGAGGCACGCGCACTCTCGGAGACGATGGTCTTTCCTCCACCTCCGCCACCACAACGGGACATCCCCCCTGCCCCGCGGCAGGCACCTGCCCGGGAAAGGTCCGCGTCCGTCCCGCCACCTCCCCCGCCTCGCCCGCCGGCACAGTCCGCCGGGTCCACGACGCAGATCCAGTTCTGTTACCATTGCGGGCACCGGATCCCGCCGGTAGCAAACTTCTGCCCGTACTGCGGGACCCGCATGGTAACCCCTCCGGGACACGGGGGGTCAGCTGCTCCCCTCGCACCGCGGGCGGGTGCCCCTGCAGAGCCTGTACCGGAGAAAAAGGAGAAGAAAGGGAGAATCTGGAACATCTTCCGGCGGAAGAAATCCGAACCCTGACCCTCTTTTCACCCTGCCATCACTTTTCAAAAAACCTGGTGCCGCCCGCTTCCCGGCTCCCCTTGTCCCGCGCGACTGTCCCGGAGCGTATTTACTCGGAAAGGAATGATTATGAGTCTTCCCGTCATTTTTATACTGGTTACGCATCCGGTTACCGAGGGATACAATTGAAGAGAAATATCAGGGTCGAGGAACTGCACCAGATCCCGCTGGAACGCCAGGAGATCGAACTCGTCGAGAGAAAATGCCTGGGTCATCCCGACAGTCTCGCAGACGGCATTGCCGAGTCCATCAGCAGGGCGCTCTCCCTTGCATACCTCGAGGAGTGCGGTGCCATCCTGCACCACAACACGGACCAGGGAGAGATCGTGGCAGGGGAGTCCCAGCCGAAATACGGGGGAGGCAAAGTCATCCGCCCCATCTACATCCTCATCGACGGGAGGGCCACCAAACAGTTCAACGGGATCAGCATCCCGACAGATGCCATCGCCGTCGAGGCAGCACGCAATTACCTGCGCAAAACCCTGACAAACCTCAACCTCGAGCGGGACATCATCGTCGACTGCCGGCTCGGCACCGGGTCCACCGACCTCCGCGAGGTCTTCAAGCCGTGCCAGAACACCCCCCCGCGGGCCAACGATACCTCCTTTGGTGTGGGGCACGCCCCGTTCTCCGAGACCGAGACGATCATCCTTGCCGTCAGTGACTACATCGACCAGACGCTCCGGCCAAAATACCCTGTTATCGGGCAGGACATCAAGATCATGGGGCTCCGGGAAGGAAACACGATCACCCTCACCCTTGCCTGTGCCATGGTCGACAAATACTGTGCGGGGCTTGCCGAGTACATCGAGTTCAAGGACAAGATACAGGAAGAGGCCCTCGCCGTGGCAAGGAAGTATACGCCGCGCAAGGTCCGCGTGGCAGTCAACACCGCCGACGATATCGACAGCGGCAGCGTTTACCTGACCGTCACCGGGACTTCTGCCGAGATGGGAGACGACGGGTCGGTCGGCCGCGGTAACCGGTGCAACGGCCTGATCACCCCGAACCGCCCCATGAGCATGGAAGCCACGAGCGGCAAGAACCCGATCAACCACATCGGCAAGATCTACAACATCCTCTCGACGCAGCTTGCCCAGGAGTGCGTCCGGTCCGTCGAAGGCATCGAGGAGATCTACATCCGGCTCCTCTCCCAGATCGGAAAGCCAATCGACCAGCCGCTGGTCGCAAGCGTCCAGGTCCTGCCCAAGCCCGAGTTCGAGCTGAAGGCGATCAGGCCCGATATCGAGGCAATCATCGATCACGGGCTTGCCGAGGTCACCTGCATCACAGAGAAGATCATCCGTGGCGAGATCAAGACGTTCTGAGCCGGGCAGGAAACCCCCGGTCCCGGCCGGCGGTCCCCTCGTCCGCCTGGCCATCCCGAACAAGGGACGGATATCAGCCCCCGTCCTCGAGCTCCTCGAAAAGAGCGGGCTCCACCTCGACGAGGGCCCGGAACGGCGTCTCGTCGCCCGCACGCCCGATCCGCGGGTCGAAGTCCTCTTCGCACGCCCCGTGGACATCCCGGAGTACGTCAACCTCGGGGCTGCCGACCTTGGGATCACGGGGCACGACATGGTCACCGAGCGGCGTGCGGATGTTGCCGAACTCCTCGACCTGGGCTTTGGAAGCGCAAACCTCGTCCTTGCCGTCCGGGAAGAGTCCCCGTTTTACTCTTCCCGCGATCTTGCGGGCGCCCGCGTGGCAACCGAGTTCCCTGTCATTGCCGGCGACTACTTCGAAAAGAAGGATATCCCCGTCACCCTCGTCCCCGTCGGCGGGGCCTGCGAGGCAACCCCGTACCTCGGCATCGCGGATGCAATCGTCGACCTCTCGAGTTCGGGAAATACGCTTCGTTCCAACCGCCTGAGAGTCATCGACCACGTGCTTGCGACGAGCACCGTCCTGATCGCAAACCGCCGTTCCCTGGAGACGAAGAAGACCAAGATAGAGGAGATCTGTGTCGCGCTCGAGAGCGTGATCCGGGCCAGGGGCCAGTGCTACCTCATGATGAACGCCCCGAGATCCCATGTCGCCGAGATCTCCTCCATCCTGCCGGGACTCTCGGGCCCGACCGTGATGGAGGTTGCATCGAGAGAGGACATGGTCGCCATCCATGCCGTTGTCGCCGAAGAAAGGGTCTACCAGCTCATCCACCTCCTCAAGAGGGCCGGTGCCCGCGACATCCTCGTGATGTCGATCGAGAGGATGATCCCCTGATATGCGCGTCTTTCCTGCTGTCGATATCCTGGGCGGAAACTGCGTCCAGCTCGTGCAGGGGAGGCGCGAGTCTGCAACGGTCTTCGGGGACCCGCTGGCCTGTGCCCAAAAGTGGCTTTCCCGTGGCGCAGACTGCCTCCACGTCGTGAACCTCGACGGGGCATTCGGCCGGTCGCAGGAAAACGTCCACCATATCCGGAAGATCATCCGGGAGACCGGCGTCGAGGTCCAGCTCGGGGGCGGGATACGCTCGTTCGAAGATGCGGCATCGTGGCTCGATCTGGGCGTCTTCCGCGTCATCCTCGGCACACTCGCAACGAAGGACCCTGCAGTCCTCGGGAGACTTTCCCGGGAGTATGGCAGGGACCGGGTGATGGCAGGCCTCGATGCCCGGCAGGGCCAGGTCACGGTCGAGGGCTGGCAGAAGAGTGCCGGTGACTACCTCGACTGGGCGGTGCGGTTCGAGGAATGCGGTGCAGGGTCTCTCCTCTTCACGAACGTCGACGTGGAAGGTCTCGAGAAGGGTATCGACCCCCGGCCGGTCGGGGCCCTCCTGAAGAGGACACGCCTCCCCGTCACCGTGGCGGGAGGTATAACAACGATCAGCGATATACGTCTCTTAAAGGATCTCGGGGCGCACGCCGTTGTCCTGGGATCGGCCCTGTACAGCGGGAAGGTGGACCTGGCGCAGGCAATGGAGGCTGCACGATGAGGAGAGCAGAGGTGATTCGGGAGACGAACGAGACACGCATAGCGCTCGAGCTCGACCTGGACGACCCCGGCAGCGGGGAGATCGCGACCGGTATTGCGTTTTTTGACCACATGCTGACCTCGATGGCCCGTCACGGGCACTTTTTCCTCTCCTGCCGGGCCAAGGGTGACCTCGATGTTGACGCCCACCACACGATCGAGGACACGGGCATCGTGCTCGGGCAGGCGTTCCGGCAGGCGATCGGGGACGGGAAGGGGATCGTCCGGTTCGCCCATGCCCTCATCCCCATGGACGAGGCGCTCGCCTGTGCTGCCCTTGACTGCGGGGGGAGGGGCTACCTCGTCTTCAAGGGCGAATTTTCCCACCAGAAGGTCGGCGGCGTGGAAAGGGAGATATTCGAGCATTTCTTCTACAGCGTCTGCATCCGCGGGGGGATCACCGCGAACCTCTCCATGGAGGGAAAAAACGACCACCACAAGTGCGAGGCCCTTTTCAAGGCGTTCGGTATCGCCCTCGGGCAGGCGACGCGGACCGGGCCCTGGCCACAAACGATCCCGAGCACGAAGGGCTCGCTGTAACGGCGTGAAAAACCAGCCCGGAACCCTGCCGGGCACGGGGATGTGCCGGACATATTTTTCGCTCTTTTTCCCTTTTTTGTGCCCGGAACAGGATCACATTTATCCCCTCCCGTTACCATCCCACCCATCATGCCATGCTTTATCATTCTTGGAAAACTGAGCGAGAGGGCCCTGGGGAGAATGAAGGAGGCAAAGGACCGGGACACCCAGATCAAAAAAGTCATCGGGGATGCCGGGGGAACGCTTGTCTCGCACTACTACACCATCGGCCGCTACGATGTCGTGATGACGATCAATCTGCCCAACGAGGAGATACTCGCAAAGGTGCTTATCGGCATTGGAAAATTCGGAACGGTCAGCACGGAAACGATGACTGCTCTCCTGCCGGAACAGATGTACCGGATGGCAACCGGGACGTGAGGGGTCTTTGGGAATGAGACCGCATTCAGGGGGGATTGTTACCATATGTGTTGTTTCCGTTTTGGAAATAAATTGTTTCTATTTTAGAAACAAATTATTTCTATTTTAGAAACAAAAGAATCATCTCCAAAAGAAACACGAGGAGGAATGCTTCATTCCCATATTTCCAGAACTCTTTAAATCAGATAACCGTGTGCGAATACTGCGATATACTTCGGAGCGGGAGAGTGTAAACGTCCATTCCGTAGCAACCAGCACAGGAATTTCAGCACCAGTCGTCTCAAGGTACCTTGCAAGACTTGTACATTACGGGTTATGTGAACGAAAAGGGAGAACTATATCGTGGGTATCGTCTCCTATCACCGTCGAACTGAAACGCTTCATGAATATTCTCCTTGTGTACGAACATCTTCCCCACCTTCCATGAGCAAAATCTATTGGTCTTTATGGGTCATGGGCACGAGGAACCAATACTCACGAGAGTGACCTGGATATCTGGATTCTGGTAGATGAGTATACCGTCGATCTTGAGGATACCATTGCACAATTCAGGCATGCACTCTCACAAAAAATTGGATATGACGTGCATATCTTCATCCTTACGCCCCAAAAGCTTCGCGAGCTCCCTTCCAGGGATCTCCCTTTTTACCACGAATTTAAAAAAGATTGTTGCATTCTCCGCGGTGAGGGGATTGACTTCACTTGAGGATTGTTTTGCGGAGGGGAAGTTACAGACAATTCTCCCTTCGGAAGAAAAGGCGTGGAATTCGCTTCGTATTGCACGGGACAATCTCCGTGAAGCAGAAGAAGCGGTAAAATGTGGTCTGCTCCGCGCTGCCATAAACAGTACGTACGTAGCGATCTTTCATGCTGCCCGGGCTATTCTCTTCAGGGATGGCATCCGCGAGAAGAGCCAATTCTGCATTGAACAGTACCTGCATACATATGT
>JASEES010000003.1:33102-67096 GCA_030019395.1 Methanolinea sp. | reverse complement strand
GGAGCACTGGAATTGAAATGGGTCGTCTTTTATGGAAATATCCGGAGTAAAAGGGATATTAACCAGTATGGATTCGAACCCCCGGCGACAAAAGAAGAAGTGGAGGCATACGTCCACCTCGCCGCCCAATTTTTGGATCGGATGGAACGACTCCTGGTGAATCGCTGATGCATGAAACATGGCAATAGGATAACAGGAAAAAAGCATACCAGAATGTCTTACGGGGCCATCCGGATGCTGCTCCGGATTCAGTCACTCACTCATCTCAAAAAACAATTATCCCGTAAATCTCCTCCCTCTCCGGACCAAACAACAGGATCTCACTACGAGGGAGGGGGCATACAATAATCAACCGCCCCGTTCTCCGGTCTGCTCCCTCCTGCCTCCCCGTGGTGAAAACCTGTCAGGCGGGTGCTGGAATGAAACTGACTGCATTCCCGGCTGGAGATGACCGATTTTTAGTTTAAAGGAGAGAATTGATATCAAATGCCCTGTGTCCGGAGGGAAAAGAAAAAAGCCGGAGTTCTGGCTGGAAGAACCCCCACCCCTATCTCTTCCTCCTCCGGAGTCTCCATACCGCATCCGCGATGAGCACGATCGCTCCTGCAATAACGATGAGGGCAACCGGGTTCGAGGTGATCGCATCGAGACCCTCCGGTTCCCGGATCCCGATCCCAAAGCTCATCGGGTCCGAGAGCATGAGGGCGCCCAGCTCGTCGCGGTACTTGATCTCGGAATCAATGACATAGCGTTTCCCGGGGATTGCCGCATCAGCAGAGATGACAAACCGGGCTGTCACGGTCTCACCGGGACCGATAGTCCCGAGATCCACCGAGTCGACCGATGGAACGAGGACGTGGCTCCCGATGATCCGGGCCCGGGCATCGTAGGCAGGGGTATCCCCGGCATTCCTGAACCCGACGGTAATTGCCCTGTCCCGGCCGGGAGTAATCACCACGTCCTGGTTCACCACCTCGAAGACCGCTCCCCGCAAGACCTCGATCCCGAGGGGGACTTCACGGGTAGCCCGGATCATACCCGCATCGTCTTTGTATTCGCCAATCAGGACGGCGGGGTATGACCCGGCAGCGGTATGCTCCCTGACAGCTATCCGCACCCGCAGGGGCACCACGTCTCCGGGCGCAAACTTCCCGATGAATACGCTGTCGTCCACCATCCGGAACGTCGTGTTGTCGGCCGGGACGACCCGGAGCATAACGGAATTCCCTGTCGCATACCCGGTGTTTTCGACCAGGGCGGTCAGGTACCCCTGCGAGCCGGGCACCATGTTCTCGCAGCTGACGTTCCTGATCGCCGGCCTGACATCCCCCCTGACCCGAAAGGTAACAGGAAGCACCTGCTCCTTATCGCGGTACAGCAGGTCGATGGTGCTGAATTGATCGCCGACCATGGGGATGGCATAGACATATCTGTACTTCACGACAAGGGGAATCGTGTGGAAACCGGGAGTCGCGTTCTGGAACACGGTGCCACTGACTGTCAGACGCGCCTTGCCCCAGGACCCGATATCCCCGGCCATAACCGGGAGGCTTTTGATAGTCACGGGAGCGTCTCCCGCCTGCGGCCAGACAGTAACACCGATGGCAGTGCTCGGATCGTATGCCCCGGGAGAAAGCCGCGGGGCAATCTGGACGGCGGTGTCCCTGCCCTTGTTGGTCAGGACAACCGTCATCGCGAATGCATCGCCGGGGTAATACTCGGTAACGCCTTCCGCATGGGCGACGAGGTCCGGCTGGGCACCTGTATCAAGGTAGATGAACCCCAGTGCAGACAACGGGGGGCACAAGAGGGCGAGGATGAGGAAGAGCCCCATGAGAACGGAGATGGCGGCAGGGGAGCGGGATGATCCTTTCCCCGCAGAACGATGGACCATGGACTCTCTCACTTCGCAGCAGCCGATTTCTTCCGGTACCACAGGTACGCTCCCCCTCCGGCAACCACGATGATGAGGACGATTGCGATGGGCAGGACGGACCCGCCCTCCCGTACCTCAACCACGACGGGTATATTGTCCGAGGTAAAGGAGGTCTGGGAAGCATCGAGGTACCTGACATCCGAGTCGAGGGAGTACGTCTTGATGGTGGCATCTGCCCCCGTCTTGATGGCAAACGTTGCGGTTGCGGACTCGCCCGGCTTGAGGTCACCAAGGTATGCCGTGTCGTCCTCACTCGTGAAAGGATCGATAACGCTGATCCGGGCCTGCGCACTGTATACCGTCGAGTTGCCGGCGTTCCTGTACGTCACGCTCATGGTATTCGTCTCACCGGCGTGGATCACCGGGGGCGGGCTGGTAACCTCGAACCTGACCTTTTCAGAAAAGGACACCCCCGCGCTTGCCATGGGCGAACGGACCATGTTCCCCTCGAAATCCCTGTAGACAGCGTAGAGCATGACGGGAGCAGGCTGCGCCGGGTCAGCATCACGCGAGACGGAAACCTTGAAACGGGGCTGCACGGTGCCGCCCGGGGGAAGCGTCCCCACGTATACCCCGTTCGAGAACGGCACGATCGGGCTTGCACCTTCAGGCACGAGGTAAATGGATGTCCTGTCCCCTGTATCCTGCCCCGTGTTCCTGATCACAAACGTTATGTAACCCTCGCCACCGGCATGGAGGTCGCTGACAGATACGTCCTCCACGGACAGGACCACAACCTTCCTGATCACGATGGGGACAGGCAGCGAGACCTCGACGTTCCTGAAGGAGTATTCGAGGGTATCGGTGCCTGACTGTTCCACCTGGGGCACGTAACTGTAGGAGATGACTGCCTGCATCGTGTAGTTGCCGGCCTTTGCATCCTCCGGAACCTCCACCACGAAATGGACAGGGATAACGACCCCGGACGGTATATCACCCACGTTCTGGGAATCGGATTTTACCCTGACGGGGGCATCACCGGGCACGAGTCTGACCCTTGCGAACTTCGCCGTCGTCGGGAGGTACTGGGGTTCGAGGGTATATGCATTATAAAACTGCATCGTGAGGATCCCCTTGTTCTCGATGACAAGCGGAAGGTCTGCAGTCGTCCCGGGGATCATCTCATCGTTTCCGGCAAGAGAAACGGACAGTTCGGGCCCTCCCGAGTAGTACTTATACCCCGCCGAGCACGGACCGGTACAGAACGCAAGGGCGGCCAGGAAAACCAGGAAAATGAATAAAATGCGGTGCAGGCAGAAACAACGCATAGGACATCTGTCTCCTTCACAGTTTTGTTAAGATTGAAAAAAAGATTAAGGTAACGAAGCATGGCGCAACCCGTTGGGGGATGTGGTCCCGGATGGAGATTAATCGCAATCCTCATTATAAATCATTTCTCCATTTCTACGGTAAGGAAAGGTTGGTCCCTGCATGAAGACGGAAGACGTGTTTGGGGGGATTGCGGTCTTCGTAAACCGCCACCCGAAGGAGATCTTCGTCGTGATGCTCGTTCTTGCCGCAATCTCCCTCTTTTTCGCAGGGCATATCCCCACCCAGGCACTCTCCGACGAGTACATGGACAAGCAGTCCCCCGCAGGGATCATTTACGACCTGTATAACAACCGCTACGGGCAGGACACCTACATCCTCCTGATCAAGACCCCTGACCCCGGGGACCCCGTACTGCTGAACCAGCTCCTCGTCCTTGAAAAGCAGCTGAGCCGCATCAGCCACGTCGATTCCGTCCACTCCGTCGCGGACATCGTTGCACAGTACCATGGAGGGACGATCCCCGGCACGAGCGCCGAAGTGTGGGCAATCATTGACCGGCTGCCCCCGGATATCCAGAAAAAGTTCGTGCCTGACCGGCAGACAGCGCTTGGCTATGTCCTTATCGAGCAGGGAGTGTCCACGGACGCATCCCAGAACATCGAGCCTTTCGTCGTGAATACCGTCGGGCAGGCGACGCTTCCCCCGGGAGTATCGATCGAGATCACCGGGAACACTCCCTACACGCTCCAGTTCGAGGGCGCCATGATGGCTGATTTCGGCGTGCTCATCATTGCGTGCATCATCTTCATGCTCGTCGTCATGTACATCCTGTACTCGAAGATCCGGTTCTGGATACTCCCCATCGTTCTCCTGATCTTCGGCCTCTTCTATACGTTCGGGATCATGGGGGCGTTCGGCATCCCGGCAAACGACGGGGCCATCGCGGCGTTCCCCATACTGCTCGGCCTCGGCATAGACTATGCCGTCCAGTTCCACATGCGCTTTGACGATGAACGCCGCCAAAAGGAGATCTCTCCTGCACTCGCAGAGACCCTGAAGCATACCGGTCCCTCTGTCCTGATCGCACTCGCCTCCACATCGCTTGGATTTGCCGCGATGTTCATCACCCCCATCCCCATGATCCAGACCTTTGCCACGGTGTCGATCATAGGGATATCCTGCTGTTACCTGACCTCGGTTCTGGGATTCGGGGCAATCGTCCACCTGGTCTCCTATGAGCCGAAACCCCCCGGCAGGGGTTTTACGTACCGGCTCAATGCCGCGTACGAGAGGGTGCTCTCGACAGTCGTTTCCGTGGTTGTGAAGATCGCCGGACCGGTGGTACTGGTCGCGGTCGTCATAGCCGCGGCGGGCATTGCCCTCGACAGCGGGATCCCTGTCGATGCATCGCAGAAGTCAATGGTTCCCCCGGACCTCCCGGCACAGCTCGTTGCCGACAAGGTCCAGTCGGTGAGCGGGTCGCTCACGCCGCTCCCGCTGTACGTCCGGGGGATCGATCCCTCCTCCGTGGACGGGATATGGTGGATAGACCGGCTGGGGACTGAACTGGCCGATAAATACCCAAAGATTACCCGTATCGAGAGCATCGCCTCGCTCGTCAGGTCGTACAATTCCGGGGTTCTCCCTGTCAGCCAGGCCGGGCTCGACCGGGTCCTCGCAGCCATACCTGCACAGGAACGCAGTCTCTACCAGATTGATGCCACGACATCGATCGTCATCATCAGCATCGGGTCGATGACAATCAACGAGCAGCGGGCGTTCTCGGACAACGTGGCCGCGGAAATCAAGTGGCTCGAGCCCCCTCCCGGGGCGGAAGTCGTCCCGACAGGTGATTTTTCCCTTTACGTGATCCTGACAGAACAGGTCGTGAAGAACAAGGACCGCATGACAATGCTGGGTTTCATCCTGATCTCCGTCCTGCTCCTCCTGATTTACCGGAAGGCCGTCGCGCTGACCCCTCTCGTCCCGATTATCTGCGTTATCGGGTGGAACACGCTGGGTATGATAGCACTCGGCCAGGACTACAGCATCCTCACCGCTGTGCTCGGTTCGATGACAATCGGCGTCGGGTCCGAGTACACCATTCTCGTCATGGAGCGCTACCTCGAGGAGCAGCGGAAGACCGGCGACAAGATCAGGGCTATCCAGGAGGCAGTCAGGAAGATAGGGTCAGCCGTTGTCGTCTCAGGTCTCGTGACCGCCGCCGGGTTCTCCGCCCTCATGCTGTCATCGTTCCCGATCCTCTCCGGGTTCGGACTGTCCACGGTCATCCTTGTCATTTTCTCCCTGCTCAGTGCATCCGTTATCATGCCGGCTGTCCTCGCGCTCGTCGGGAGGCAGGAGAGAACGTAACCCTCCCTGGGAAATCGTGAGGTCTTGTTCATCGTCGATCGCGATGACGACCATCCCCTGGATCCCCTTGCCGGATCCGCGGACCGACTCGCGCCGGAGTGCCCCCGCTTTCGTTCTGCAATGCCTGCCACGTAACGATGAGCATCACGCCTTTTGGTCCGGCATGGCTCCCCCATGGGGGCCTGTGTGATCCAGGGGGAGAAAAGGCACCATTCCCCCTGGAACAAATGCATTCACGCACCAATTGTTCTGATGAGAGTTCCAGGATGTTCTTAAAATGGCCATTAAGCCGGATTCAAAACTTTTTTTTTCAACAAAAATGAGTATCGCACCCCACTCCAAAAAAAATTCTCCTTTCCTCCCCGTCACTCCATGACATCCGGGTAATAGATATCCCCTGCCGGGGGGAGAGGAATCGTTGCGAGTGTTGTGGCAAGGTCATCGAGCGGGTTTGCCTTCACCTGTTTTGCAGACAGGGTGTAGAGCACGTTGTCGATGTACAGGGACCGCTTCACCTCGGATGCCGGGCTCCCGTAGTAAGAATAACCGGTATCACTGCTGCCGTGCCGGACAGTGCCGCGGAGTGTAAAACCGGTCTCCGGATTCAGGCCAAACACGTATGCACCGTACCATACCTGCGGACGCGGGGAGATAGAGCCATCCCTGCCAACCGGTTCAGCCGTGACGGCCCGGATGGGGATCACGAGCAGGTTCTTTGCCCTGTCAAAGAGGAAGGCATGGTGATCCTGGAGAGCGGCCGAGTCGGACCCTGCATCCCCGATCTGCACCTTGTCGAGGAGCCGGGGGGATTCGACGTCCGAGACATCGAAGAGGGCAATCTTGACCCCGCTCGTGGAGACACCACCCCAGTCGTTTGTCTCCGTTTCCCTGCCTATCCCGATGATATGCGTCGCATCGTAGGGGTGCAGGTAATCGGAGTATCCCGGGATTTTGAGTTTCCCAAGGACCCTCGGCTTCTCCGGGTCCGAGAGATCGATGACGAAGAACGGATCGATACGCCTGAACGTGACCATGTAGAGCTTGTCCCCGATGAACCGGGTCGCGTAGATCGTCTCCTGTTCGGCGATGCGGGTCAGTTCGCCCACCGTCTTTAAGTTCCTGTCCAGGACAAAGACGTTGTTGTAGGTATACTGGCCGAAGCGGCGGCTGGAGACGCTCGATGTTGTCGCGACCCGGAGGTTGTCGCCGTACTCGTCCATCGAGAACTGGTTGTGGAGGGCCCCGGGCACTTCACCCTTTGCCCTGTAGGTGATGGCACCGTTTTCGATGCCGATTTTATGGATGACGGTGGTGGTCTGGTCTGCTTCCTGCCGGAGGACTGCGTCCTCTTCGCCCTTCCGGAGACTTTCGAGGATGGACTCCCGTTCTCCTGCAGGAAGCGTGTTGAAGTCGGCCGGAATAACGGACGAGCTGCCGGAAGAATCAACGGCAGCACCGGACCGGAGCGGGAGATCCCCGGGCGCCCGGTAGATCACGGGGCTGTAGCGCGGGTAGCTCACGTATAGTGCGTCTTTTGAGACGTAGAGGGTGTTCCCGGTTCCAAGCAGGTACGTCTGGGCATCCCTCTCCTTCCCGGTCGCGATATCGAGGGACGTGATCGTGGTGAAGATGTACTGGGGCTCGGGGTTATCGAAGTACCAGACGTCCGGCTGGATGACCGTCCTTGTCCCCTCGCGGAGGACGGGGACGATCACCGGCGCATCGCGGTACGGGTTGATCTGCTGCTGGGTGACCAGGTACACGAGCGACCCGATCATCCGGGCATCGAGGTAATTGCCATCGACAGAGTAGTCTTTGAGGACTACCGGGTTTGCCCGGTCTCGGATATCGTAGATGGTGGCATGAGTCACGAAAGAGGGAAAGCGCCAATAGGGTGGCATCGGCATGACCTTTCCTTCAGTCCCATCCTCCCCGGTTGTGCGATCCAAACGGTCCGTTCCCGTCGAAAAGAGGACGAGGCGGTCTCCCCTGACAAAGATGTTCCGTGGTGTATCGGAAATCTCTGTCGTGGACACGATCGAGGCCCGTTCTGCCGGGTACGCATCGATGATCACGAGGTTCTGCCCCGAGATGGTGTAGATGTACCGGTCGTCGTTCTTGACGATGTCAGGCTCGTCGACTGCTGCAACCTGGACGTTGGTCTTCGAGTAGTCACGGCCCCCGGAAAAACCGGTGGTCGAATACGGGACCGGGATGGCAGATGCCTGCTCTGACCCGGTGGACTCCTTCGGGAGGGGGGCCGTTGCAGCAATGGTGGGGACCATCGTGCGATACAGTGTATCCCGGGATGTTTCCATCGAATCCCTGAGATACTGTTCTATCTCGGCAGTCGAGTTGAACTTCCTGATCTCCGGGGATACCGGGGCCGTTGTCGCAGGGATGCTCAGGCATGCTGCACCAAGCACGCCTGCGAGGATAAGGCAGGAACAGAGGATGGCGGGGTGGAAACGGTGCATCATGATCTCCCTTTACGCAGTATGGGGAGACGACGACATCAATCTGGCGTAAACTGCGAAAAATATCGCAGCCATCGGCATATACGTGCAGGAAATCTCCATTTCCGGACAGGCGGAAAAAGGGGGAAAATTTTTCCGGTCTCCGCCTCCCCACTTTCCCCTTTGCAGACCAAAAGGGGGACGGCCCCGTGACCTGTCCGGCGGTCCGGGCGGCTTTTCCCAAAAAACCGTCCCGGGAACGCCTTTGGGGGGATAGGGAGGAGATGGTTATTCCAGTACCCGGGAATGGAGTGTGTCGATGACGACCTCGCCCTCGGCGAGGATTGCCCGGGTCATCTTTTTCACCGGGAGGGAGGCAAGCGCACTGATGATGTGGTACTGCCGCGGGTTCTGCATCGGTGTGAGTTCCGTCCAGCGGAAGGTCCCTGTCCCGGTCCACGCTTCCCTGACCTCCATCCATTGCGGGAAATAGATGAACTGCGAGAGGTCTGCCCCCGGAGCGCCGACCTTGGGAATAAACCGCCAGCCGATCAGATCGAGGACCTTCATCTGTGATTTCACGCGTTCGAAGTCCTTTCCTGTGATCTCTCCTCCGGCTTCGAAATTCATGGTCAGGAAGGTGTTTCCCTCGTAACTGACGGACGAGGCATAGTACGGCTTGAGGATATGCAGGTTCTCGATATCGGCAAAAATCTTCGGGACTCCGGTCTGTTCCCTGCCCGTGAGGATGGGGGCGGTCTGGTTCTCCCACATGACGAGCGGATACGAGGCATCGACGTGGTCCTTTTTCCCGTTGAACCTGACGGGAGAAGAGACGCCCACCAGGTTGTAATGCCCGCCGGAAAGCCAGTTGATCTCCGTCAGCTGGTTCAGCGATATCTGCACTTCCGGGGACAGGAGTTCGAGTTCCTCCGGGATATACTGTTCGAGTGCGGCCCGGTCTGTCTCGAAGGCCATGTTCAGCAGGACTGCCTGCATCGTGGCCTTGTAGGTGGGATCGAATGCACCGCCCCCGAAGTGGGCCGGCATCATGTAGGTGGAGTTCTTGTCCAATCGAAACATTTTTTTATCCCGCAACTTTTTCCGTGAAAATATAAAAGTCTGATCCATTGTTGTTTCCGGCACGGTCTTCTTCTTTTGTCCCTGACGGCGGGAAAACATTCTTATGAACCCGTGCCTCACTGTTTAACAAACCACCAAAGAATGTTAAAAAATGCGACGAGGTCATAAAATGGGAATTAAAATCGGGTTCTTTTCCATCGGTGATGCCTTTTCACCTGCCGAATGCCTGAAATATTCAAAACTCGCCGAAAAGATCGGTTTTGACTCTCTCTGGGTCGAAGACCACCTGATCGCCATGCCGGGCGGGGAAGAATGCAGCTTCGCCTGGACAGTCATGAGTTCCGCACTCCAGGCAACGAACAAGGTCCCCTTCATTACCGGCGTGACCGCTCCCATCATGCGGTACCACCCGGCCATCGTTGCCCAGGCTTTTGCCACGATGGGTTCGATGTACCCCGGCCGCGTGGGACTCGGGGTGGGGACGGGAGAGCCGCCGAACGAGATGGCGGTGTACGGCGGCCAGTGGCCGTCCAATGCCACCCGGCTCGAGATGCTCGAGGAGGCGCTCACGGTCATCAGGAAGCTGTGGACGAGCGATACGCCCATCAGTTTTTCCGGAAAGTACTACACGCTCAATAAGGCTGTCCTGCTGACGAAGGCAAAGGCCAGGGTCCCCGTGTATGTCAGCGCCATCGGGCCCCGGGCAGCAGATCTGGCAGGGCGGCTGGGAGACCACATCATCAGCATTGCCAACAATCCCCGGTACATCAGGGACGAGCTCTGGCCCGCATTCGAGGCAGGTGCCCGGGCGGCAGGAAAGGACCCCGGAAAAATGGAACGCGTCGGCCATTTCTCGTACATCTACGACCCGAAGGGCGAGGTCAACCCCGACTACATCCAGCACGATGCAGGAACCATCCAGGGGGGTGCGATGTCAAAGGCATTTGCAAGCCGGATGATCACTGTCTTCCACTCGGCAGACGACTGCATCAGGAGGATCGAGGAGATGGGGCGGATGGGATACACCCATCTTGCCATCGCAGACCAGTTCATGGCACTCCCGAAGGAACACCGTCCCTCCATCGGAATGGAAGAGAGCCTGAATTTCTGGAAAGACGTGCTCCCCCACATCAGGTAGCCATCGGGATACTGTCGTGCCGCATCCATTGTGCGGGACGCCCGCCGGGCGCATGAGGAGGGGCATTCTCCCTCCTTTCACCGGGCCGGGAACCGTACTTCCGCCTCGCGGGCTTTTCCTTCAAAAGCCAGCACATCTGGTTCGAAGGATGCAAACCGGGGATTGAAAACGAGCTTTTGTTGCGCCATCCCGTCGCACCCGGATGAGCCGGCGCCACTGATGGCGTATCTCATGTTTTCTGCATCACGAAAAACGTGTACCCGTACCACCGCTTGTATTTCCGGTACATGTCCGCTTCGTGCATAAGAGCATCGAGAAGGGCGGCATTGCCGGGATCCGATCCGTGGGTCTTCCGGAGCGCCGCAATCCGGGCCAGCAGCGGGACATAATAGTTATCCCACCACCCGGCTTCCGGCAGCCGGTACGTTGCAACGAGCCGGAGCCCGGCACGCTTCACTCGTTCCTTCATCTCCTCTTCGGTGACGGGGATATATCCCTCGCTCTCCCACCATTTCACGAGCTCGGCAGGAGGATCCGGCTCGAACCAGTCGGCATCGGACACGACCATGTATCCACCTTTTTTCAGGAGCGGTTTCCAGAGGTTGAGGCCCTCCCCGAACCCGACAATGAAGATGGCACCCTCGGACCAGACGAGGTCAAAAGATTCCTGCTCAAACGGCAGGGCGTTCATGGAGGCGCAGACGGTTTTCACCCGTTGTGCCGTGCCGGCTTTTTCTGCCCATGCATCGATCGCATCCAGGAACGGCTGGTGGTTATCGACCGCCGTGATAGTGCCGGTGGTGAGGGCAGCAAGGTCCCGGGTCTGAGCACCGCTCCCGCATCCGATATCGAGGATCCGTGCATCGCCCGGAAGTGGCGGGACCAGGGAAAAAACCTTCCGCGTCGCTTCAGGGCAGCCGGGCCCCTGCCGGGGGAGGGATTCGAAGATCTGGTAAAATAGCGGGGGTAATGGGGGTAATGACATGATGCATAGTTGTTTTGCAGGGTGTATTGAGTGCTTTGTGGTCAGAAGAACCCCTTATCCAGGAAGGCGCTTTTGGAGTGCGGGCTTCACGCGGGCCGGCTGCCTGAAATCCGGACTGGTGCTGACCAAACAGGTTCACATCCGGAATGGAAACAGCCGCAGAACTCCACCCGCTCATTTTCTCCTGCCTTAGCCGGGTCCTTTTCGCTTTTTCCATTTTCACCCCGCGTATGCCGCATTTTTATGGGAGTGCAACAAAGACAGGTGGATATAGTAAAGAAAAAGATCGAAACAGTATGCGGGTTTTCGTGCAGCGACTGCGACCACCATGAGAAGGACTGTCCCGGCTGTGAAAAGGTAAGGGGAAGACCATTCTGGACAGCATTCGTGAATATCGACCAGTGCCCGGTTTATGAATGCTGCACGACCCTGAAGAAACTTCCCCGCTGCGGGAAATGTCCCGAACTAGTCTGCGAGCGGTTTTTCCGGTTCAGGGACCCTGAGAGGACAGACGAGCAGGCAGCAGCAGCGCTCGCAGCAGCGGAAAAGGAACTCCGGGCAAGAGGATAGGGCACCCGGAGAACAGCCGGGGAACCAAACAACCGGGCGGAAAAGATGAAGGGAATAGTGGTGTCAGCGGCAATCCAATCAGTCTGACAAGCAAAAGAATGCCGGGGGGCTGTCTGCCTCCCTCTCTTCCATTTAAGGAAATGCCCTGCTCCTTCCCGCGTGATGGTCCTGCACCGGCTTTTTACCACTCCTGCACATGAAGTAATCATGGAGAGCCCCGGGCATGACAGCGATGCGAAAAGGTAAAATCGATCCCTGCCCGCCCTTTACCTCACGCGGAAAGGTCGCCGGACAGGTTACGGTCCTGACCTGTCACACCCTCTATCAGCATTCCTCCTCTCCTTTTTCCATATGCATCCCCCGGACCTCGAATACGCAGCCGACGAAAAACCTCCCCTCCCTCTCCCTTTTTGCTCCCCTTCAGGGCACCCGGTCCCGGCACGCCGGGCACTTCACCTGCAGGTAGTCGCCGTCGGCACAGTTCCAGGGCGCGTATTCGCGGCAGACGGCAGGGCGTACGGCGTGGATTGCATAGTACGCAAGCCCGTCATCCCGCCTCCCCAAAAACGGGCAGTACCGGAGGGGACGGCCCCCCGTGTCCTGCCAGTACCGGACTGCGACAACGGACGAAAGGTCGCCTTCCCGGAGGGAATCGCCCGATACCCACCGGCCGCCGGAAAGCCGGACCGAGACATGCCGGAGGATGTCCTCCCTCCCTGCCCGGACCCAGGGGACGAGGTCCGTGACTGTACCCGGCTGGCCCCATCCCCACCGCTCGCAGCAGCGCCCGCACTGGCGGCAGACCTGTTCCATCGTACCTTCCAATTATGGCGGGAAACCGTCATAAACGGTGCGTCCCTGTACCCGGGTGAAGGGCGGCATGGCGTCCCCGGAAGACCGGCGATCGTTTTTTAAGATCGGCCCCTGAGAAAAGAAGACCCCCTCCTCGCAACCAGAGGGTCACGATACTGCGGGAGACCAGGGAGAAACGACTATTCCTCTCTCCGTTGCCATGAGAGGGAAAAAAGTTTTTACCGGGTTTCTCAGATGTACCGCGGCTTCTTCGAGAGGTGCACCGGGGTGTAGAGGGGGCGGAACGGTTTGTCCCCAACCTCTTCCCGGACGGCAGCAGCGAGTTCGGGGAGGGTGAAGGTCTCCTTGAACGGTTTTTGGGGTTCCGACCGGGACCGGATCGTCACGGTCAGCCTGCCGCTCTCCACTTCGGAATCGCCGACAACGACCACGAACGGGACCCAGTCGACGGCTGCTTCCCTGACCTTCTTTGACACGCTCTCGTCCCGGTCGTCGAGGTCCGCCCGGATGCGGGCTGCGTTCAGTTCGCGTGCCACTGTCGTTGCATACTCGAGGTGCCGCTCGGCAACGGGAATGACCCTGACCTGTGTCGGGGAGAGCCACGTCGGGAGCCGGGGCACGTCCTGCTTCGCACAGCTCTCGAGGATCGCACAGATGACCCGCTCGACCGATCCTGTCGGGGAACAGTGGAGGATCGGGGGATGGACTTCCTTTCCGTCGAGGTGGTATTTGATGTCGAACCGCTGCGAGCTCTCCACGTCGATCTGGACCGTCGGGTTCTCGATGGGCCGGCCCTGTCCGTCGATGGCGGCAAGGTCCACCTTCGCCACCCAGTAGTGGACCCTCTCCGAGAGGATCTCGATGAGGAGGGGCTGCCCCGATACCTGCACCATCTTCGTGACCCAGTCGCTGTACTCGTTATAGAAGTCCCGCGTGCACCGGATGACACCCACGAGTTCGGTCCCAAAGTCCCTGCCCGTCTCCCATCCCATCAGGAGCTGCTCCTCGAAGCACCGGAGCGCCTGCGGCATGTCGAGGCAGAGGGTGTGCATGTCCGGCATCGTGAACGCACGCAGCCGTTTCAGCCCGATGACCTCTCCCTTCTGCTCGTGACGGAACGAGTAGGTCGAGAGCTCGTACATCTTCATCGGCAGGGTGTTGGGGGAGATGTGCATGTCCCGCATGATGGAGAACATCCCGAAGCATGCGGCGAACCGGAGCATCATGTTCCGCGTCCCGCTCCTGAACCGGTACTGGCGTTCCCCGAACTTGTCGGCATGCTCGTAGATCGCCCGGTCGGCAAGGTCGTACATGACCGGGGTCTCGACCGGGGACGCCCCGTAGGGCAGGAGCCGCGAGAGGACATAGTCGGCAAGAAGGTCGCGGACAAGCTTTCCCTTCGGGAGCCACCGGAGGTGTCCCACGTCCGATACCGGCTCGTAATCGACGAGTTCCTTTCCCCGCATCAGCTCGACGTGGGCAGGCTCCCCGCCGCCTTCCGACGGCTCGCCCAGTTCTTTCCGGACGAGGCAGCCGAAGGCAGAGTTGTCCATGAACGCCTTCGCGTCGTGTCGCTTCCCGTCGGGTGTCAGGACGAAGAACTCGTGGGTCACCTCCTTCTTCTCCTTCTTTGCCCCTCCCTCGGGGGGAAGGATGGTGCGGGAGAGCTCGGAGAGGGGGTGGCCCTTGCAGGAGAGGCGGAACGACTTGTACCACCCGAACGGCGCCCTTTTGACCTCGAAACCGATGTCGACGAGGAGGTGCTCGAGCATTTTGAGGGCCTCCACTGCCGCGTCGGGCCTCGCGAGGTCGCTCGAGAGGTGCGCGTACGGGTAGAGGACGATGTTTTCGACGGAGAGCTGGTCGGCCGTCTTCGATATCTCTGCCCCGGCCTGCTCCACGACGCCTGCCATATCGTCCTCGTCGCCGGACTCCACGGCGCAGAAGACCGTCAGGGCATCCTCGGCAAACCCCTTCAGCGGCTGGTCCTCCTCAGCCATGCCGGTCTTCTGCTTTGCTTCAAACTCGATAAAATCAGAATGTATCAGGAGAAGTCGCATACTTTCGCTCCATCCCTCTCGGATTCATCCCTACCTTATCTGATGTCATCCGGTATAATACCGATTCAGATATCCCGGATATTCTGGTGGTACCGCGAGAGGGTCGCCTGCCGCTGGTCCATGTACTTGGCATCCTTCCTGAGGTTGTAGGGGGAAAGCGCCTTTTCCGTGGTATAGAACACGAGCTGCCCGATCGGCATCCCGGCGTATATGCGGACGGGCCGGGCGTTCACGTTGCACATCTCCAGCGTAATCGACCCCCGGAACCCTGCATCGATCCACCCCCCGGTCTGGTGAAGTTCGACGCCGAGCCGGGCGATGCTGCTCTTGCCTTCGATGCTCGCGACGATGTTGTCCGGGAGACCGATGACCTCCAGGGTCTCGGCGAGCATGAATTGGCCGGGGGCAAGCACGATCGAGTCCGCGACCGTTTCGCGTGTGCCTTCCACAATGGTCTCTGCCACGTAGGGGTCGATCACGGCGTCCCCTGCCTCGTACCACACGAAGTGGTTTCCGAGGCGTATATCGAGGGAGTTCGGCTGGACGAGGCCGGGGTCGAAGGGCTCGACGGAGATAAAACCCCTCCTGATCCTGTCCACGATCTGCCAGTCCACGAGAATCATGGGAAAAAAGTGGAACGGGGAAGCGTATTAGGGCTTCCCCCGTCACTCCCCCTGCCCCTCCCGGCAGGCGTCCCGCCATGGGCACACTGTTCCTGCCCCGGGGGAAACCGGCACTGTCCGCTTCAGGGTGGAGTAAACGACGTGTCCACGCCCGTGATTTCGCTCAGGTACACGCCGGAGCCCACCCACCAGCGTTCGTTGACGGGGAGGACGTACCCGATCTTCAGTTCCTCCCTGTTTTCCCGTCCGGGGTTGGGCCAGACGAAGACGATGAACCCTCCTCCCGATCGGGCCGTGTCAGCAAGTGCACGGATGGTTTCCATGCCAAACGGGTCCGCAAGCCCGATCAGGTTCGTCCCGACCGCTCCCCTGAGGTGGGGGTGTGCAAGGAGCGTCCCGTTGTAATCGTACGCGTACAGGTAGTGTCCCTCCCCATCCACGAATATCCCCGATGCGTCCGATATCGCGGCAAAGGCAGCCTCGTCTCCGTGCGTCCAGCCGTATTCTGCCCCTCTCCGGACGAGGTCCGTCATGTTTCCGATGGCCGGAGGCATTCCCCGCGGCCCCGTATCCGCGAGGTCGGAGAGGGAGAGGCCTGACCCGATCCACATGTCACTGCCTGCCGGGCAGACGTACCCGATCTTCGGTACGGAGCTTTCCCCGTGCGACTCGTTTAGTGCGCCGGACGCCGGTGCCGGATCGAGGTACGCGATGAACCCGCCGCCTCCGGATGCCACGTGAGCCCCGATCCGGATGACGGGAAGACCGCGGACGTCGGTCCGGTCGAGCCTGTTCGTCCCGACGGCCTCCGGCTGCGAGGGGTCCACAAGGAGCGTCCCGTTAGAGTCGTAGGCATAGATATAAAGGTCAACGCGGGAAAACGGCCCGGTCTTTTGGGAGAAGGTGGCAAGGGCCGCGTCTCTCCCGGAGGATTCTGCGTAGTGTGCAGCATGCGAAACGAACCCGGCAAGGTCAGCCTGTGTCCGCACATCGGGGGCTGCACCCGCAGGCCCGGTCGTGCTGCAGCCCGAAAACGACAGGACAGCGACGAGCAGGAGGCAGGCAAGTCCCGGTACCAGCGCTCTCTTCATGGTAATCCTGTCAGCCCCCGTCCCCAATAATGATCCGGTTCTTCTCCTGCCCGGACCATGTCCCGGTAGGGGGTCTCCCGGTACCGCAGGCGATCACTCGTCCGCGTCCCCGGAATCGTCTTCGCCGGGGGGACTTTCCGTGCGCACGTCGTGCCTGATATGCCACTCGGACCGCCGCATCAGCCCGTGGAGGGTCGATGCCTCGCGTGCGGTGAGCCGTGCCCGCCCGAATATCCTCCTCATCATGAGCATGGTTCCCTCCCGCTTGAAGGCCGGGTGGTTGATGAGGGTCAGGTACTGGTCGATGTGCCGGTAGAGGTGTTCCATCTGTTCCCTCCCGGCGAGCAGGTACTCGCCCCGGGGAAGGCTGGCAAGCTCGTACGCGATGATGGCAACGGCATGCGAGAGGTTCAGGATGGGGTAGTCCGGCGACGTCGGGATCGTGCACACGATGTCGGACCGCCGCATCTCCTCGTTGTTCAACCCCCAGTTCTCCCGCCCGAAGAGGATGGAGACGGTCCCGGCAACGTCCCCGATCATCTCCCGGAGCTCCCTGGGGGAACAGTAGGGCATCCTCATCGGGTGGCAGATCGTCTTTCCGACCTCGCCGGTGGTTGCAACGGTGATGTCGCTTTCAGAAAAGACTTCTTCGAGGGAACAGACCCGGGCTGCCTTCAGGACGTCGGATGCGTGCGCAGCCCGGGCGAGGGCGTCGTCCCCGAGCGGGCAGGGGTCCACGAGCACGAGCCGGGAGAACCCGAAGTTCTTGATTGCCCGGGCTGCAAACCCGACGTTTCCCTCGTAGAGCGGCTCAACGAGGACAAAACGGATCTCAGGCATTCGGATCGGTTCCTCCGGGAAAATCCGGCAGCGCTTCCAATGGTTCCGGCCACGGGGGGAAAAGGCCCGCCCGCCTTTTTTTCAGATCACGGCCCTGACCGTTGCCCGCAGGGCATCGATCCCCTTCTCGTAGACGGCGTTGCCGACCACGATGGTATCGGCGTACTGTGCCATCTCGGCGGCCTTTTCGGGCGAATCGATACCGCCGCCGTAGTAGAGGACCGAGGATTCGAGCGCCCCGGACACCGCCCTGACGACCGCCGGGTCACCGTACATCCCCGAGTACTCGATGTACACGATGGGGAAGTGGAAGTAGCGGTCCGCGACCGTCGCGAACGCGGCGGCTTCCTTTGGCGAGAGGGCGCAGTTGGCGGCCGTGACCTTCCCCACGGAAGAGTTGGGGTTGAGGACGATGTACGCTTCCGGGACGACGCGTTCCCAGTCGATCTCCTGCTGCAGCACCCACTGGGTGTGCTTCCCCACGATCCATTCGACGTTCTTCGTGTTCAGGACGCTCGGGACGAAGAGGAGGTCGGCACCCTCGCTGATGACCGCCTCGGGACCGGCCGGTTCGACGACGAGGGGCAGGCCGTACGCGGCGACCTGTCGCAGGAGTTCCTGCATATTCTTCCTGGTCACGTTCAGCGTCCCCGAGAGCATCAGGGCATCGGTCCCGCTGGTGACCACCCCCTGTATCTGCTCGGGTGTCAGCTGCCTGTCGGGGTCAAGCTTGGTCACGTGGGTCCAGCTCTTCCAGTTGATATGCATGGACGGGCTCCTTGTTAGATCACTATGATGTCTTCCCCTGACCTTTTCTTCTTTGTGAGGGGAGCAGCCTTCCGGAGTGCGGCAATCTTCTGGCGGGGCAGGCCGGACCTGACCGAAATCAGCGATTCGTCGAGCCCGTGCAGGGTTTCCCTGTCAAAGACCCCCGCAGAGAGGAGCTGGCTGTAGACCTGCGGCGTCATCCCGGGCACGGAGAGGAGGTCTTCCCTGCCCCGCCGGAACTTCGCGGCAGTCACTTTCTCCGGCACGGGTTTTCCCAGGTGGCGTGCAACCGTTTCCACGTGCCGGAAGACCGTGTCCGGGGATATCCCGGTCTTTTCCGCGATGGCAAGCGGGTGGATCGTGAGGAGTGATTCGGGTGTGACGAACCCGGCATCGAGGTACTTTTTGAGGCTTGCCGGAGGTATCCCGATCGTCCTGAGGGTACGCTCGCCGACCTCGCGGCGTGCCCCGGCCTGGAGGGCGTCGATCTCCTTCTGCGAAAGCCCCGCCTCCCTGAGAACGGCCGGGTCGGCCTTCCCGAGGTCGTCTATCCCGTTGATGCCTGCCTGGGCGAGTTTCTTCACGATGGTGCCCGGGCTCCTGCCTTTCCGGGGGGCAATGCGGGAACGGACGAACTTCCGGCAGTCGGACCGCCGCCGGAGGAGGTCGAGGGCTTCTTCGGCCTCCTTCCGGATTTGCCGGGCACGTTCGGGGGTGATGCCGGGGATTTCCGCGAGTTTTTCGTCCGGCGTCCCGATGATGTCCTGCACCGAGTAGAGCCGGGCCGCGACCATCTTTTCCGCGAGATCCGCACCTGCCGAGGGGAGGAGGGCGAGCGTCTCGCGCAGCGACGCGATCTGGTGGCAGAGGGGGCACCCGATCTCCCACGGCCGCGACCCTTTGCGCACGAGGCGGACGTGGTAGAGCCCGTGTTCCGGGCACGTCCTGTCCGTCCGGAGCGCGTACCCCCACATCGTTGCCGGGAGCCCGATGTTGAAGGTGCATTCGGGGTAATGCGTGCACCCGATGAACTGGGTCTGGTTCCGGACGTGGTGGATCCGAAGGTCGTGACCGCAGACCGGGCACGGTCCCAGCCTCAGTTCCTCTGCGGTCTGTTCCCGGATCTCGTCCCCGATCTCCTGCTCGTGCGCCTCGAGCTGGTCAAAGACCTGGTGCAGCATTCCCCGGGACTCCTGGACCACGTCGTCGCTCTTCCGGGCCCGTTCCTTGATCTGCTGCATGTGGCTCTCGAGCGTCTGGGTCATCTCCGGGCGCGTGATCGTGTCGGCATGGTTCTCGAGGCTCTCGATCACCGCCCTCCCGACGAGTGTGGGGCGGAGGGGGTTGCCCTCGACGTACTTCCGCGAGACGAGTTTCTGGATCACCTCGTGCCGCGTGCTCTTCGTGCCAAGGCCGAGCTCCTCCATCCTCTGGATGAGCCTGCTCTGGGTGAACCGCGGCGGGGGCTGGGTCTCCTTCTCCTCCATCCGCACCTCGCGGAGCGGGAGGACTTCCCCTTCCTTCAGCCCGGGCAGGACGTACTCGGTTGCCGCGCTGTAGGGGTACACCTTCCGCCACCCCGGCTCGAGGATCTGGCCTCCGGTGACGGTGTAGGGCTCCCCTCCCGCCGAGAGCATCACTTTCATCGTGCGCCAGCGTGCATCGGGCGAGAGCGTTGCGAGGAACCGCCGGACGACCAGTTCGTACAGCTTCCACCTCTCCTCCCCGAGTTCCTCCCGCCCGGCCGGCCCGGTCGGGTGGATGGGGGGGTGGTCGGTGCTCACCTTCTGTCCGCGGGTGGGCACGGGTCTTTGGTTTGCCATCACCCATTCCACGTCGGGCCGGAAAACCGTGGGCCGGATCGCGGAGAGGACGGATCCAAGGTCGAGCGTTGCGGGATAGACGGTGTTGTCGGTCCTCGGGTAGGAGATGTACCCGTTCATGTAGAGTTCCTCGGCAATGCGCATCGCGTTTGCCGCGGAATACCCGAGGCGGGCAGCGGCAACGATGAACGAGGTCGTATCGAAGGGAGAGGGGGCACGGTCGACCTTCGTCCCCTCCACGACGCTCGTCACGACGAGGGGCGGGACACTCCTCTCCTTTGCGGCGAGGGCCTCTTGGAAGGTATGGAACCGCGATGTCGTGTGCCGGGCCTCGATATCCTCGCCCCCCTTGCCCGTGAGGAGGCGCAGCTGCCAGTACTTCTCCGGCTTGAAAGCCTCGATCTCCCGTTCCCGGTCGACGATCATGGCGAGGGTCGGGCTCTGCACCCTCCCGACCGAGAGGATGTTTGCTCCCCCCCGTTTTGCCGCGAGCGAGAGGAACCGCGTCAAAGACGCACCCCACATCAGGTCGATGACCTGGCGGGCCTCGCCTGCCGATGCGAGGGCAAAGTCGATTTCCGTCGGCGATGCGAACGCGTGCCGGATCTCGCCGGGCGTGATCGCCGAGAACCTGACCCTGTCGACCGGGACGGACGGGTTGACGGCCCGGACGAGTTCGTAGGCCTCCTTCCCGATGAGTTCCCCCTCCGTGTCGAAATCGGTCGCGATCGTCACCCTCGTCGCCTTCTTTGCGAGTTTCTGGAGGAGGGCGACGATCTTTTTCTCTGTCGGGACCTTGATCGTCGGGGCGTCGATGAGGCTCCGGGGCGTCTTGGACTCGCTCCTCCAGTTCGAGTAGCCTTCCACGAAATCGACCTCGACGACGTGTCCCCGGAGGCCGACGACAGTGGTCCCGTTGAAACTGTAACTGGATATCCCGCCGTCTTTTAATTCCCGGACATTCTTTTCCCCGGCGAGGATGGATGCAATCCTCCGCGCGGAGATGTTCTTTTCGGCAACGATGAGGTGCATGGACGGGATCACGCACCCTCTCCGAGGAGGCTGGCGAGCACCCGGTTGACGTCTGCAGGCTTTGCGCATCCCCGTGTCTTCCTCATGACCTGCCCGACGAGGAAATTGAGGGCTTCTTTCCTGCCGTTCCGGTAATCCTCGACGGCACGCGGGTTCTCTGCCAGCGCCTCGCGGGCAGCTTTTGTCACCGGGTCGTCACCCCCGGCACTGTCGGCAGGGAGTGCACGCAGGCCGAGCCGCTCAGCGCACGCTTCCGGCGACTCGCAGGTCCCCTTCTCCTTCAGCTCGTCGAGGAGGACACGCAGGACGTCGACGCCGTTCCGGTCCGTGATCACCCGTGCCCGGACGAGGGAGAGGAGCCCGGAAAAGACGTCCGGGGGAACGGACGAGATCGACATGTCCCGGTAATTGAGCTCCCCGAGGAGCGTGTCCGCCACCCACGTGGCAGCGAGTGCCGGGTCGGTCCCGGCGACCTTCTCGTAGAACTCCGCGAGGCGGAGGTCGCCTGTCAGCGTCCGGGCATGGATGAGGGATAAGCCGTACTGGTCCATGAACCGCTGGCGGCGGGCGTCCGGGAGCTCGGGCAGGACGATCCCGTCGACCCAGTCCGCGACCCTCAGGGGGCAGAGGTCCGGTTCGGGGAAGTACCGGTAGTCCTGTTCCATCTCCTTGCTCCGTGCCGACGTGGTGACCCCCCGCGCCTCGACGAAGTGGCGGGTCTCGCGCACGATCTTCTGGCCGCGGCGGAGCGCATTCTTCTGGCGGGTCACCTCGAAGGTGAGGGCTTTTTCGACGCCCTTGTACGACGTGATGTTCTTGATCTCCACGCGTTCGCTCCCCTCGATCGAGATGTTGGCATCGACGCGGAGCGACCCCTCCTTCTCGCTGTCAAAGACCCCGAGGTACTCGAGCGTCGCACGCAGCTTGTTGAGGAACCTGCGGGCTTCTCTGGGGGACCGGAGGTCGGGCTCGGTGACGATCTCGATCAGGGGAATCCCGGCACGGTTATAGTCCACGAGGGAATACCGCGGCCGGTCCGCCCCTCCCTTGTGCACGAGGCGCCCCGGGTCCTCCTCCATGTGGACCCTCGTGATGCGGACCCTCTTTTCCCCCTCGTCGCCCTCGATGTCCAGGTACCCGGACACGGCGAGGGGCTTGTCGTACTGGGTTATCTGGAACCCCTTGTTCAGGTCCGGGTAAAAGTAGTTCTTCCGGGAAAAGACCGACTCCTCCGGCACGGTGCAGTGGAGGGCTTTTGCAACCCGGAGTGCGTATTCCACGGCCTTCCGGTTCAGGACGGGGAGAGAGCCGGGCAGGCCGAGGCAGACGGGGCAGACGTGCGTGTTCGGGCCATCGGTGCGGTAGTCTGTCGAGCACCCGCAGAAGAGCTTGGTCTTCGTGTCGAGCTGGCAGTGGATCTCGAGCCCCACGATGACGTTCATGGGTTCGCCCCCTGCTCGTACGCGTAGGCGACATCGATGACCCGCTCGTCCTCCATCCACCGTCCCATGATCTGCAGGCCGACGGGGAGACCTTCGACCTTCCCGCACGGAACAGAGATTGCCGGTACACCGGCGAGGTTTGCCGGGACGGTGAGGATGTCGGAGAGGTACATCGCGAGGGGGTCGCTCTTTTCCCCGAACCGGAACGCCACGGTCGGCATGGTCGGCCCGGCAATGACGTCGACTTCCGCAAAGAGGCGGCCAAAGTCCTCCCGCACGTTTCTCCGGGCGGCCTGTGCCTTCGCGTAGTACTTCCCGTAGTACCCGGAGGAGAGGGCAAACGTCCCGATCATGATCCTCCGGCGGACTTCGAGGCCGAAACCCTCGCGGCGCCGTTCCTGGAACGCCTCGTGCCATGGTTTCCGGACGTCTGCCGGGGGACCGTACCGGACACCGTCGTACCGGGCGAGGTTGGAACTCGCCTCGCTCATGCACGTCACGTAGTAGGCTGCAAGCGCGTACGCCATCGACGGCATCCTGCAGGTGATGATCTCTGCACCCTTCCGCTCGAGGAGGGAGATTGCGTCCCAGACAACGGACGCGACGCGGGGGTCGACTCCCTCGCCGAAGAACTCCTCGGGGATACCGATCCGCGTCCCCCTGATCTCCATCGAGGGTGTGTGGGAATAGGGTGCGTCAAGGGACGTCGAGTCTTTCGGGTCGTGCCCGGCAATGACGCTCATCAGGAGGTTTGCGTGCGCAACGTCTGCTGCCATCGGCCCGATCTGCTCGAGGGAATTGGCATAGGCGACGAGCCCGTACCGGGATACCCGCCCGTAGGTGGGCTTGAGCCCGACGATCCCGCAGAATGCCGCAGGGCAGCGGATCGACCCGCCGGTATCCGTCCCGAGCGCGAGCGGGACGAGCCCTGCAGCGACTGCCGCGGCGCTCCCGCCCGATGACCCGCCCGGGACCCGTGTCTCATCCCGGGGGTTCTTCGTCGGGCCGAACGCCGAGTTCTCCGTCGTGCTCCCCATGCCGAACTCGTCCATGTTGGTCTTGCCGACGATGGCAGCCCCCTCCTTTTTGAGGAGGGAGACGACCGTTGCATCGTAGGGGGGGACGTAGCCCGAGAGGATGCGGGAGCCGCACGTGGTCTCGATCCCTGCCGTCGAGATGTTATCCTTGATCGCGACCGGGATGCCACGGAGCCGGCCCTCCCCGTACCGGGCCGGGGAGACCGTCCGGAGGAACGCGTTGTACCGGTCGTCCGGGGAAAAGGTGAGCATCCCTTCGGCCATCACATCACCCGGGGTGCCCTGAAGAACCCGTCTTCGGTCTCCTTTGCGTTCGAGAGGACGTCTTGTGGCGAAAGGGAGGGGACGACCTCGTCCTCGCGCAAGACGTTGACTGCGGCTCCCCCGTCCTTCTCCTCCCCGGTGACCTGGTCAAGGATGTCGAAGTATTCGAGGATCCTGTTGAAACTCGCCGTGAACTCTTCGAGCTCCCCGCGGAGTATCGCGATATCGGCAAGCATCCCGATATGTTCCACGTCTTTTTCTGTGATCATCCCTTCCCCATCCTTCCGGGAGTGTCCCGATGCGTATGAGAATAAGTACCCTCCCCTCTGCCTTTTATAACCATTGTGCCGGGATACCGGGCGGGGAGGGGACACGTGGAGCCGGGGGAAACGTTTCAGCCTGCCCGGAATTTTTCCAATGCTCACGTATTTTTGAAAAATAGGTCTCCAGATTCCTTTCCCTGCACAGCCCGCTCATCCGGGTACCCGCGCGAGGTATTCTCCCACCGTGCGGCAGCCCCTCTTCCTCGCGAGCCTCTGCAGTTCCCGCCAGATCCCGCTCCCGTACTGCATGGCCTTCTTCTCCTTCCACGCAATGCCGGGTGGGAGGAACTCTGCCGCAACCTTCCGGAGGGCACGTTTCCTGATGCCCCCGGAGACCTTCTCCCCCGCGGGAATGGCCCGTGCCGCGGCGATGACCCGTGCGTCCAGGTACGGGTACGAGATGAGCACGCCCTCTGCGGCGGCGACCGCCTGGTCCCGTGCGATCTGCCCCGGCAGGCGTGCGAAATCGGCCGCGAGGAGGGCATCGGTGTCCCCGTCGGCCAGGTACCGGCTGTATCCCCCGAAGAGCTCGTCTGCCCCCTGGCCGGAGAGGACGCGGTCATGCCCTGCGTCCCGTGCGGACCGCGCGATGAAGTGCCAGCACAGCGCAATCGAGAGGTCGAGGGGGTTTTTCTCCGGGATGAGGGAGAGCACCCCGGGTACCGCGTCTTCCACGTCAGCAGGCGTCACGGTGACCTCTGTACAGTCAAGGCGGAGCTCCCGGGCGGCCTGCCTGCCTCCCGCAAGGTCAAAACTTCCCTCCATCCCCGCCACGATGCAGGGCCGGCGGGCGATCGCGGCAACGAGGGCCGAGTCGACGCCGCCTGAGAGGGCAACGACCCCCCGGTCGCTCCGGAGCTGGACAGCAGTCACGATGGCCTCTGCAAGACCGGTCTTCCGGAACCGGGGGCAGACCTTCCCGATGACGCGGTCCCCGTCAAGGATCGTCCCGGGAGGAATGGGCCCCGGCACGATGCCGAGTGCGTCCCGTGCCCGGTACCCGTCCCACGAAAGGAAGAACTCACCGCCAAACGACGAGGCGGCGAGGGGGTCCTGCAGGAGGCGGGCACGGACCTCTCCGGGCGGGAGGACCACCCCGTCCTCCTCGACCCATCCGGCCGGTCCGGGGCTGTCGTCCCTCATTTGCGGAGGCGCTTTGAACGGGGGACGTACTCATCCGGGCGCCGGAGGAGGAAAAAGGCGACAACCACTGCCCCGATCATGACAAGCCCGATGACCGTCCATGCAGGCAGGGGCACGGAAAACGAGTCCCCGACGACGGAATAACCGTGTGCAGGAGCCGGCTGCGTGAAGGAGGCCTGCGTAGGCTGGGGTTCGACGATATCGGGGGCACCGGGTGGCACGACTGCAGAGACACCCGCGACCGCCGCGTTCAGGGCGAGGACGAGCAGGGCAAGGGACAGGACGGCCCTTCCCTGTCGCCCGGCCTGCAGGACAAAAGACCCTGGATTGCGCATATCAGATCATCATTCTTTTTGTGCACAGGAGTATAAAATGGAAATGCCAGGTGTCCTGATGGAAAACAGGGGTTTGAAACGAGAAGAGGGGATTTCTGCGACGGTGAGCGTGATCCTGATGGTCGTCCTCGTCATCGGGATTGCACTCGTCCTCTGGTCGGTTTTCATGGGGTATCCATCCATCCTCCACCATACCGTGTACATCGCGAGCGAGGCCAAAGCAGAAGAGATCGTCCAGCCCGGCGGGCTCCCGATGGAGGTCGTTGCCTTCACCATCAGGGAAGCCGAACCGTTCCATTTCGCAGGGCAGAACCCCCCGGTCGCCGGCAAGGAGGTGCTGATCAAGGTGGTCACGCCGGACGGGCGTACGATCTACCCGACGCCCTTCATCTCCGGGGGGAACCTCGAGGGAAAGACGCTCTACATCTTCCCGAACTCGACCGGGTTTTCGTCCTACTGCGACTACATCGTCTCCGATACGGCACCGGCCGGGCGGCTCAAGCCGTTTGTGACCGGGACATGGGTGATCCAGCTCATCGACCCGGAGGCAAACCTCCTCATCTCGAGCGATGACAGGGCCAGGATCACGAAGGGAACGACCGCCTACCCCGTTGCGGGCGGAACACCGGGGAACGGGGTCTACAGGACGGACTGCACACCGCTTGCCTCCAGCATCAACGGGAACCCCGTGCGGGGCAATACGGGAGCCCCCATGAACATGAGCTACCTCTCGTTCGATGGAGACGACTGGATCGCGTATGCCGACGACCCCACGCTCACATTCACGGGTGACCTCACCATCTCGATCTGGTTAAAGCCGCAGGATGTCACGAGCTGGAAGCAGGTGATCGGCAAGGGGCTCCAGATCAGTACGAACAAGGAAGACAAGAACTACGACCTCTACCTCATCAATGGCAAGGTTTACTTCGAGTGGGACGACAGGGTGACCGGGACGCATTACCATGTCATGACCAATGCACCTGCCGTGACCGGCGGTTCGTGGCAGTACGTAAACCTGATCGTGGATGGGGGGAAGCCGAAAATGTACGTAAACGGCGTGTCGCAGCCTTTCACCTATTACCAGTCAAACGTGCCGGGCAATAACCCCATCACGAACCCGTCGCAGATCCCGGAAGTCCGGCTCAAGGACAACGACCACCCGATGACGATGGGAAAACAGGCGTCAACCAGTTACCCCTTCTACTACAAGGGCTCGATCGGCTCTTTCGCCCTCTATAACAGGGGCTTAACGGATGCCGAGATACAGGAGAACTACCAGACGTACAGAGCCTGAAAACCCCTCCCCCCTTTCATTTTCCGGAGATACTTTCAGAGAGCACCCGCCCGACCGGCAGGTATTATTCCCCATCCCGCCGATCTTTGGGCACAGGAGAGGTATGTCCCGGTTCGTCAGGGGAGACGTGGTCCTCGTGCCACTCCGGATAGGGGGTGCCGGCCCGGAGAAGGTGCGCCCTGCCCTTGTCGTTGGCGGGGAGGGGGAGAGGCTCCGGGTCATCCCCGTCTCGTGCACTCCTTCCCGCGACACGCCGTCAGTCCCCCTCGCCCCCATGGACTTTTGCAGGGGTGGACTCGATATCGTCAGGGAGAGTTACCTCCTCCCGGCACATGCGGCATGGGTCTTTCACAAAGCGGTCATCGGGAAGAAGGGACGGGTCTCGCAGGAGTTCCTGTCCCGGTTTGTGGGGGACATGTGAAGGACGGGGTGGCCCGGTAACCTGCCACGGAGAATCACGCCACCCTGCCCTTCTGCACGTTTTCCACGCGGTGCAGTGCCTTTCTGGTCACCGGTGACGGGGATCACCCGGAGAAAGATCACTGACCGGACAACCGGTCCCGGCATTTCCACGGGGTTTAAGAGGCCCATCCCCGATATACTGATCCAGCATGCGGACCAACCGTCACCAGTACTTCCTCGACCTTGCACTCCGGTGCGCCCACCAGGGCACGTGCCTGCGCCGCAACTTCGGGGCGATCATCGTGGACGAGTTCCACACCATCGTCTCGACAGGATACACGGGGGCACCGCGGAAACAGATGGACTGCACGGAGCTCGGGCGCTGCTGGAGAAAGGATCACAACATCCCGTCCGGGTCGCACTACGAGCGGTGCCGGAGCGTCCACGCCGAAATGAACGCCCTCCTGCAGGCAGGAAAGCTCGCCCGCAACTGCACGCTCTACCTCGCCGGGTTCGAGGTCGATACCGGTGAACTGACCCGGATCTGGCCCTGTTTCCTCTGCTCCAAGATGATCGTGAACAGCGGGATCAAAACGGTCATCATGCGGACCGGCCCCGAAACATTCCAGGAGATGGACCCGATGGTTCTCTACCAGATGCGGAGCAGGGAGGCACTCGGCGACGGCGGGCCGGCGTAACAACCTTTCCTGCCCCGGGATGGATTCCCGCCGGGGGCGCGGAACCATCCTGTTTCCAGGGCCGCAGCCACCCGGTATTCCGGGATACCGCTGCACGTGCAGGGCTCCCTTGTCTCCGGCGCCATACCGCCTGAGAGATGCCCCACCCTTTTTTTCCTGTACCTCTCCTGCAGGGAAAAAGTGCCGGAAAGAGGGGTGGCTGCCGGGGGGATTTTCCCCCTCCAGCCGGGCTATTTCTGTCGGGGGATGTCTCCTCCCGGCTGTGTCACTCCCTCCAGCCGATTGCGACTTTCCAGCCGGTCACTCCTTCCGTCGTGAAAACTGCCCGGTGGGACGCGCCCTCGAAGCGGTACGAGACCTCGCCCTCATCGCGGGCCTGGAGAGCCGCGAGGGCTGCCGGATCGCCTGCAAGGGAAAATGTCCTGTCCTGAAGCGAATCGAGCACGGTGTTCCCGCTGCTGTCGAGGATAAAGAAATAGTACCCGTCCGGGAGGGGCAGGGACCGGGCAAGTGCATCCCCGAGGCTGTCGCAGTACACCGATGTCCCGAGGATCTGCGTGACTTGTCCGCCCGCCGTGACGGGGACGGCGATGATCGCCGTGTCCTTCCCGGTCGTTCTGGACAGGACGACCGTCCCGATCGAGGTCTTTCCTCCAAGGACGACCGGGAAGTAGGGACGGTCGCGGATGTTTGCGCTGGTCAGGTTATCCACGGTCGTGTAGTACGAGCCGTCCGGGCGGGCATACCAGAACCGGGCTTCCGGATGGTCCGACTCGAGGCGCACGAGGAGGGGCCGGACCCTCTCCCAGTCTCCGGACCGGACGTCCGACGTGAGGGCGAGCGCTTCGAGGGCAGCAGATATCCCGTGCATGCGGGTGCCGACGAGGGACGAGAGGGCGGAGAGCAGGGTTTTTGCCGGGACACCGCCCTGCGCAGCAGTCGCGGGAATCTCTCCTTTGCCCTCTCCCGCCCCCGTGAGCCGGGCATACGTCCCGTCGGCCTTCATGGCATCGAGGACCTCCTGGAACTTCTTTGCGGTTGCGGGGCTCGTCGTGTTCTGGAACGCGAGGTACAGGTCCACCCTGTGGAAGGTATAGACGGGGATGACCGTCCCCTCCGCAACCCCGGTTTCTGCCATGATTCCGGGTGCTGCCGCGGAGGAGCCGAGCCAGAGGGAAACGGACCGGTTCTGCAGTGCCGCCAGGCACTCTGCATCGGTCGGGTACGTTTTCACATCGGTGAACCGGTTCGCGAGGAGGAACGTGTGCCGGGCGTCTCCCTCCACGACGGCGATCGTGCCGGCAGCCCGGGCTGCTTCGAGGCTCTCGAGGCGGATACCCGAATCGCTCCTCGCATAGAGCACGTATTCAAACGTCCCGATCGGCCCGGCCCAGAGGAAGAGCGGTTCCCGATCAGGCGTCCGGGCGGTGGGGAAGAGGGCGGCACCGGGTGTCCGGAGTGCTTTTTCGTAGGACGTGTTCCAGGGATGGACCTCGATGCGGGCGCTGCACCCGCTGCGCCGCACCATTTCCCGGACGACGGCAACGGATGTTCCCCCGGGCATCCCTGCACTGTCCACGGTGGAATACGGGTATATCTCCTCGGTCAGGAGGAGGAGTTCTCCCTCCGGGCACCCGGATACCACCTTCTGCCCCGGAGTCTGCTGTTCCATGCATCCCGGGGCCAGCACGAAAATGCCGAGCAGTGCGCAGGCAACCAGGGGAATGGCAAGTCCACAAAGAGATCGCATGCTTATCCTCATTCCTTTGTCCCGTTCTTTTTTTCGGGGAGAAAAAAAAGGGTTACGGTTTTACGTCTTTAGAGTATTTGAAGGGGAATATTCCCATATCGGGATATTTTCTTCATGGAACCTTATTATTAGTATTAATACAGGGATACTACTCGAAATCGCGGTCCGACGCGTACAAGGGGATTGAGGACATGTCCATTCTCCAATTAGGAAAGTATTTGAAACGCATTGAGAGGTGTTTTTGCCATGAAAGGGTTTGGTTCTGCCTTTTATCGGGTTAATAAACAAACTGACGCATTATTATCCTTCTAAGAGGGACCTTTCGTCGTCTCGGGAGACGTTCTTATTCTTAATAAACCGGTGTAGGGCAGATCCTTGTTGGATGATATGTATTTATAAGATCAAAAAATATAAATATATTAGTTAATTTATACGTATTTTAAGATAACAATGAAAATTGTTATCTGGTATCCTGGAATCGGGAACCTCGAACAATGACTTGTAAAAAAATGCCATTAGCGCCTCTCTTTGACTATCAGTAATTCGTATTCCTTTATTCCAGGGCACTTATCAAAGGGAGAGGAGACTATGAAAAAAAAAGGAGGAAAGAAGTGTAATTGAAATGCGAAAAAACTATTTCAACCGGGTAATTGAGAGCCATACACTGATCCGTGGTCCTCAAAAACCATTATTAGAAAAACTCCCACGATGGGATTACTATAGTTTCCTGGCCGAAAGAGAAAAAAAGGTCAAAAATGAGAAAGACATGAAGATCGCAATTGGAAATTGTTTCTTCGAATTACTCAAAGGGGGAACCCGATAAATATGCCCCGGCCGGTGATTACAAAAATATGCCGGGAAATCATCCCCCAGGGAGCCGAAGTTATAATTTACGGGGATAATTTCGTGGACGGACAAACAGAAGTTTTTCTCCATTATTTATTCACTTCCTGTTACACTCCTTCAACCGGATTTGGGGATTGCGGCAGTTGGTCTGATTATCCTGGAACATCAATTGGAAATGCTACTGTGGGGAGTCCAAGATCGCTGCGTTTTAATTTACCCACAACATGCCTTCTTACAGAGGATGAAAGAACAACAGTTGCTGGAGGGCAAGTCCATGAATTCAGCAGACTCTCAGTTCTGGTAAGAGTCACTGGAGAAGGCTATAGCAATATTTATCCGGATCCTCCAAATGGACTTAGAGTAATCGCCCCACCAACTTATTCCGACCCCCCGGATGTCGATACGAGACCGCTGGAAGAACTGGAAAACCTGCTCCTCAACATGATTAACGAGATTCGCGGCTGGTACAACAAAGCCCCGGTTACGATGCACGGGGGTCTCCGGGATGTTGCACGGCAACATGCCCAATTGATGAACCATCAGTGGGGAAATGAAGGATGGGTTGATCATACATCATGTTCGGGATGGTCTGATTGTTCAACCGATCCCCATCAGGCGCCGGGAGAAGACTCTCCCCAGGCCAGAGTTGAAAGCAACACAGGTCTTCACTACGCAGGAGAGATCGTTAATTTCTGTTGGGGAATTAATACACCATTAAAAAATTTTTCAGATTCCTGGGACAATTCGTGTGAACATCGTTCCGTAATGCTATCTGATAATGTCAGTCTCATCGGGGTAGGTATCTCTAGGAGTATCAAGATAAGCATCGACGGATTTTCAGCTTATTATTATACAGTTACCTGTGATTTTGCCAGATAAATAATACCTCATATGTTTTTTATAAACGATGATCCAACAGGAATCCCCATCTTTATTCTATCTTCTATTTGAGAGGTGTTCATACTCCCATCATGAGAAACCGGGGATCGGGCTGATGAATATAAACCCAACAGGTAATCATTTTTCCCACGTTTAAAACACTTTTTCTATGAAAAAGGAAAAAAGAATCCCCTCGTGCTTATTCCCGGAGAAATGCCCATCTCCATTCATAGGGACCATATGCACGAATACCAGGATCAACGATACGGCGGGTTTTTCTCCCTGTATCTCTCCTGCTTGCAATGACTAAATGAAAAATGGACACGAATCGCCTCCCAAGCCCGGCACAGACTGCCGGAATGTCCGGGGTCCTGCCCCCCTGCCCCGGCCGGTTCACCGGCAGGCCCTGCCCCTTTTCCTAGTACTCGATGTCCTCGTCCCTGACGGCAAGACCGATATCCTTTGTATAGGGCAGATTTGCCCAGAGGTAGCCGTCCCACAACCGGTATCCCTCGCGGAGGACCATCTTCACGGGAGCAGGGACAACGAACCTCTCCGGGGGAGCGCCGTGCCGGTACTCGTTCTCGAGCACGACGAGGAGCGAGTGGCCGCCGTCCCGCGTGTAGCAGTAATAGTCGCGGACCCCTTCCGGCAGGACGCCGGGGTACTCCCTCCCGGGGAGCACCCAGTCCATAAGCCCCGCCGCCCTGATAATGTGCGATGCATCAGGCATGGGTCCAAGCTCGGTCATCTTCCCTGATAAACCTGACTTTACGGGAAAATGGAACAGCTATGCTGACCGGGGAATGGCATGGGGAACAGGGAACGCTTTATAATTCCTGAGTGTTTACTTGTCACCAGAGATGCCTCATTCCAAGCCCTATTCTGTCCTCTACATCGACGATGACAGGGACCTCCTCTTCCTGGGAAAGGCATTCCTCGAACGCATGGGAGACTTTTCCGTCGAGGTGACCGGTTCGGCAAAGGAAGGCCTTGCTCTCCTCGCCGAAAAGAAATTCGATGCGGTGATCTCGGACTACCAGATGCCGTCCATGACGGGGCTCGACCTCCTCAAGGCCATCCGGGCAAAGGGAGACGGCATTCCCTTCATCATCTTCACAGGCCGGGGGAGGGAGGAAGTCGTCATCGAGGCGCTGAACGCGGGCGCGGACTTCTACCTCCAGAAGGGGGGGGAACCGAAGACCCAGTTCGTGGAACTCGCCCACAAGGTCCGCCAGGCTGTGACCAGGCGGCGGGCCGAGATGATGGTTGCCGAGTCCCAAAAACGCCTCGCCGACCTCATCGATTTTCTGCCCGACGCAACGTTTGCCATCGACAGGGAGGGAAAGGTGATCGCATGGAACAGGGCCATGGAGGAGATGACCGGCGTTTCGGCCACTGAAGTCCTCGGCATGGGGGACTACAGGCACGGGCTTGCCTTCTATGGCGAACCGCGCCCGATGCTCATCGACCTCGTGCTTTCCCCCCGGGAAGACTTCGAGAGGGAGAAATACCTGTTCACCCGCCGCGAAGGGACGACCCTCACCGCCGAGACCATCCTTCAACGGAAAAACGGAACCGTCCACCATTACTGGGGGAAAGCCAGCCGGCTCTACGACGAGAACGGGGAACCGGCAGGCGCGATTGAGTCGATCAGGGACATCACGGACAGGGTCCGGGCCGAGGAACAGTCCCGCATCCTCGCCCAGGTCCTCGATATCGCCCCGGCATCGATCACCATCCACGACACCGGGGGCACCTTCCTGTATGCGAACCAGAAAACTTTCGAGATCCACGGATACACCCGCGACGAGTTCATGAGGATGAGGCTCCAGGACATAGACGCTCCCGAGAGTGCGGCACTCATCGCGCCCCGCATGCAGGAGATCATGCGGGACGGGGAGGGGTCCTTTACCGTCACCCACAGGACGAAGGGCGGGGGGACTATCCCCCTCCACGTGACCGTGAAACTCGCCAGCTGGTCCGGTAGGCCGGCGATGATCTCCGTTGCAACCGACCTTTCCGAACGCCTGAAAGCCGAGGAGGAGATCAGGAAACGGGAAGAGCAGTTCCGCCGGATCGTGGAGACGGCGAACGAGGGGATCTGGGAGATGGACGAGAACTTCCGGACGACCTACGTCAACCCCCGGATGGCATCGCTCCTCGGGTACACCCCCGAAGGAATGCTGGGCCGCGAGATCAACTCTTTTATGCCGGAAAGCGAGCGAGAGGACAGCAGCGAAAAATTCCGGGACCGGATAGCGGGAAAACCCGGGGAATACGAGCGCAGGTTCCTCCACAGGGACGGGTCAGTCCGCATCATGCACGTCTCGGTAACACCGATCCTTGACAGCAAAGGCACATTCCGGGGATCCTTTGCCATGCTTACCGATATCACGGAGAAAAAGCAACTTGCGGATAATTTCCAGAAAGAGCACCTGGAACTTCTTGCTGCATACGAGCAGATCGCGGCAACAGAAGAGGAACTGCGCGGTATGCTCGAGGAACTCCAGGAGTACCAGGAGAACCTCGCGAAGAGCGAGGAGAAGTTCCGCCGGATCGTGGAGACGGCCCACGAGGGGATCTGGGACATGGACGAGAACTTCCGGACGACCTACGTCAACCCCCGGATGGCATCGCTCCTCGGGTACACCCCCGAAGAGATGCTGGGCCGCGAGATCAACTCTTTTATGCCGGAAAGCGAGCGAGAGGACAGCA
>JASEES010000003.1:0-33093 GCA_030019395.1 Methanolinea sp. | reverse complement strand
CCGGATGGCATCGCTCCTCGGGTACACCCCCGAAGAGATGCTGGGCCGCGAGATCACCTCTTTTATGCCGGAGAGCGAGCGAGAGGACAACCTCGAAAAAATCAGGGACCGGATGGCGGGAAAACCCGGGGAGTACGAGCGCAGGTTCCTCCACAGGGACGGGTCGGTCCGCATCATGCACGTCTCGGCGACACCGGTCTTTGACGATAACGGCACGTTCAGGGGCTCGTTCACGATGCTCACCGACATCACCGAGAAAAAGCGCATCGAGGACGAGTTCCACAGGGAGCACCTGGAACTCTCCGCTGCATACCAGCAGATCACGGCAACAGACGAGGAACTGCGCAGGATGCTCGAGGAACTCCGGGAGTACCAGGAGACCCTCGCGGAGAGCGAACGGCGGTACCGGCGGATCATATCGGGCACCTTCGATGCGATGGTCATCCACCAGGAAGGAAAGATCATTTGGGCGAACGAAAAGGCCCTTGAGATCATCGGTGCATCACGCATGCAGGATATCGTCGGGAGGAACGTGCTTGACTTCGTCCACCCCGGCTCGCGGCAGGAAGTCATCGGGAGGATGGCCCGGATGGTGCAGGATCAGAGTGTTGTCATGCCGCTCATCGAGGAAAAATTCCTCAGGCTGGACGGGTCTCCCGTCGACGTCGAGGTGACTGCAACCTCCACCGTAGAGGATGGAAAACCTGCCACGATCGTCGCGTTCCGGGACATTACTGACCGGAAACGGATGCAGGAAGCCCTCATGACCGCGAACAGGAAACTGCACATCCTCAACAGCATAACCCGGCACGACATCCAGAACAAGGTCACTGTCCTCTCCGGTTACCTCACCCTCCTCAGGGATCATCAGAAAGGAAGAGACATGGAAAAATGCCTCGAATCGCTCGAAAACACCCTGCACGCCATCCAGCAGATCATCGACTTCACGCGGACGTACCAGGACCTTGGCGTCCGTTCCCCGGAGTGGCAGGCCGTTTCCGACGTGGCCGGGCGGGCCATGGGCCAGTTCGAACTGGAGGGGATTGCCGTGGATCTGCTGGACTGTTCCTGCGAGGTCTTTGCAGACCCGATGCTCGAGAAGGTCTTCTACAACCTCATCGACAATGCCCTCCGGTACGGCGGTGGCATATCCGGGATCCGGATCTCCTGCACGAAGGAGGATGGCAATCTCGTCATCGCGTTCGAGGATGACGGCGTCGGCATCCCGGATGACCAAAAGGAGCACATATTCGAGCAGGGGTACGGCAAGGGGACCGGCCTTGGCCTCTTCCTCTCCCGCGAGATCCTCTCGATCACCGGGATCGGCATCCGGGAGTGCGGGACGCCGGGGAGCGGGGCCCGGTTCGAGATCAGGGTCCCGCAGGGCCTGTGGCGGGAAAACCTGTAGGGACGAAGAAAAAAGGGCGGCCCGTTTTTCCTGCACCTGCCCGGGACAGGAGCAGGGATTGATCGTGCCCCCGACCAGTTCCGGGATCGTTTTTCGAAGGGCGAAAAACCGAAGCGTCCATCTTTTGAATCCTTTTCCGGGTTTTCGGAACCCTGGTGATCCCCCTTTATCTTTTTAAAAAAAATTCCATTAATTTTTCATAAATTTGGGCGTTATATCATTAATATATTTAATATTTTAAATAAAATTCACATACATCTCGTTTTTACAATTTAGGTATATTGAAATAATAAGATCATTGAACACATTAATATGAAAAAACAGGCCGTGTTCATTTTCGGTATTTTCCTTGTTGCCGGGCTCGTATTCCTTGCAGGATGCACGGGCACCCCGGGACAGGAGGAAAAGAAAGCCCCGGAGACTACCGCTGCGGCAAAGACCCTCACGCTTACGGACGGATTCTCCCGGCAGGTCACGATCCCCTTCCCGCCGCAAAAGGTCGTCTGTTCCGGCTCGGGCTGCCTCCGCTACCTCGTGTACCTCGGGGGGCAGGATCTCGTTGCCGGCGTCGATGACATCGAGAAGAAAGATCAAACAATCGAGGGGAGGCCCTATGCCCTTGCATACGGGCAGAAGTTCCGTGACCTCCCCCTGATCGGCGAGTTCAGGGGCAAGGACGATCCCGAGAAGATCATCGCGATCGCCCCGGACGTCATCTTCAAGACCGGGTCATCCGGTACGGCCTACGCGACGAGTGCGGCAGATGCCGACAAGCTCCAGGAAAAGACCGGTATTCCGGTCGTTGCATTCCCGTACGGCTCTCTCCGGAACGAGGCCGAGAAGGCCGAGATGTGCGGCGCACTCCGGATTATGGGGAAGGCCACCGGAAGGGAAGCGAGGGCCGAGGAGATCATTGCCTACATCGAGGCGACGATGGCTGACCTCGACAACCGGACGGCAGGCATCCCCGAACCCGACCAAAAGAAGGTTTACGTCGGCGGCGTGAGTTCTGCAGGTGCCCACGGGATCATCTCCACCGAACCGGCTTACCCGCCGTTCCTCTGGGTGCACGCACAGAACGTGGCAGCGGGCATGGGGACGGCCCACGCGGATATCGCCAAGGAAGCCCTTGTCGCGTGGGACCCTGAATACATCTTCATCGACGTGGGCACGCTGCAACTGGACAACGAGGGGGCAGTGGGCGAGTTAAAGAACGACCCCGCCCTCCAGGGACTATCCGCCGTCAGGGAGGGCAGGATCTACGGGGTGCTCCCGTACAACTTCTACAACACGAACTACGAGACCGTGCTTGCCAATGCCTACTTCGTCGGGAAAGTCCTCTACCCCGACCGGTTCGCAGACATCGACCCCGCGAAGAAAGCCGACGAGATCTACACGTTCTTCATCGGGAAACCGGTCTTCTCCACGTTGAACAGCCAGTACGGGAACCGGGGATTTGCAAGGATTTCGCTTTCGGAGTGATACGGACAGGCACACGCAGTGCAGCGGGGGATCAGGACACATGCACTTTGCCGATGGGGAAGTCCCGGGGGACTACGTGGGCTACGTCCACAAGAAGGTCCTCTGGCTGACCGGAGGATTCTTCTTCCTCCTCGTCCTCCTCGTTTACTCCATCTCGGTCGGGGCAGTGGCAATCCCGGTCTCCGACGTTTTCCTGACCCTCTTCGGGCAGAACGTCTCGCACCAGTACGACGCGATCATCTGGAACATCCGCCTCCCGCAGGCCCTGACGGCGGTTGCTGCCGGCTGCGGCCTCGCCGTTGCCGGGGTTGCCATGCAGTCAATCCTCCGCAACCCGCTCGGGTCGCCGTTCACCCTCGGGATATCGAACGCCGGGGCTTTCGGGGCAGCGTTTTCCGTCATCGTGCTCGGGACCGGGACGATGCAGTCCCGGGTCGCGGACGCCATCACCATCAACAACCCGTACGTCACCACGATCATGGCATTCCTCTTCTGCCTGCTCGCGACCGCTGTCATCCTCCTCATCTCGAGGGTCCGCGGGGCTTCCCCGGAAGTCATGGTCCTCGCGGGAGTCGCCCTCTCGTCTCTCTTTACGGCCGGGACGATGTTCCTCCAGTACTTCTCGAGCGATGCCCAGCTCGCTGCGGTCGTCTTCTGGACGTTCGGGGACGTCGGGCGGGCGAACTGGCCCGAACTGGGGTTCATGTCCCTCATCGTCGCGGCTGCAACCGTCTACTTCGTGGCCAACCGGTGGAACTACAACGCCATCGATGCCGGTGACGAGACGGCAAAAGGCCTCGGCGTGAACGTCGGGCGTGTCCGCCTTGCCGGGATGGTCGCAGCAGCCCTCGTCTCTGCCGTGATCGTCGCTTTTCTGGGCGTGATCGGGTTCGTGGGACTCGTCTGCCCCCACATGGTCAGGCGGGTCATCGGGGACGACCAGAGGTACCTGATCCCCGGTTCCTGCCTCATGGGCGGGATCCTCCTGCTCGCTTCCGACACCGTCGCCCGGGTGATCGTCGCTCCCTACGTCCTCCCGGTCGCCGTCCTGACGGCGTTCATGGGAGCGCCGGTATTCATCTACCTTCTCCTCAGGGGGTACAGAAGATGACTCTTTCAGTCCAGGACCTTTCGTTCTTCTACTGGAACCGGGAAGTGCTCAACGAGATCGCGTTCTCGATCGGGAAATGCGAGATTGTAGCAATCCTCGGTCCCAACGGCGTGGGAAAGACCACGCTCCTCAAATGCCTCAACAGGATACTCCAGCCGAGGGAGGGCGTCGTGTACCTTGACGGGAAAGACCTCTTCCGGCTGGATGGCAGCGAGATTGCCCGGAACATCGGGTACGTCCCCCAGCGGATCGAGACCGGGCGGCTCACCGCGTTCGATGCCGTTCTCCTGGGCAGAAAACCCCACATCGGGTGGGATATTTCGGAAAATGACCTCCGCATGGTGGACGCAGTCTTCCGGAGGCTTGCCATGGAGCACCTGCGCCTCTCATACATCGACGAGATGAGCGGGGGCGAGCTCCAGAAGGTGGCAATCGCCCGCGCCCTCGTGCAGGAGCCCAGGATCCTCCTCCTCGACGAGCCGACGAGCAACCTCGACCTGAAGAACCAGGTCGCCATCCTCTCGACGATATCCCGGATCGTGCGCGAACACGGCATTTCTGCCGTCATGACGATGCATGACCTCAACCATGCCATCCGGTATGCCGACCGCTTCATCTTCCTCCGGAACGGACGTATCCATGCGCACGGCGGCCCGGAGACGATCACACCAAAGACCATCGAGGAGGTCTACGGCCTGCCCGTCATCATCGGAAAACTCGGCGGGGTGACCTGCATCGTGCCGGAGAGCTGCCCGGTTTCGACCGGCGCATGACCACCAGAAAACCAGGGAGACACAAGAACCATGTGCGAGAACCATGAAGGGGCCCGCCACGGGCCCGCGTATCCTGCCTTCGACGAGTGTGTCCGTTTCCACGGGCACTCGTGTCCCGGCCTCGCGACCGGGTACCGCGTTGCGATCGCCGCGATGAAGGCACTTTCGGTGAACCGCCCCTTTGACGAGGAACTCGTCTGCGTCGCAGAGACCGACGCCTGCGGCGTGGACGCAGTCCAGGTTGTCACGGGCTGCACGGCAGGAAAGGGGAACCTCGTCATCCGGGACTGGGGCAAACACGCGTTTTCGTTCTTTTCCCGGGACAGCGGGAAGGCAGTCCGTGTCCTCGTGAAGAATTCCCACATACCCGGCAGGTCCGCGATGGACGACCTGCGCAGGAAGGTCTTTTCCGGGACTGCTACGCCGGAGGAGACGGCCCGGTTCCACGCGATGATGGCGGAAACGACGCGGTCCCTCCTCTCGGTACCCGAATCCGACCTGCTCGAGATCCGCGAACTGGCGGAAAAGCCACCGGAAAAAGCGCGGATCTTTGCATCCGTCGTGTGCGAGGCGTGCGGTGAGCCGGTGGCCGACGCACGGACGAGGGTCGTTCGCGGCAGGCGGGTCTGCATTCCCTGTTCCCTTGCAGGGGAGAGCCCGGAAAGACCATGACCCCGGCACCCCTCGAACTGGTCCCCATCGGGCACGTGCGCTCGCCGTTCCGCGGGAGGAAGGACGCACCCCGGCAGGGGAGGCTCGAGCCCGTCGTCTCCGAGATCGTGGTCCGCCCGGAGTTCGGGGACGGTCTTTTCCAGCTCGACGAAAAGAAGCATCTCTTCGTCCTGTGCTGGTTCGACAGGGCCGACAGGACGAAGCTCCGGGCCATCCCGCCCCACGACCCCGTGGAACGCGGCGTCTTTGCGACCCGCTCGCCCGACCGTCCAAACCCTGTCTCCCTCACCCTCGTCGACCTCGTTTCCATCGACGGCCGTGTGCTTTCCGTCCGGGGGCTCGATGCCCTCGACGGAACACCGGTGATCGACATCAAGCCCTATTCCGAAGATATCGACAGGCCGCACGAATAGTCCGGGGACAGTCCGCGGGAGAGAGGGTGGATCTCCCCCTTTTTTTCTGGAAAGGCAGCGACCGGGGAAGACTTGCCGGGATTGGGGGGGGCTTGCGTATCCCCCGCTCCCCGGAGACGCGCAACCTCCCGGGACCCCTGCACCGTCCCGGTCTCCCCCCACCGTCGGGGAAGCGGCCTGCCGCGGCCTCATCCCCGGTCTCCCCGGCTCTTTTACGGTGTGGCAGAGACCGCAGGGGTCTTTTCTTCCTCCTCTTCGGGCATCAGGATCCATGCCGCGATGTACACGATGACCCCGATGCCCACGGATGCGACCGTGAGTGCGACCCAGAGAATACGGACGAGGACGGGGTCGAGATCGAAATAGGTCCCGATACCCGCGCACACGCCGCCCAGGAGCCGGCCTTTCCGTGGTCTCTCCAGCTTTTTCATGGCATAAGACTCGCCCGCCGAACGGAAATACTGTTGCAGGCATCCCGACCCAAACGTCCTTATCAAAAGAACGTCGAGGTACCTCCGATGTCGTTCTTCTGCCAGCAGTGCGGGGAATGCTGCAGCGTCATGGGACAGGTCTTTTCCATCCGGGAAGAGCGGGGCGCTTTCCGGTTCCTGTTCGAGAACCTCTATACCGGCGAGGAGACGGAGGTCGAGGTCTCCCCACCCTGGCGCGAGCTCTTTTCCACCGGAAAGAACCCTTCCGGCTGGCTGAACCCCTGTCCCTTCCTCCGCTACGATCCGGCGGGCGGGAAGGCCGTGTGCACGATCCACGCGACGCGACCGGCGACCTGCAGGGATTACGGGTGCTGGAGGGTCCTCGTCCTCGATCCTTCCGGCTTCAGGGTTGCCCGCGTCATGGAGAAGCGGTACCTCCACCTCGCGGAACCGTCGCTTGAACGGGAATGGGAAGTGTTCCGGGACACAATAGACCACCTTCCCGACGACGCGTGGGACAGTGCCGTCGCACGGTTCTTCCGCGAGAGGGGGTATTCCGTTTTCCGGTGAGCGTGGAAAAACCGGGTTCTCCGGCAGGAGACAACCTTTTTACCGGGGCGATCCGGGACCCGGTGTGTCCCTCCCGACCGCCGCCGTCTTTCCCGGCTGATACCGTGCCGTTTTATGTAGGAGAAGGTGCGATCCTTACCAAGGAAGAGGAGGCAGAAGACATAATGGTACACGAGTCAGGGGAAGGAGTCGCGCCCCGGCAGGAGGGAGACGGCACGTGCGGGCAGGCCGCCGGGAAAGGGACGTTCCTCGTCGGGCGCCTAAGCAGGATCATCTTTCTCCTTTCAGTGACCGGCACATTCCTCCTTTCCATTTCACTCTTCGTGTACGGCTTTATCATCACCCTCACCAGCCTCCTCTACGCATACACGCATTTCACCTTCAACATCGATGCCATGAAGGAGGCAATGGCGATTGCCGTCGAGATCGTGGACCTCTTCCTCGTTGCAACGGTCTTCTACATCATCGCCCTCGGGCTCTACGAGCTCTTCATCGCCAAGGCCCCCCTCCCCGGCTGGCTCAAGATCTGCAACCTCGATGACCTCAAAGAGAAACTCCTCGGTCTCATCGTGATCGCGCTCGGGGTGCTCTTCCTGGGCGAATCACTGGTGTGGCCGAACGGTATCGGTGACCTCCTCGTCTACGGCGTTGCCAACGCCGTTGTCATCGCTGCCATATCCCTGTACGTCTGGATAAAACACTAAGAATTCCTCCCTCCCCCTTTCCTCCGCGGGCAGGGGGATGCCTTTTATGCTATGTCGTCCCCACCACTCTGATCATGCGAGTCGTTGCATTCAACGGGAGCCCGCGGAACGGCGGGAACACGGAACGGCTGTTGAAACGCGTGCTTTCAGTCCTCGACGGAGAGGGCATACAGACCGAACTCGTGCACATCGGCGGGGAGAAGGTCCACGGGTGCACCGCGTGCGGAAAGTGCTTTGCAAACCAGGACAGGCGGTGCGTTTTTGACGATGACATCATCAACGGGTGCATCGGAAAGATGGCTGCCGCCGATGGAATCCTGATCGGGTCGCCGACCTACTTTGCCGATGTCTCCCCGGAGACAAAAGCCCTCATCGACCGGGCCGGATTCGTCGCGATGGCAAACGGGAGGATGTTTTCCCGCAAGGTGGGGGCCGCGGTGGTGGCCGTCCGCCGGGCGGGGGGCATCCACGTGTTCGATACCATCAACCACTTCTTTGGCATCAGCGACATGTTCACCGTCGGGTCCATCTACTGGAACATCGGGTTTGGGCTCAACCCGGGTGACGTGGAACAGGACGACGAGGGGATGATGACCATGGAGGCGCTCGGGCGGAACATGGCCTGGATCATCAGGAAGATCAAAGCCTGACGGGAAGAAAGAGGCCACAGGCAGATACGTGCGGGGCTCCTTTTCCCGCCGGATAGAGAACGAGGGAGAAGGCATCCGCCCGGGCACGGCATAAGGGAGTCAGGTTCCCTTTCCCCTGCCGCCGCCGAGGTTCTCTGCGAGGTATTCGAAATCCTCCTCCCGGGCATCGACCTCGACCAGCATGGGTCCAAAACAGGGCTTGACGAACGGGACGAGGATCTTCTTTTTCTTCCTCTTGAGCCCGAGCGGCATGGGTTCGCCGAGGAGGAGGGTGATGCCCCGGAAGGAAAAGCCGGGCGGGGCGTCATAGTATTCCGAGCAGTTCTCCCTCACGTAAGCAGCGACAGCGTCCTTTGTCGTGTCCTTGAGGATGACTTTTCCCCGGATCTTATTGATGCAGCGTGGCTGCGGGACCATGGTCGATGTACTGGGACGCAGCATCCCTTAAATGAATACGATCGTGGAAAGTCCGGTTGCCGTCCGGATGATCCGGTATTGTCCCCCGGCGGCTCTACCCGGTTCCCGCCCCTTCCCGCTTGCCGGACGGATGCTCCGGATAGGCCACGACGGTTCCACCGGTTCCCGTCCCAGCCGGTTGCCGTCACACGGGGTCAGGTCAGTGGGGGACGAGGGGGAGCGTGAAGAGCACGATCTCGAGCGCGATGAGGACGATGACGATCCACTCGAGGAAGTGGGCGTGCTGGACGTTGACCTCCTCGGAGAGCATCCGGTAGGTCTCGCGGATGGTCGCGAGCTTGTGGTTGACGCTCTGGCTCCACGACCCGCTGCGCAGGGCCTGGAGTGCGGCGGCATAGACCCGGGCGTAGTAGATGTCATCCGTCACCTTGATTAAGTTGTTAATGTCCTCGACGATCTCCGAGACCTCGGCCTGCTCTCCCATGAGCTGCTTCATCAGCTTGCGGTAGTGGACTGCCCGGTAGATCCACCACTGGCGGTCGGCGTTCTCGATATCGTCGTACATCCGGTCCATCTGGCGGGTCAGTTCCCGGTCGTAGAACCGGAGCTCGAGGACCTGGACTGCCGCAAACTCGATCAGTTCCAGCAGGTCGACGGGAGGCTTGGGCGAAAAGATGACCGCACCACCCCACGAGAGGATCGCCTTTTCGTCGGGGTAGTACGAGAACGAGAACTGGAGCGTCTCCTTCCGGATCTCCGGCGAGAACTCTGCCTCCTCCCCGAGCAGGACTGCCACCGGGTCGATGCCGGGGTCCTGCCGGTCGGCAAGGTAGATGGTGTAGTCATCGTAGAAGTCCGGGTCGAGGGGGCGGGTCCCCAAATGGACGGCAAGGATCGACCGGAGCTCGGCGAGGGCCTGGTCGAAGTACCGGGAGAGCCCCTCCTGGCCTGCAAAGGAGAGGGCGACCTCATGGAGCATGCGTGCGGGTGCCTCCATCTCCTCGAGGCGCAGGCATATCGAGAATGCACCGAACTCGTAGATGCGGGCCATTGCCGCGAGAGAGAGGGGGCCCCGTACAGTGTCGATCGTCATGCCCTGCAGGCGGATGAGGAGCGGGGGCTGGTCGACGATGATCGAGGTCGGCCGGACCCTCTGGAACCGGAACCGGGACGTTGCCATGCTGGCCGCAAGGCTCTGCTCGAGCTTTTCGAGGTCGATCTCCTCCCCGATGTCAAATATCCGGTAGAAACGGATTGCATACATCCGGATTGTCCCCTCCCGCGTGGTGAGTGTGGTCGGGGCGAGACGATTAAGCTTATTCGCAGCGGGATCAGGTGCGGCCGGGATCACCGGGATTTTTGACCGCCGGCACCCCATGATCTGTCATGGTGGTCTGTTCCTTCTCCTCTCCGGCCCGGTCGTGGCCATCCTTCCTTGCGGGCGGCATCCTCGCCGTGTTCCTCGGGCTCCTGCTCTTCCTCGAGCCCGCCCTCTCCCTCCGCCTGATGCTCTATTCCTTAGGCGCCCTCGCGGTGATCGTCGGGATCATCTTTCTTGCTGCTGCCGTCTTCCTCTCCCGGGGAGGCGGGTGGCCGTTTGGGGTCATGCTCGTTTTCGGTCTCCTGATGCTCGGTATCGCCTTCATCGCGTTTTCCAATCCCGGTCTCCTCGGGGGCGTCCTGGCCACCCTTGCCGGGGCCGTTCTCGTCGTCGGCGGCCTTGCCATCGCCGTATCCGGGGCATTCTCCCTCCCGTCGTTCGCACGGAAACTGGCGCAGGTCGCCGGAGGGGGCGTCCTTCTCGCCACCGGTCTCCTGCTCGTCTTCCGCTCGGGCCTTGCCGCGACCCTGATCGCCCGGGCGATCGGCATCTTCGTCCTCGTTTTCGGGGTCATCCTCCTCGCCCTTGCAGTCCTCGGCTGGCTGAAAGACCGCCGGTCTCCCCCGGACTGGACGGACGTGTGCGTCCGGTGAGGGGATTGCAGTTCCTTGTTTTTTTTTCCTTCCATCCCGTCCCGACAGGCAGGGGACGTATGCCAGCGTTCCGGCCTTTTGCACACCGACGGCCTTATTGTCCGGTGGCACCAGATTATTGGGAAAAGCAGTCCTGCGAGGGTAGGCAAGCCTGGCCAAAACCGGCGGACTTAAGATCCGTTCTCGAAGGAGTCCGTGGGTTCGAATCCCACCCCTCGCATTCTTTTCAACAATTTTCATTAATGGAACTCAGAGATGCAGCACCTGGCCTGATTGTGAACGGGATACTCTTTTGATACATTGAAAAGTAACTCCCTCTCCTGTCACCCGGGTGTTTTCAAAATTCCGAAAGGTTTTTTGTCGTTTGAGCATGTTCACCAGAAGGGTGGGTTATTATAATAGTTTACAAGTATCACTATGCATGAAACCGGAACCAGGACCCTGCACACCCTCTCATACATATCGCATCGGAATTCTCCTGACCATCCTCCTGGTCCTGCTGCTGGTGGGGGTCCCCGCAGCAATGGCGGATACCGGGGGTAATGGTACGAAGGGGAGTTCTGCCAAAATGGTATACCCCTATACAGGGTTCCGGTGTTATGACCAGGCACCCTGCTTTGGCGGGAGGTTACACTGCAGACTTGAAGGAACCGTGGCCGGAGGGCGCCTCGACCTGGTTGAAATCGACTGGGGCGACGGGAGCAGGAACAATACATTCATGGATCCGAAGGACATCGAGCAAACGACCCATATCTATAATAAACCCCGGAACTACACGGTCACAATCACCGGGTACCGTTGGGATCACCAGGGGAACCGCGAGATCTATGTCGGGAATTATCATTTCAACCTCTCGCTCCTGAAAGGGGACATCATTGTGCACGCGATCGATAAAGATTCTCCGTATTCATCAACATTATCCCCCTATGTTCCCGGGCACTGGACTCATGCCGCAATGTATGTGGGGGATGACCAGGTCATAGAATCAGGGTGGAACAGCGTCCGCCTCAGTCCGGTGAGCGAGTTTGTCTACCCGGCGGACGAGTGCGTGGCGATTTTCAGGGTTCCGGACCTTACGGATACCCAACGGGAGAATATCGTCAACTGGGCGAAAGAGAAACTGGATGACGGGTATGACCTTCAGTCCCTGCTGGGCTTCTTCTCCGGGAAACAGCAGGATAACGACGATTACCCGTGCTGGACGGAACTCCCTTGGGTGGCCTCCTATATACGCTGCAAATGGGCCTGTTCGCACTACTACTGCAGTGAGCTCGTGTGGGCGGCCTACCGGAGGAACGGGATCGATTTCGACCCGGAAAGGGGATGCGTGTACCCGATGGACCTTGTACTGAGCAAGCACGTGCAAGTCCAGCTGGTCGGTACTCATATCGAGAAGATCCCGAAACGTGACAAAGCCTACAGCACCACGGACCGGTACTACATGCTCCTGTTAAACTCCGATGTGGGGGACGTGGTAAAGGACATTGAGAAATCCGGCACGTGCGAGTCCTGTGTCGGTGCAATGGGAACCGTGGCGGACGGGAACAATGACAAAAAAGAGGGTGCCGGGACCCCCGCTGCAAGGGATTTGTTCGATATCCGGATCAAGGACCCCGATGGACGGTTCATGACCGAAACGGATACGATGATACCCTCGTCCACGGCCGCAGAACTGGATATCGACGGGGATAATATCCTGGAGATGATGAACAGCATCGAAAACGCTGATGAAGGGGAATACCTGATCACAGTATCTCCTGAATGCAGGGATCCGGATAATTACGTTTTTTCACTCCGGATCGGGGCGTGGGACAACGACCAGATCTCCTGGATTCAGCCGGTCACCTTCACCGGGCTCCGGTCGCTCCCGGACGAGGGAAAGGTCCGGATGCGGATCGAGGAGAACGGGTACTGCCGGATGATTGGGATACCTATACGGGGCACCGCCCCGCTCAATGTCTCGTTCATGGATATCTCGCCCCTGATGCGGAGCAGCGAAGAATGGGATTATGACGATATGGTGATCGACAACACCTGGGACTTCGGGGACGGGACTACTACGACGAATACCGTCACGGCCACCCACCTGTATACCCAACCCGGCAGTTACACGGTCCGGCTTACCACCCGGAACGCGACAAGGGAAGCGACTGCAACGATGAAGGTAACCGTCGATGCCCCCGAGCAGTCCCTTTCCGCAGGATTTACTGCCTTCCCCCTCTCCGGAACCAGTCCTCTCACCGTGCAGTTTACCGATGCCTCCACCGGGAACCCCATTGTGCATATCTATAAATTCGGCGACGGGGCGTTAGGTAACGGGAAGAACCCCGTGCATACCTACCGGAAGCCCGGCACCTATACGGTAACGCTGACCGTCTTGGGGAATGATGATGCAGGGCGGATCCAACGCAACACCACGATCAAAAAGGACTTCATCACTGTGGTGTCCCAATGATCTCTCTTTTTCAGGCCACCATCCCCCTGCCAAAAAAGCGAACGCAATGAGTTCTGAACGTGTTTACGTGAGCCTGCTCGGCCGGTCGGCATGGGCACTCCTCAACACGTATTACGCTGTAGCCCGTGAGGTGCGCTATTTTCCGGACCGGGTGTACATCGCGGTCGAGGCTCCTTACCAGAACCAAACGGACCACGTGGTGGAAGGCCTGCATGCAATCTCCGCCCACTTCGGGTTCTCGCCAGAGGTCGAGTGCATCCCCGTGGCCCAGGGAGACATGATCGACGTGTATCTCAAGGTGTACAACCTCATCACAGCAAAAAGAAAGGAAGGATGCCGGGTCGCAATCGACATCACCCCCGGCAGGAAGTCGACGGTTTCGGGCGTTCTCCTCCCGATAAAGCTCAACGATGTCGATCACGTCTTTTACCTTGAGATTTCCACCACTGATGGCGTGGCAAAGCCATACCAGATGATCCCGAAACAGTACCACAAGCTCCATGATTTCAAGGCAGAAGCAGTGAGGGCCGGCAATGGCGGATGACGCAATCATCGGGATCCCCGGGATTCAGGTCCTCCTGAACCTCCTGAAGAGCCCGGTAGTGGTAAAATATCCCCTGTACGACTTCGACATCCTGACGCTGCGGGATACCGCGTCCGGCTTTATCCTGTCCGGCATGTGCACACGGGAAGACTTTGATGAAGCCATCGCGGCATTCGGAGAGTTTGCGTATGATATGCCGTCATACAACGACGTGCTGCAGTCAATGCTCGCTGCCGGGATAGTCTCCTACCGGAACATGGAAAAATTCCTGGAGGTCAGGAAGAGTATTCCGCTCCTCAACAAGGAGGTGCTCTTCTCCCTGGATACCAACATGATCTACCATGCATTTCCCTCACGGGGAGGCATTCCCGGAGACCGCTATATCCTCGTCGACATCGTCCAAAGTGAGATCGAGAGTGCCCTGAACACGAAGTATACAGCCCAGACGATCTCCCAGATGAAGCGGATGGCTCCCTTTGAGGGTGCCCTGCTCGAGGAACTCATCAACCAGAAGACAAAGCGGTCCCGGATCGCGGCATATAACGCCCTCGCGGAATTCGAGAAGATACGGGACCAGGCGCGGATCATACCCGGCATAGAACCGGGCGGCCCGGACAAGGAGAAAAACGACCTCCTCATCGTGAAATCAGTGAGGGAGCACGAGAAGGACGCGTTTTGCACCACCCTCCACCTTACCGCCGACACAAACGTCGCGGAGCTCTGCAGGGCAGAAGGGCTGGCCTACCACCTCTTTGAGCTTCCCCATGCGATCGATGTCAGGGAATGCACGCCAGCGGGGGCAGTGGATCTCCTCTTCCGCCTCGCGGTTGCCTTCGGTGTCGTGAAGTGCGGCCCTGCCTTTATATTCGGTGAATATCGCGGAAAAGGAACGAAGAAACAGAGCCTCAAGGTGGTCATCAGAAATCACAACCTGGAAGAAGAATTCAAAAAGGAACTCGCTTTATGCAGGAGCCTCTCGGCACTCCCGATTCCCCGATAACCGCGGTCCTCTTCGACATGGACAACACCCTCTTTGACTTTGTCGGGGCCACGATCGCGGCCTGCAACGCAGTGAACCGGAGGCTCGGCCTCGACCGGGGGCAGGACCTCCTCTTCTCTTTCCTGCGGCACGACGGCAGGGATTTTGAGGATGTGAGGCATATCCGGGACTTCATGGTGGACAACGCGGTGTTTTCCGAGGATCTGTTCGCCGAGTGCTGCATTATCTACGAGGAGGCCAAGATCCGGAACCTCACTCCCTACCCGCACAGCAGGGAGACGCTTCAGGAACTCAGGGAGCAGGGCTTTTTCCTGTCCGTTGTGACCGATGCCTCCTTTGAGAACGCAGTTATCCGGCTGGAAAAGACCGGACTGTTCCCCCTCTTCGACGAGGTCATCACGGCCGGGATGACCGGTACCCATAAACCGGACCCGGGGGTATTTTTATGTGCACTCGAAAAGATGAAGCGTCACCCGTCCGAGGTCCTGATGGTAGGGGACAGTCTCCGCCGGGATATCGGGCCTGCGAAGAGACTCGGGATGGTGACCGCATATGCAAAATACGGAGATCGGAACTTTTTCGAAGACCGTGAAGAGAAGGCTGATATCACGCTCGCGGATATCCGGGATGTGCTGGCTGTGGTGAAAAAAGGTAAAACTGGTGCCCGGGATTGAGGGAGAGAAGGCAGGGTCGGTTGTCCCCGTCCTGTAACACTGCGTTTCTCAATGAAGGAATCCATGGGAAAAGGATTTGCCGGGGGAGCGGACTCCTGCGGCGCAGCAGATATTTCCGAACAGCAGGTGATGAATAATGGATCCTTGAGAGCCCGTCCCGAAGGAGTCCGTGGGTTCGAATCCCACCTCTTGCATTCTCTGTTCTTCAAAAGTTCCCATAAAAAGAAGGGCATGAAAAAAATTCAGATGATTGCTTAAAATAAGCCTCGTACCTGTATCCTGACTCTATTGAACCTCCTGCTCCCACAGTACGGGCATTCCCCGAATGTCTTGAGAATCCCGTGTGAACTTAAAAATGCCTCTGAACCCTCCTCGTCATTCGTGTATCGGGTGAGTTCTACCAGGTTTATTCATCTTGCCACCATTTGTTAGTATATAATTGTGGCCTTTATGAGGGAATCACCAATTTCATTTCATCCCCCCGCCTCCATCACCCTGACCGGGTCATACCGGAGCATGGATTCCCTCGTCTTGCCGCCAATCCCCTGGTTCTTGTGTTTGGCATTGATCAGCCGCAGGTCGTCCAATGTTTTGATTCTCTCGTGGAATGGCCATATAGCTGATCCGCATCCTCATCTGTGCCGAATCATAGAGCATCCCAGCCGTGAGGGGAGAGTCCGGATCACACCAGGGAAACACCCCTCCGCTCCGGTGTGGCCAGGGTCATGATGGAATGTTGTTTCAGACTTACAATACATCATCAAGATCAAGGATCAGGTACCCTTCTCTTCGGAGTGCCTCTTTACCCTCGATCGTTCTGGCAACGAGCAGAAATTTTTCATTCGTATATCGGGCATGCCGGACATGTGATGATTTCTCCTTAAGGGATGCCAGGATCTTCTGCGATTCCTTCCCGGTCAGGACACCCCATTTGCACTCCCCGAAAATGATAGTTGCAGAATGGTCATCGTATCCGACGATATCGATCTCTTCCTCACCATACCACCATCGTCCAATCGTAAAGCCAGGAAACAGTTTCGGTATCACTTCGTGCCGGATGAATATCTCAAACTGTCGCCCAAAGTATGGGTCAAAATGTGCATCCGGGATTGAGACCTGGTTGAGCTCGATAGACTGCCGGTTGGGAAAGACGAAGGTATACCAGAAGTCGAAAAGGCGGTCTTTGATCCGATAGACCCCCTTCTTTGTGTTCACCAGGACTGGAAGCTCCCGCTCGATGATCCCGAGACGGGTCATGCTTTCCAGGTAGGGATAGAGATGGCGGGAGTCAAGTCCACAGAACTGAGCGATGGATGCCGGCGTGGTGTTTCCGTATGCTATCGCCTGCAGGATTGACTGATACATCTTCAGCTCCCGGAACTCCTGCGAGAGGATGAAGTACGGCTCCCGGTAAAAATACCCGTAACGGTCAAAAAATTCCCGGGTAGTAAAACCGGAAAAAGTCTCGTAGTCCCCGGCTTTCAGAAGATATTCGGGAACTCCACCAATGGAAAGATAAATCCTGAGTGCATCGAGGGGCGGGACGGACAGGAACTTTCGGGCATCGGAGAACTGGAGCGCCTCAAGGAGCATATCGCGGGTTCTTCGTCCGTAGATTGGGGATGTCGAGGAGAGTGCAAGATCACTCATGAGCCCGAGCATCGATCCGCAGAGGAGAATGCACCAGGGAGACCCGGCCAGGTCCGTGTCCCAGGTCTTTTGCAGTGCAGAAAGGATCGTGGGATCATTCCTGACGAGGTAGGTGAATTCATCGATCACGAGATATCCCCTGCCGGCAGGGGGATGTCTGGCAAGGTACGTGAAGAGCTGTTCCCATGAATTGATTTCCAGGGATGCCAGGAGCGAATCATTGAGGAATGCTGCGCAGGCCGCCTGGAGCTGACGCATCTGTAATGACGGGGACGTATCTTCGGCAAAATAGAGGACACCCGGTTTGTCTCTGGTAAACTCTCCGATCAGCCGGGTCTTTCCGATTCTCCTCCGGCCATAGAGGATGATCAACCGGCCGCCGGGTTTCTCCCACTCCTCCTCCAGAAGTCTGAGCTCACTCTCCCGGTCCACAAACTCCCTAATCATGATTAGTACTAATCAGGATTAGGGGTATATTAGCATTTATGATTTCCAAATAACCCGTGACCCCCAAAAAGCAGGCACGGTCCCCCGTTCACGGACCCGCCGATCCTTTCCTGAACTTTCTGGGCGGCACCCTGATCTCGAACCGTGCGCCTTTCCCCGGCTCGCCGTTCTCGGAGATCGAAATCCCGGTAATCGCGAGGATCTCGCGGGACAAAAAGAGGCCCATACCCGTGTTTTTCCCGTATCCCCGCCCGAATATCTTTTCTTTCTCTCCGGGGGGGATGCCTGTCCCGTCGTCCTCGCACACGATGGAAAGACCGTCTTCCTTTTCTTCCACAGAGAACCGGATAGCCGTTACCTTCCCGCCGTGCCGGAGGGAATTGTCCACGAGGTTGAACCATACCCTGCGGATCAGCGGATCGGCAAAGATCTCCGTCTTCTCCGGGATGTCATTGATCAGGCGGACGTTGCCGCGATCGGCCTCCGCCGCAACGGAGTCGACGAGGCTCCGGACATCGTGCCAGGCGGGGAGTTCGACGCCGACATTCTCGTACTCTTTCGTGAACCGGATCATTGCCGCGATGCGTCCGGCAGCTCCCTGGATCACCCCTGTTTTTTCAAGCACGCCGGGTCCGGGATGTTCCTCCGCAAGAAGGGTCGCATAGCCCCGGAGGACGGTGAGCTGGTTGGCGATATCGTGGCGGGTGAGGGACGAGAGGAGGCTGAGCTTGCGGTTCGCCGTGCGGAGGGCTTCCTCGGCCCGTTTCCGCTCGGTAATGTCGCGTGCGATCCCTTCGACGGCAACGACTCTCCCCCGTGCATCCAGGATGGGGACGTTCACCATTTCTGTCCAGAAAACGGACCCGTCTTTTCTCCGCATCCGCAGTTCGAGGGGTCTTTTGATGGCAGCGGGGTCATCCCCCCGGGCGAGAACCTCCAACAGGGGGCGGTCTTCTTCGAGCGCCATTTTGAATCCCAGGTCCGGGTCCGCGTAATGCTCTTCGGGAGTGTACCCCGAGATTTTCGTGGCCGAGGGAGAGACATACGTATACCTGCGGGCGGGGAAGAGTTCGTAGCGGTAGACCAGGTCCTCTGCGTTCTCCGCAAGCCGTTGGAACCTCTCCTCCCTCTCCCGGAGGGCTTCCTCGGCCCGTTTCAGTTCTGTGATGTCCTGGTTGACGCCATGGGTCTTGATCGGCCGGCCTGACTCGTCCCTGATGAGGCCGATACGCACGACGATCCACCGCACCTGCCCGTCCCGGCGGATGATCCGGTGCTGGCGGATCGAGAAAAAGTCCGAACTGTTTGCCTTCCGGGCCTTCTCCATTTCTTCGGCCACCATGTACGCGTCGTCCGGGTGGACGAACTCCCGGGCATAGACCTCGGCCGGCATCTGGTACCCTCCCTCCCGTTCCGCGGTCGTGCCGTACAGCGCATAGAACCGGTCATTGAAGGTGAGTATCCCTGATGCAATGTCGAATTCCCAGTCGGCCATGTGGGCAAGGTCCATTGCCGCTTCGAGCCTTTGCCTGTACCTTTCGAGTTCCTCCATCCCCCGTTTCTGCCCGGTGACGTCACGGCCGACCGACTGGTACTCGACAAGCCTCCCGTCTTCGTCAAAGATTGCCCGGTCGCTCCACTGCTGCCACCGGACCTCCCCGTCGGGCATGATGATCCGGTGCTCGATGGTACCAACCGGGTGATCGGGGGTGAGCGATGCGAAGAACTCCCGCACCCTCCCGCGGTCGTCCGGGTGGATGGCGGGCCGGAACACGCGGCCGGCCAGCTCCTCCGGGGTCGTGCCGAAATAGTCAGCGTACGCCCTGTTCACGAAGACATGGGTCCCGTCGGGAAGGAACCGGCAGATGAACTCGGTCTGGGACTCGATGATGTGATGGTAGCGCTCCTCGCTCTTTTTGAGGTCCTCCTGTACCCGGACCCAGCTGGTGACGTCCCTGTAGATGGCCACGATCTCCCCGCTCGTCAGCCTGTAGACCCAGTTTTCCCGCCATGTACCGGGATCGCGGTGGTCCCTGTAGAGTGCCGGCGGGAAGTATGCGGCTTGCCCCGTCTTCCAGACCCGCTGAAACACCGGGAGGAGCCCGAATTCCCGGACACCCGGGAAGGCTTCGGTGACACGCTTCCCGATGACGTCTCCTGCCGGCATGCGCTCGATCCTTTCTGCTTCCGGGTTGAAGTCACGGATGATGAAATCCTCGCCGTCGTCGACGGCTTCGTATACGACAATGGCACTCGGCACGGTGTCAAATATCCGGCGATAGCGCTCTTCGCTTTTGCGCAGCTCGTCCCGGGCCCGTATCTGCCCGGTGATGTCGCGGAACGTCCCCTCCACGCCAAGGACTGTCCCGTCCGGTCCATGGACGAGGTAGCTGTTCGTCGAGACAACAACGGGGGTCCCGTCCTTTTTCCGGAGGGTCACTTCGTAATTGGTCACCCTCCCGTTCCGGTAGATCTCCTCCAGCAACTTTTCCCTGTCTGCCGGGTTATCGTAAAAGTCCTCTGCAATCGGTCTCCCGATGCACTCCGCAACATCATCGTACCCGAGCAGCACGGCCCATGAACGGCTCGCCTTCACGAGCCTTCCTTCCGTGTCACTCCGGTAGTAGACGTCCTGTATCTGGTCGAGGAGGGCGTTATAATCTTTGTTTGTTTCGATGAGGGCTTCTTCTGCCTTCTTGCGGGGCGTGATGTCCAGCAGGGACGCAACGCTCTTTTGGGTGCCCGGGATGAGGTTGACCGAGAGGTAAATGTGCCGGATCTCTCCTTTCGCCGTTACAAACCGGAATTCATAGTTTTTGAGGGCTTTTTCCGGGTCTGATCGCCTGAGACGGTGCTGGGCAACCATCCGGTCGAGGTCTTCCCTGACCACGAAGTCCATCCACGTCTTCCTGTTCTCGATCTCTTCCCGGGGAAAACCGCTCAACCGGACGAACTCGGAATTTGCAAGGGAGATCGTTCCATCGTTCTCGATGAGGACAGTTGCCGTTCCGGTCGTCTCGAAGATCGTCCGGTATAACCTCTCGCTCTCCCGGATGGCATTCTCGAAAGCCTTCTGGACCGTGTTATCGGTGATGATCCCGCGGATCCCGGTCACTTCTGCCCCGGAAACGATCGGCGCTGAGTATATTGTGACGGGGAAGGTGCTGCCGTCCTTGCGGATTGCCGTGTACTCGCCGGGAGGAAGAGTGCGGGATACCCCGCCCGCAAATGCCCTCTGTATGCTCTCTTTCGCCCTCTCCCTGTCTTCGGGAGCAATCATCCGGAGAGCAGAGAGTCCCCGCTCGAAGTCCTCCTTTGTGTAGCCGAACAGTTCGAAGGCCTTCCTGTTTGCATAGGTCAGCGTCGTCTCCCGGTCCATCTCGAAGATGACCTGGGGTGCCATGTCTGCCAGCTCCCGGAACCGCCTCTCGCTCTCGGCAAGTGCCACCTCTGCCTTTTTCCGGTCGGTGATGTCCCGGATGGACTCTATCGCCCCGCATATCCTGCCCTTTGTGTCGTACAGGGGCGATGCCGTGAACCAGAGGGCGGCACCCTTCCCCTTGTTCATGTGGGGGATGGTGATCTCGCTGTACAGTTTCGTTCCCACCCTCCTGATGTAGGGATATTTTGCGTCTGTCTCCGGGTCGTTTTTGAGCACGAGATCGATGAGGATGGGGCGTCTCTCGTGGTAGAAGGGGAGTGCATACTCGAAGTTGCCTTTCCCGAGGATATCGCCGGCAGGAACACCCGTTATCCGTTCCATGGCACGGTTCCAGGCGATCACCTTTCCTCCGGTGTCGATGGCAAACGTTGCATCGGGCAGGAACTGGATGATCTGCCTCAGCCGCTCCTCGGTCTCGAGGCGTTCGTGCTCGGCCTTGTACAGTTCGACTGCCCGGGAGATCTTCCGTTCCAGTTCCGCGAACTGGGACCGGGGTTCTCCCCCTTTCTGGATATAGAAATCGGCACCACTCTCGTAGGCCTCGATGACGACTTCCTCGCGGCCCTTCCCGGTGAAGATGATGAAGGGGATCGTGTTCCCCTTCCTGCGGATCTCCCTGAGAAGGGCGATCCCGTCCATTCCCGGCATCTGGTAATCGGAGACGATGACGTCGTATCGCCTGGTCTCCATCATGGCGAGTGCTTTTTGGGCAGAATCCGCAACGTCGACCGACATGTTCCCCATTCGTTCGAGGAACATCTTTGTCAGGTCGAGGAGGGCATGCTCGTCATCGACGTAGAGGACAGAGATCATGGTGCGATCACCACGGGCACGGGGGAATGCGGGAGGGACAAGGCAACCCACCTGCCTGATGTAGTTCTCCTGCAGGAGGGGACAAATACCTTTCTTCAGGGGACGGGGAATGGGAAATAAACCGGATCAGGTATTCCCCCTTCACTTTCAGCCCGCACACGCATGACCTGTTTTTCATCCCCTCCTCATGCGTGTCGTGCATGCAGCACACGCTTCCCCCTTGTGTCCATGAATGAAATGCTGCATCGGTGAGAGAATGAAGAACAGGAGTCATTGGACTCCACGGGAGACCATGTGGCCGGGAGGAGCGGACGAACGGGGCGCACCAATGACCGGAATGGCGGGGTTTTTCCGGGGCACCCGTATTTTGCCGGACTCCGGGGGCAGGGAGGTGAGCCTGCAAGCGAGGAACCAGGCATCTCTGCAAAGAGTATTACTAGTAGATAATCATCAGGGAGAGGTTTTCGGCTCTACCCTTATCCGGGATGATTGACGTGAACCGGTCAGAGCGGGTGAGGTTTGACCAAAACCAGAACCTTAGTACGATTAGGACAAATCCGGGACCCGCGCGAGGACTGCGACCAGAGCCATTCAATGGTCCGGAATACGACCCGGAACCGGAACCGTCTGAATGCCGGTCCTCTCCAGCAGCAGGGTGGAGCCGCCGAATCGCTCCAGTACCGGTTCGGTATGATGAAGGGAAAGAGCCAGACAATCCAGACCGGTCCCGCTGACCAGCTGAGAACCCACATCCGGAACGCGGCAGGGATGTGCTGCACGCTGATGCCGTCCCCAGCGGCTACGACAGCAACCACGTAAAAAACGTGCGGCCAGCCCCTCCATGCGTGAGGCAGGATTGTGGTTCATAATCGTTCCTCTCCCGCCTGCACGAGTCTCCTTTTTTCCGCGACACATCATGCGATCCCTGCTCCCGCCAGCACCTGGGCCCGGATGATCTCGAATGCCTCTTCCGTTGTCCCGATGGTTTTGAGTTTTCCGTCGTACATTACCGCAAAGGCATCCCCGATGAGTTCGGCCTCGCGGGGATCGTGGGTGATGTAGAGCACCGGAATGTTGAGCTGGTGCAGGACTTGCTTAAACTCCGGGAGCATCTGCTCCTTCTTTGCATGGTCAATTTCCGTCAGCGGTTCATCGAGCAGCATCACGGATGGCTGAGAATACAGCGCCCTCGCAAGGGCAACCCGTGCACGGTATCCGCCGCTGAGCTCTTTTGGCTTTTTGGAGAGGTATCCCCTGAGGTTGAGCATGGAGACCACCGCTTCAAATCCATCGGGGGAACCCCGTCCGTTTTTCTGTGAATAGATAATGTTCTCCCTGACGGTGAGATGATTGAAGAGCGCCGTGCTCTGGGGCACGTATCCGATCTTCCGGTCCTCCGGTTCAAGGGAGGTGACATCCTGGCCGTCAATCCGGACACAGCCGTTGTCACAGGGCAGGATTCCGGTGATGACCTTCAGGAGCGTGGACTTCCCGCTCCCGTTGAGCCCGATGATCACCAGGATACGCCCGTTTTCGATCCGGGCCGAAACATTGTCCAGGACCCGGAGATCACCGTATGCCTTTACCAGGTTCTGCACCTCAAGCATGGAACTTCCCCCGCATACGGAGACCGACAACCAGGAAGAGCGCGATTAGGATGCAGAACGCACTCGCGGTTACTGCCATGGCCACCTCGCCCTCTTCCACCTTCGTGAATACATACGATGCAAGCACCTGGGTCTGGCCGGGAACGTTTCCCCCGAACATGATAACTGCCGCGAACTCCGAGATGGACCGGGAGAATGAAAGGATGAACGCCGAGATGATCCCCTCTCCCATCAGCGGGATCACCACCCGCTGGTACGCCCGGGTTGTCGAATCTCCCAGCGTCCGTGCGACATCGATCACCTCGCGTTCGATCTCATCCGCGCCCGATGCAATCGTCCTCGCGGCGAGCGGGTATGAGACAAAGAACATCGCGAGCGTGACGGCAAACAGCGTAAATGCAAGCCCGGTCGGACCGGCAAAGCCGAACGCCTTCCTCCCGAAAGCAAGGAGGAGGGCAAGGCCGGCAACCGTGTGCGGGAGGGCAATGGGCAGGTCGTTGAGAAAATCTGCAACCCGGTACATCACCGTCCCCTTCCGGAATATGTAGTAGTAGCCGAACCCGAGGGCAAGGGCAAGTCCCATCAGGGCGGCAAAGAAGGCTGTCAGGATCGTGCTGCCGACGCTGGTCCAGAAGAGCGGGTCGGCAAATGTCTTTGCGATACCGGCAGGAGTAAGGTTGAAGATAATTGCTGCAATCGGGTATACGATCAGCAGCAGGAAAAAAGGGACAAAGAGGAGTTCAATGAGGCTGACCTTACGCATAAGGTTCCCAGCCATACTGCGTGAACTCACTCTGGTGGGCAACGATATAATCCATGAAATCCTTGGCCACGGCCTCGTTCTGGCCTTTCAGAACCGCAAGCCCGAAGGTGATATCCCCGCTCAATGACTGAGGGTATTTCTCCCGTATTGCAAGACCATAGAGATTTGCCGTGCTGGAGAAGATGAACCCTGCATCGGCTTCATCGTTCTGGATCATGAGGGCTGCTTGGTTCACGGTACCCGGGCGGGCCTTGATGTTGCCCTTCTGGTTGGTCTGGTTCCAGAGATCCAGCTTCTTGAGAACCTTCTCGGAGTATGATCCGATAGGAGCGCTGGGATCACAGACAACGACAACGACATTGTCATTTGTAATATTCTGCGCTGAGACGATTCCTTTTTGCTCTCCGGTTTTTGAGGTCACCAGCACCACGTACTCTTTGAGGAACTTTTTTGATTGTGCCACTTTGCTGGCATTGTTGAGCATGTCGATGAACTTCCAGTCGGCCGAGAAGAAGAGATCCGCAGGTTGTCCCTGCTCGATCTGGGTATAGAGCGCGCCGGATCCTCCGTAGTTGATGGTTACGTTCACGCCTTTTTCGTTCTGGTACATCTGGGCTATTGTGTCGAGCGGTTTTTTCAGGCCGGCACCGGCATAAACTATTACCTTTTTCTGCTCCGTCTGGCTGCTCGTGCACCCGGAAAAACAGGCCATAATCATCATGATGGCAATAACCATGCATATCAGGAATAATCGGTGGTTGGACATGGATAACTCCTTTACTTTTACTGATTATTTACTGATTTTCTTTTATTATATGCAAAGAGAACTTGAATGTTGCGATTTGATGGCGGAAAAATTCCGGACGTTACGCTATGGCCGGGCCGATCCTGGCAACCCCGATTGCAAATGCGATGGCATTTGCAATAATCCCGGTCCCCATCATCACCATCAACCCCATCGTGTACACCTCCCTGGGGTGGGTGGCGTGAAGATTGACCCGATTATCAAGATCAAGAAGGGCTGCGGGATCTTTGTCTTCTTCCAGGATGACGATGCTAAGACCACTGGTACTCCAAGCATGCGTTCTCCTTTGACTGCGGTTGTTGCCACCATAGAGAGCAAGGTCCTCGCCGATGCCGATATGACTGCAACCATGGGCGGAGACCCGGTGACCGGTACAGAACACGAGACCTTTTTCCTGATCATAAACGATCGCTAAAGGATCTCTGCCGGTTTCATCCCCTATCCTTCGGTATCCCACAGGGATCACGTGTTTTATTCACTCTATACCTCACCAGATTTTCACGGACCCGTTAATTCTTTCCCTAACTCCGGGCGGCACCCTGATCTCGAACCGTGCCCCCTTCCCCGGCTCGCCGTTCCGGGTGATCGCGAGGATCTCGCGGGACAAAAAGAGGCCCATGCCCGTGTTCTTTCCCGTATCCCCTCCCGAATATCTTTTTTTTTCTCTCCCCCTGTCACCACCACCGGTTCCCGGATTCCTTTACCTGGAACCCCCGGGTACCCGGACGGGAAAAAGGCAAGCCAGGATTTCCCCCCCTCTTTCCTTTATCATCTACCGCAACGCTTTTCTCACCCCACTTTCAACACGCCCCGTTCACCCTTATTACCTCCGCCCCTCCATGCTGGTGTGCAGGGAGCGGCTGCGACGGCTCCCCTGCAGGAACGATAAAAACATGGAACGACAGGTGGTCACACGACAACCAGGAAAACATTGCGGACACCGGACGGCGTCCGTTCGCACCGGGGAGTCCTTTTGCTCCAAAGGGCTCTTTCCAACGGGAGAAGGTGAGACATGCAGGACATCGTAGCGGGCCCCCCGGAACGTGAGCCATTTTCCCCCATGGTTTCCGGCGGAGGACCCGGAATAACCTCTCACCCCGGCCTGAAAAAGGTATGGGTGCCCGGGTACACGGGCCGGTCAACGGAGGTGGCATGATGTCCCCGGCACAGTACTCGTCGTCGCCGGTCCCGCTCTACCTCCTACCGCAGGCCCTCTCGGAAGAGATCAGGAAGCGGGGGGACACCATCACCGAGGTTTGGATCCGGCGGACCGCCGGCCACACCTACGTCCTGCGGATCCGGCACGCAAAGCGGGGTGACCGCGGTGACTGAACCCGGCACCCTCGCACGGGGCGGGGACGATTCCCTCCGGATCGAGGCCGGGGGCGGGTCCTACCGGATCGAGGCACAGGAAGTCCGGACGCTCCTTGCCTTCTGCAGGGTCGTCCCGATCATCCGGGACCGGCACACACCGGCCGCCGGGGGAGGAAAAGAGGCTGAACCGGTCTCCATCGAGGGCCACGCGGCCATCAGCCGGGGCGGAAAGGCAGTCCTCCTCTACACCCGGGCCGGCCACTTCATCATCCCGGTCGTGAGCTTTTCGCGGGTGGCCCGGGGCGAGGCGGTCTCGGCCCCGCTCTTCCCCCTCGTCCCCGACTGGCAGGACGGGACGGTATGACCGGGGAGATCATAAAGGCCCTCGCGACACTCTTTCCCGGCGGAGGGGTCGTGGAACTGCGGGCGCTCTCTGCCCGCGGGGTCCATTCCGGGTACTTCGACGACTTCGCTGCCCTCGCGGAAAAGGCCGCAAACCTCGACGTTCTCCCGGACGTCGGGGGCGTGTACGTCACCCTCAACGAGGTCGACCCTGCCCTCCTCTCGCGGAGGGCCAACCGGGTCCAGATGGACATCGGGCGGAAAGACCCGACCACGGGCGATTCCGATGTCCTCCGCAGGCGGTGGCTCCCGGTCGACCTGGACCCTGTCCGGCCGAGCGGCGTCTCCTCGACGGACGCGGAACACGAAGCAGCACTCGCCCGGGCCAGGGAGATTGCCGCGTTCCTCGGGCAGGAGGCGGGGTGGCCCGACCCGGTCATCGCCGATTCGGGGAACGGTGCCCACCTCCTCTACCGCATCGACCTTCCCAACGACGGGGAGTCCGCGGACCTCGTGAAGGCGTGCCTTGCGGTCCTCGACACGCTCTTTTCGGACGGCATCGTGTCCGTCGATGCCGCGAACTACAACGCGGCCCGCATCTGGAAGCTCTACGGGACGGCCGCGAAGAAGGGCGACAACACCGCTTCCCGGCCGCACCGGCAGTCCCGCCTCCTCTCCGTCCCCGGCAGGGTGCAGGCGGTTCCGGCCGGCCTGCTCCGCCGTCTCGCCGGGCTGCTCCCGCAAGCCGACCCGGGCCGGGGGCGGCCGGCAAAGGGTCCGGGCATCGACCTCCGCGAGTGGCTCCCGGCCCACGGGATCGCGGTCCGGTCCGAGAAACCGTGGCAGGGCGGGACCCTGTTTGTCCTCGAGGAGTGCCCGTTCTCGTCGGCCCACCGGGACGGGGCGTTCGCGATCCAGTTCCCGAGCGGAGCCCTGTACGCCGGCTGCAAGCACGACTCCTGCGGCGGGGGGAGGCAGCGGTGGCAGGAGCTCCGCGACCGGTCCGGGCGGCACCGGCGGGAGAAGAGGGTGGACGGGCCGTCCCCCGCGGCTGGAGCGGCCCCGCCCCCTCCGTCCGCGGCAGAGGCGGAGGCCCGGGCCCGGGCAGAGGAGATCCTGCGGTCCGGCGACCCGCTCGGGTTCCTCCTCTCCGTCTTTTCCCGGGAGCACGTCGGGGACCGCATGGTCGCCGAGTGCCTCGTGCTCTCGATCGCCTCCCAGTCGGTGGAGAACACGCAGGGCCTGCACGTCGCCATCTCCGGGAACTCGGGGAAGGGCAAGACGCACGCCTGCCGGGCGATGCTCAACCTGCTGCCGCCCCGGTTCAGGCTGAAGGGAACGGTCTCGGACAAGGCCCTGTACTACCACGCGGTGCAGCCGGGAACCGTGCTCCTCTTCGACGACGTCTGGCTCTCCGACGACCTGCAGGAGGTGCTGAAGGCGGCGACCGCGAATTTCCGGGAGCCGATCGAGCACCGGACGCTGACGAGCGACCGGCAGGTCCGGGTCTGCACGATTCCCCCGCGATGCGTCTGGTGGCTGGCAAAGGTGGAGCATGCCGGGGACGACCAGGTCATGAACCGGATGCTCTGTGCCTGGATCGACGATTCGGCCGACCAGGACGCAGCGGTCCTTGCGCACCTGAAGGACCGCGAGGCAAAGCCGGCCGGGGACGGGGAAGACGCCGACGTCCTCGCTGCCCGGGCGATGTGGGAGATCATCAAGGAGGAGGTCCTGCACGTCCGCGTCCCCTTCGCCCCGCGGGTCCATTTCTCGGCAACCCGGAACCGGCGGAACCCGGGGATGCTCTTTGACCTGCTCAAGTGCCACGCGAGGCTCTTTTTCCTCCAGCGGGAACGGGACGCCGGCGGGAGCATCGTCGCGAACCGGGAGGACTTCGCATACGCCCGCAGGCTCTTTATTGAGCTCTCGAGCGAGACCGGGGCGCAGGATACGAAGCAGACCCGGACCGAGGCTGCGGCCCTCGAGACCATCGCGAAGATGGGCCTTGAGGTCTTTTCCATCCGGCAGCTCCAGGAGGCGCTCGGGCTCTCGTACTACCAGGCCTACCGCCTCCTGAAGGGGTACCGGAACGGCCACGGGTCCTATCCCGGTATCCTCGACAAGTGCCCGGCAGTCAGCTACATCGACGCGATCGTCAGCGGGGAGATCTCCGGGCGGGAGGTGAGGCACCGCGAGCACTACTTCTCGTTTGACATAGCGGCTTTCCGGAAGTGGACGGCCCGGCCGGAGATCTGGCTCGAGGAGGAGGCTGCCGGGGACACGGCAGGGGACGGTGGTCAGGGGCCCGATATTTGCACCTTTGCACCCGGTTTGCACCCGGGAGGTGCAAATACACAAGGGGCTGTATCCGGCCCCGGATCGGGAAACGGTGACTCCGGTACCGGGAGAGAGACCCCCTCATGTCCCTCTTTGCACCATTTGCAGGAAGAGCAGAGCACGACTGGAGGGCCGGGCAGTGGTTCTGCCGTCCCGTGCGTTCCTGCAAAAGGTGCAAACGTCTCCGCGAAACCTGCGGGTAAGTCCCCGATCACGGTTCCGGACGTGCAGGATGGTTCCCACGTTTGCACCGGCGGGTGCAAAGATGTGCAAACGTGCATCAATGGTGCAAAGGTCACAAAGCCGTTCCGCGTGGACCCCCTGCCCGGTCTCCTCGATCACCGTGACTTCACGCGGGTGCAATCGGACCTCGGCCGGTGCGACATCTGCAACGGGGGAAAGGCGGTCTTCTGGTGTGCGGAGAAACGGGTCGGTGTGTGCGAGGGGTGCTACGGGAGGATGGTTAGGGAGTGGAACAGGGAGAGGGGGGTGGTGTAATTATTCTTCTCGATCTCCAAGGTTTCGGAACCCCTCCAAAAATGTATCCACTTCTTCATCCGTTTTGAAATATCCCTCGTATCCCACCCAGTCCTCACTCCCGTCAGAGCTCTCATAAACCCAGTCGTGGATGTTCTTGGGCAGGATATTGATCAGTTCTTCTTTTGTACAGTTGAAATACTGTGAGAAACGGTTTGAATAGACCTGGAATTTCAATCCCGTTTCGGAATTACTTTTCGAAGGAATCAGGTTGAAAATCACACCCTTTCCAATCTCCCCGATATTTTTTCCTTCGAATCCAATAGAGGATCGGGTTGTCCTCGAACTCTCGAAATAATCCTTCACATTCTCTACGAGCGTGGAATAGATTTCATTTACCCCGTTTTGTTTTGCAATTTCTTCGAGTTCCTCCCTTGTGAGAGAACGCTTCCTCTTTGAATCTGTACCACGTTTGGTATTGGATGAGACAGTCTCCGGATCGATGAGGAACACCCTTGAAATGTATTCAGCCTGGTTATTTTCCCTGAAATACTGGAATTCAGCGATATTTATCCCGACTCCGCGGGTTTCCGAGAGATAGTGCACGATGCGGTCCGTGCTCGCGTCGATATCGGACGCCACGACGAGCATCGAATGGGAGGCATTCAATACATCGGGGAGATTTTCCTGGAATTTTTGAAAGAATGCATTCTCAAGGGGACCTTTTTCTTTCAGATAGCTGTTTGCGATGGAAATCACATCATCCCTTGATAAATTACGCACCCAGCTCGCGTAATCGAGCACCTGGGCAACAGTTTCCCTCGGTGTCCTGTCCCGCTTCAATTCGATAATGACGAGGTCCCCGTTCCTGTCAATGCACAAGAGGTCGATAAAAGTGTCATAGTCGGTGGGCACTTGTCGCCCGATAACGAGGTAATCGTCTGACAGGATCGATATATCCTGCTCGATCCAATCTTCAAGCCGTGATTCAAAATCGAGTTTTTTCCGATGCATCTCGTTTAAAATATTACCTTTTGATACCATCCACAATTTGACATTGTGAGCCATAGATTATCATGGAACAAATATTTTGGTAAAGATACCGGTTTGATGTGCCCGCCGGAAAAAATTGTTTCAATCGTGAATGGCTTTTTTCAATTCTTCGATGGTCAGCATCGGATCTGGCTTGTGAATCATCCGGTGGCAATTTGAACAGAGCGGTACCAGGTCACTTTTTGGGTCTACGGCCCGTTCCCCCCTTATAGAGGCATGTGGTTTGAGGTGATGTATTTCGATGTAACCCTCGCCGAATTTTCCATGCTTCCTTTCAAAGTTGAAGCCGCAAACTGTACATGTCGTACCGTGGATTTTTATTGCCTCTTTTACGTAAACGAGGATTTCTCTCGGGACAGGTTTGAATCCTGGTTTTCTCTTTTCCCCCTGAAATGAGAGGATAATCCGGTTCAACAGTATAAAAATCTCCTATTAATTGATAACTGATTTAAATGAAAACAGGCTGGCATTTTCTTCATTGTCCCGGGAACCTTATAACAACGGGAAAGAAGAGATAAAATCCCCTGATTGCTTCATTCTCACAAAGGAACCAACTCCCCCTACCCGCACACTTCCCTCACCTTCTCCGGCTCCCACCGGAGCGCAATCTCCCTCGTCCTCCCGTTCCCGGCCACATGGGAGAGCTCAATCAGCCGCATCTGGTCAAACTTCCGGAGCCTCTCGTAGAAACTGGAATAGCTCATCGCCATCTTCTCTGCTGCAGCATCGTAAACTGCACCGGTCGAAAGGTACGAACCGGCACCGACCGCCATGTCGGCGATGACGTAGAGCAGGGACCGCTCGGGAGGCGTCAGGGCCCGGACCGAGGCCGAGAGCTGGACGAAGCGGGAGACCTCGTACGCGGCGAGGACGTCGTCCTCCCGGATGGCCGTCCTCCCGTCCCGCTCGGCGAGGAGGGCGCTCTGCCTGATGAGGTCGAGCCCGACCCGCAGGTCCCCGGACCGCATCGTCTGCCCCACGATGAGCCCGAGGAGTGCGTCGGAGACGACGTTCGGGTAGAGGCCCCTGCGGACCCGCTCCCCGAGGATCGCGGCGATCTCCTCTTCCCTATAGGGCGGAAAGAAGATCTCCCGCAACTGGAGGACCGAGAGCACGCCGGAATCCAGTTCCTGCGGGAGTTTGACGTCCATGGTGCTCATCGGGAGGATGACGCCGGCCCGGGCACCGGGGAATTCCTGGTGGAGGCGGAGGATGGAGAAGAGGACGCCGTTTAAGACCCTGTTCGGGAGCAGGTAGTTGGCATCGTCCAGGCAGACCGAGACGACCACGCCCCTCTCGCTCATCGTCCGGCCCACCTTCCCGATCAGCGTGCGGAGGGGGATTCCCGTCAGCGGTGCCGGGTGGCCGCTCAGGGCGGCAAAGATCCTCGAGAAGATGCCGTACTTCGTGGTGTCCGTCTGGCAGTTCACGTAGACAGGGACGAGGCGGGGCGTCGTCTCTTCCACCTCGGCAAAGATCCGCTTCACGGCAGTCGTCTTGCCGGTCCCCGGCAGCCCCCGGAGGGCGATGTTCAACGGGCGGCGGCCGTGGAGGGCAGGGCGGAGGGCAAGTGCGATGTCCTTCATCTGGGATTCGCGGAAATGGAACTCCTCGGGGACGTAGTCTATCTCGAACAAATCCCCGTTGCGGAAGAGGGTCTCGTCGGAATAGAGGTATTTCTTCATCGTATCCGATCAGTCTTCGGGCCCGGGGCTATTTATCCCTGGACCGCGGGGACTGAAAGTGACCCCTGATAAAGGTATTGGTCATTGGCGACAGCCTCATCGGAACGGAGGGGATATATGCAGGTACAGGGAGAATTCCCGGTGGGAGTGTTTTCCATGTGTGAATTGTTTGGAATGAGCTGCCAGCAGCCGGACAGGGCAGTACACAGCCTGTTGTCATTCAAAGAATTCTCCGGTGAGAACAGGGACGGGTGGGGACTTGCGTATTACCAGGATGGAAAAGCAGTTATCGAAAGGGAACCGGGAGGGGCAGGGTCAAGTGAAAAGTTCCGTGCACTCATCCGGAATGCAGCCAGCAGGATCATTATTGCCCACCTGCGCTCTGCTACCCGGGGAGTGGTATGCACGAATAACTGCCATCCGTTCAGGAGAGATTTGTGTGACAGGGACTGGGTCTTTGCGCACAACGGGACCATTCCCGGCATCCCCCTGCACCCGCGTTCGGAGGGGACCACCGATTCCGAACAGGCATTCCATGTCCTGGCAGACGATATCGAATCCTCCATGAACCGCCCCGGGTTCCACGGGCTCTATCCGGCTGTCAAAGACGGCATCAGGACGCTTTTTGAGCGGTATTCGAGGAATATTACCTTTAATTTCCTGCTTTCCGATGGTTCTGTCCTCTACGCCTTCAACCATTACGCAGCTGCCCCGCTCTATATATCCCGGCGGGAAAAGGACTACGGTGGTGCCATCGTGATATCCACGAAGAAGCTTGGATCCCCGCATTATGCCAGCTGGGAAAAGATTCCCCCGGACAGAGTCGTAGTGGTTTCAGACGGGCGACTCCTCGTGGTCTCCAAAAAGATCTAGGAGATAAAATTATTTGAGTGCTTAAAGAGGCAAAAGGGGTTCAATTTAACCCTTAATGGATCTTTTCCCCCGCGATACAGTCACGCCCATATACTCCCCCTCCTTTATATACTGGTTGTCTACCGGACATCCCGGGAGACCGGTAGACAAGGAGTATCAGCAGCATGGCAGACTTTGTCCAGAAGAGTGTCACGAAGAGTGCGG
>JASEES010000045.1 GCA_030019395.1 Methanolinea sp. | reverse complement strand
TTATCATCTTCCGGGCCATGACAGGGCTGACTGTCCCCCCGCAGTTGACGCCGATCATCACGATGTTGTCGAGGTTGACCTGCTGGCGCTTGGCAAGCTCGTACAGTCCCATCGCGTCGCAGCCCTTGACTGTCATCGCGATCTTCTTGTTGCCCGCACCATCGAGGTACTTCTTGACGATCTTGGAGAGCAGGAGCGTCCCGCAGTGGAGCGACCCCGCGGTCTCGTCGATCCCGGCCGGGTCCGTGACGAGGGTGGGGACAGCATCATAGATGTCCTGGCCCCTCTTCACCGCGAGGACCGCGTCCACGATCTTCTTCTCGAGCATGAACTTCAGGAGGCCTGAGACGGCACCGCCGCACTCTGCCTTCTTGGCAAGGTTTGCGTCCGCAGTCCACGCGTAGAACATGTCACCTTTCTTGGACATCTAGTTCCCCCCCTCAATCTTCTCGATCTTCACAGCACAGGCCTTGAACTCCGGGATCTTGGCGATGGGGTCGAGTGC
>JASEES010000044.1 GCA_030019395.1 Methanolinea sp. | reverse complement strand
CCGCTCCCTATCTTCACGCGAAGGACACCCCGGAGCGGCAGCAGACCGCACTCCCCTCCTTAGACGCTCCCGGGGCTGATGCCCCGCCGCTGCGGCACCTCCGTATGGCGATAGGGCCAGTGCTGGAGGAGAGGACATGACACAATCCCCGGTCAACCCTGCCCGCTCCCTATCTTCACGCGAAGGACACCCCGGAGCGGCAGCAGACCGCACTCCCATCCTTAGACGCTCCCGGGGCTGATGCCCCGCCGCTGCGGCACCCCCGTATGGCGACAGGGACAGTGCTGGAGGAGAGGACATGACACAATCCCCAGTCAACCCTGCCTGCTCACCATCCTCACCAGGGGGGTGGTCCGGAGGGGGTCTCCCCCTCCGGGCAATTAGATAGCAGACCGCACTCCCGTCCTTAGACGCTCTCGGGGCTGATGCCCCGCCGCTGCGGCACCCCCGTATGGCGACAGGGCCAGTGCTGGGGGAGAGGACATAACACAATCCCCGGTCAACCCTGCCCGCTCCCTATCCTCACCAGGGGGTGGTCCGGAGGGGGTTTCCCCCTTCCGGGCAATTAGATAGCAGACCGCACTCCCGTCCTTTGACGCTCCCGGGGCTGATGCCCCGCCGCTGCGGCACCTCCGTATGGCGATAGGGC
>JASEES010000043.1 GCA_030019395.1 Methanolinea sp. | reverse complement strand
CGTCAAATCGTAAAATTTGAGAATGGGGGACTTACGACAGTTCTTTTCCCACCTGAAGAGGGTTGTTCGACTTAAAACCCCATTTCTACCGGTCAGGATAGCAAATCCTAGGTCTGAGAGGTCCTCTAAATGAAAAACTCGCTCTATGCCAAAAACAGATAAAAAGAACAATGTCAGGATGGCTTCAACACTGCCTGCTAATCCACCAAATGCCTGTCTGGTTTTCTTCACCATATCAGCGACAAATGGGGCTAAAAGCCACCCTCCGGCATAATTCGCGTGAATTTGCCTCTTTTCCCTCTCCCTGACCAGCTTGTACAGGTCAGAAAGGTCATATTCCTCCAATTCTCGCTCTATCGTCTTCACCGATACCTCAAGCCTGTGTTCTTCCTTGAGGAACGCCGCTACGTCTTTGAGCGTCGAGCGGGGGTGATCCATGATATACTTCACTATCCGCCCGAAGCTCTTCTTCTTTATCTTCTTCTTTCGCCCCCTCTTCTCCTCCCCTCGTGGGAAATCGCCGTTTGAGTTCTCAAATTGGTCTCTGATGTTCCTGACTTGCCTATCCGTGTAATTGGTGATTTCCGCTACTGTTTTCTGCGAAACGCCACAGAATAGCAAGAATACAACCATCACCCATCGGATTATCCGAGATGATGGGTTCGACCCTAAAAACTCACTTGACACGTTTATAATTATCTCTTTCTGGTTCATACCACCTCCATTGGAAGGAAGGGCTATTTAAAAATGACGATAAATGACGGGTGGACAAAGAGTTGAA
>JASEES010000042.1 GCA_030019395.1 Methanolinea sp. | reverse complement strand
ATCGATCTGATGCTTGACGAAACAGCCTTGGTGGTGGAAGTTACCTAATCACCAAAGGTTATTTTGAAAGGTGCCGGTATCGGGCAATCCCCTGCAGGGAACGGAGGGGAAGAACACACGGGAAAGAGCGAAACCCTGAAACGGGCCGCGTGAAGGTGTCACCTGTTCTTCTGCCGGAACTCGTGGATCTCGCTGATGATCTCGCGGTGCATGGCAAGCATCATGTCAGAGAGGATACCGAACATGAAGATCTGGAATCCGGCGATGATGAGGAGAACCGTGAGAATGGTCAGGGGGAGGTGCTCCACGTGGCGGAGCCACTCCCAGATAATGTAAATGCCCACGAAGAATCCCGCGGTCATGATGACGAGCCCGATCAACCCGAAATAGAAGAGGGGATTGCTCATCCGTGCGAGCCGCCAGATCGTGGCCGTTATCTTGAAGCCGTCGTGGAACGGGTTCAGTTTCGTGGGCGTGCCCGGGCGTTTCCGGTAACTGATAGGGACAACCGCTATTTTCTGCCTCCTCCTCACTGCCTCTGCAGAGATCTCCGTCTCTATCCCAAACCCTGCTTCCCGGAGGTTCATCTGGAGGACGGACTCCCTCGAAAATGCCCGGTAGCCCGAAAGGATATCCGAGAGGAACGCTGAATGGGCCGTCTTGAAAAGCCTGTTGAGGATGAAATTTCCGAAATAATTGAGGCGCGAAAAGGCATGGCGGTTCTCTTCCGTCAGCCGGTCGCCGATGACATGGTCGTACCCTTCCCCGAGGGGAGCGAGCAGCCGCCCGGCATCGGCCGGGTCATACGTGCCGTCTCCGTCGATCATCAGGATGTAGGGCTGTTCTATGAGCGAAAAAGCCTCGGAAAGGGCTCGGCCCTTGCCCTTTCCCGTCTGGACCTCGACGCGGGCTCCTTCCCGTTCTGCAATCCCGCGGGTACCATCGGTGCTGTTTCCATCCATCACGAGGATGTGGGGAAAACCCATCTGCCGGAACTCCCGGACGATCGTTCCCACCGTGGGAGCCTCGTTGAGAGTGGGGATGAGGACACAGACCTGGTCCTTTGAAATCGCCATCGGGTTATACTTTTTTTAATCCTCGCTCATAAGTCCTTGCATGCATATTGCAAAGAAGGGGCTGCGGGTCCTGGGGATCGCAGAGAGTTTCTCGTCCCGCAGCACGTCCCTTCTCGCCGGCGTGGTGATGCGAAAGGACCTCCGCATCGACGGTGTGGCAGTCACCGGCGTGACCGTCGGGGGCATGGACGCAACGGAAGGTGTTCTCGCACTGGTCCGTGATCTCGACCGGAAGGACATCAACTGCATCTTCCTTGGCGGCTGCATCATTGCATGGTACAACATCATCGACCCGCAGGAAGTCCTGCACAGAACCGGTCTTCCGGTCGTTGTCGTCACCTACCGGAAGTCCGAGGGGATCCATGACAAGATAGAGGCACTATTTCCCGGGGACAGCCACCGGCTTTCCAGTTACGATTCTTTGGAAAAACCCGTGCCCGTCACGCTCCCCTCCGGCCACGTAATCCATCTCAGGGCAGTCGGTATCGGCATTCCGGATGCAACCCGCCTCTGCAGGGATTTTATCCTCGACGGGCGGTTGCCGGAACCAGTCAGGGTGGCACGCCTGGTGGCCAGGGCTGTCATGCGACACGGTTTTTCCGGTCAGGCCGGAAACTGAAGAGAACTGCTCGTGCCGTCCCCCCACAGTCACCCATAAATAGTGGCGGATTTCACGGTTAAAACATGGAAAACAGTTCTCAGACGGGCAAACCGTATTTCGGTTTCATCAGGTCCCCTGTGCGGCTCCTTGCCGCAATCCTCGTCTGCAACCTCGCGGGCGTCATCGGTTCGGTCTTCACGGTCACCGGGCCGGGATCGTGGTATGCCTCAATCGTCAAACCCTCCTTCAACCCGCCGGGATTCCTCTTTGGACCGGTCTGGACAACCCTCTACACCCTGATGGGAATATCCCTTTACATTGTCTGGATGGAGGGGCTTTCGGGAAAACGGGTGACCACGGCTGTCATAATCTTTGGAATCCAGCTTGGTCTCAATACAGTATGGTCTTTCCTCTTCTTTGGCCTCCGCTCACCCTTCCTCGGTCTCGTGGAGATCATTATTCTCTGGGTTTTCATCGCGGCCACAATCGTCCTTTTCCACAGGATCAGCCGGCCGGCAGCCTACCTGCTCGTCCCCTACATCCTCTGGGTGACGTTTGCCTCGTTCCTGACTTACACGATCTGGACTCTCAATACGCCCGTGGCCGGGGTATGAAAAATGTATTCCGAAGGGTCTTTTTGAAGAAAAACGGTGATGATTCCCCATTCGGAATACCCTTTTTTG
>JASEES010000041.1 GCA_030019395.1 Methanolinea sp. | reverse complement strand
ATACCGAGGGTGGTCGCAAGCATCGTGGCTGCAAGGTCTTCCGCATAATCTCCCGTTTTCTCGGCAGTCTCCCCGTATGCATGGTGCTCCGACAGGTACCCGTACTCTTTTGCATCCTTGGGCAGTGCAAGGCCGATTGCAGCTGATATGAGGCGGTTCGGCTCATTCGTGTCGTTCTTTGCCATCACGCAGTATGTTATCTCCCCTGGTTCGAGCATGCGGCAACCCTCCTCCACAGAGACTATCTTGCAGTTGGGAGGGAAGATACTCGAGACGTAGACAAGGTTGAACTTCTCGATTCCCGCCTTGCGCAGCGCAAGCTCAAAGGAGGCGAGCCTGTCCCTGTGAACACCCACCCCCTTCGTAAAAAACACCCTGCTTGGAACGACCATATTATTGAATTTATCACATTCTGGATTATTTAATTTTTTTATTTTTCAAAAAAATGGTTTAATACATTCTAATCTTAATTCTAATAGAGAATAAACGTTAAAAGGGAGAAAAACGGCGATGATGGTGTTTTGAATACCCTAAAAAAAGTGACCCCCGTTTTTTCCCATCTTCTTTCAATAACATCATATTTTTAAAATCCGGGGTCAAAAACAGGGAAAACCACCAAAAGTTTATATAGTAAGATGGTCAACCGGGAAAAGGCTGGAGATGGGATCATTCCAAAAACAGGAACCATTTTTACCTGTATTTGTATCTGCGCTCTCCTCTGTGCCATTCCTGCGACCGTGAAATCGGATACCCCTCTCCCCTGTAAATTTTTCGGAAAGGTCACACTCTACGGCAGTCCTGCACCGCCGGGAACAGTCATCACTGCCACGATTAACGGGAACGTGAGGGGGAGTTATACCACAACGGAATGGGGCAAATATGCCAGCGACTGCATGTTTGGACCAAAACTCGTTGTCCAGCCCCTCGGAGAAGATCTTGCAGCAAATGACCTCCTTTTGATCACATTCTTTGTAAACGGGCAGCCGGCAGATGAAACCGCTTTTTATTTCCCTGGTGTCACGAGGTGGCTTGACCTCTCTGTCACCCGCATTCCGACACCGACACCTTCACCGACACCAACTCCCGCACCTACTTTGACACCGATACCTACACCAACACCCAGTCAGACCCAAACTCCTTCCCCCACTCCGACGCCCGTGCCCACACCAATGCCCCTGCCCGTTGCGCATTTCAATTGTACACCGGACTTTGGTTATTCCCCTCTCATAGTCTTTTTCACCGATCTGTCCGGCCAGAACGTGACATCGTGGTCATGGGACTTTGGTGATGGCAATACATCGGGTGAACAGAACCCCGTCCATACATACCGCCACCCCGGCAACTATACCGTGAACCTGACTATTGAGTCAGATACAGGATATTCTTCCTCCAGTTTCGCTGATTGCGTCGTTGTCCTTGCCCCCTCTCTCATTCCCTTCCCGGAACAGGAAAACCTGCCCGGTGATCCGGATGACGACGGCTATTACGAAGACCTGAATGGGAACGGGAGAACTGATTTCGACGACGTTGTCCTCTATTTCTCCTATATAGACTGGATTTCGGAAAACATGACGTCAAATCCATTCGATTTCAACCAGAACGGACGCCTGGACTTTGACGACCTCTCCTGCCTCTTCCTCGAGGTCTGATAGATCATCAGGGCTACTGTCACCTTTTTGTCCCGCCCTGCCTTCCGGTCAGTGGAACCGATTCAAAAAACACGTGGAAAAAGGGTGATAGGGTCTTCCTTTCTGCTTCCCGACACATATTAAAACCAATCCCGCATACCATATATGGAAACCATGAAGGCGGTTCTGGGCCTCGAGGACGGCACGTGCGTGGCCGGCAAGGGATTTGGTGTGGAGGGGGAATGCGCAGGTGAGCTCGTTTTTTCAACCCAGATGAGTGGCTACATGGAAGCACTCACGGACCCAAGCTACCATGGGCAGATCCTGATGTTCACGTTTCCGACAATCGGGAACTACGGTGTCGACAGGGCGAACTTCCAGGCTGAACGGGTCTGGGCGCGCGGGTGCGTTGTCCGCGAGGTCTGCGATGTTCCGGAAGTCCCCCCCTCGCTCTCCACTTTTTTTGCGGAAAACCACCTCCTCGGGATCCAGGGAGTCGACACCCGCATGCTGACGATCAAGACGAGGGTGGAAGGGACCCTCCGGGCCGGCCTCGTCGTGGGGAACGATAACTGCGAAAGGGCCGTTGAACTAGCGCAAAAGACTCCCCCGCTGTCCCAGGTCGATCTCATCCCCGATGTCTCCTGCAGGCAGCCATACCACATACCGGGAAAGGGAAAGAGGATCGCCTTCATCGATCTCGGACTCAAGAAGA
>JASEES010000040.1 GCA_030019395.1 Methanolinea sp. | reverse complement strand
ATAGACATTCAGGCCGAGGATTTCCTTTCCTTCGGACGAATAACGCTCCTTCATCATGGCAAGGTATCGCGCGGTGCCTGCCGGGGTTGTCATTATCCCGACACGTTCTGCCCGGGTGACAAGTTTCTCCTGCTCCATCATTGCAAAGTAGGGGAGGACATAGTAATGGGGGACATCAAGAAACTCGGCAAGCCTCCGCGTCGTTGGCAGCCTGATGCGGATCCCCTTCTCCGAGAAGATCACTGAGATTTCATGCTCTTCAAAGAGCTGGATGCGCAGGACTGCATCGTAAATGATATCGATTGAGAGCGTTGCCATCTGATACCTGTACCTATTAATGCTTTCAGAGAAAAAGAATAGGGTATTCTGATGCCGATGTTTTTTTGGAACAAGAATGGGAAAGGAAATACAATCGCTTTGAAATAGGACTCTCAAAGAAATATTGCCCGGAACGCACACGAATTCCAGTTTAGGACCAATGCTGACGAAAATTGCAAAGGTAATTTTCCTTTTAAAAAGAAAAACTAGTGTTTTTTCTTCTCATCGTCGGGGATCTCTTCCAGGTAGATGACTTCGGCCCCGACATCCTTCGCGATCTGCTCAATCTCAAACTTCCTGAAATGGGTCAGCTCAATCTGGATGGTGCCGCCTGTAACCGCGACAATTCGGAACATCGGCTGCTTGACCCCTTCACGGACTTTCATCCGCTCCCGGACATAGATCTTCATCTTCATAGTAATACCTCTCCATCATGGTTGGTAAAACAAAACATCTGTTATACCAACTGGTTTACACTATAATTGTATTAACTATTATCGTTATAAATCTATGGGTGATTGCATGAAACGGGATCGGTTCGAAGTTGCCAACAAGCTCCAGGGAGAGACACTTGTTAGAAAGGGGTTACTTAAGTCATATGAAGGTCGTCCCCAGCTCCGTATAATGCCCGAACTGAACGTGGTAAAGATTGGGGGTCATGGGATCATCGATTATGGAAAGGACGTCCTGCTCCCCCTCCTGGACGAGATTGGAGAACTCTCCCGGGAGAACCAGATTCTGGTGGTGACCGGCGGAGGAGTGAGGGTACGCCATATCCTCGATGTAGGGCTTGACCTCGGGATGCCGACAGGGGTACTCGCCGAACTTGCCGGGAAAATCAGTGAGCAGAACGCGATCATGGTATCGATCCTGCTCTCGGAATACCACGGGACCCGGATCCATAAAGGGGACCTTCTCGAACTCCCCATGCTGATGACCCTCGGGGTCCTCCCGGTCATTCATGGCACCCCCCCCTACGGTCTGTATGAACAACCGGCGCATATCGGTTCGATTCCCCCGAACCGGACCGATACCGGTGCGTTTCTTGCCGCAGAATTACTTGGCGCAAAGAACCTGATCCTCGTGAAGAATGTGGATGGTCTCTTCACCTCGAATCCCTTTACCGATAAAGATGCAGTCTTCATCCCGGATATTACTGCATCAGAGCTCCTTTCCATGGAAATGGAGGACATGGTCCTTGAGCCGAGGGTGGTCGAGTTGATGATGAACGCAAAACATGTGCATGAAGTAAAGATTGTAAACGGCCATAAACCCGGTAATATACGGCGTGTTCTCGCAGGGGAACGGGTTGGTACCGTCATCAGGGCAGAATAAATATTTTTCCGGTATGCGTGAAGTATGCCCCGGGAACCCAGGCCGCCACTCAGGTTTGGCATCGGTGAACTTGCCGGAAGTCTCGGCGATTTTGGTACCATCCTCCCCCTCTCGCTCGCCCTTGCCGCGACCGGCGCCCTCGGGATTGGTCCTGTCCTCCTTTTCCTGGGAATCTGGTTCATCGTAACCGGGTACTATTACCGTTACCCTATCCCCGTTGAACCCATGAAGGCCATTGCCGTCATCGCGGTATCAGCCGGGATGTCATGCGGTGAGATTGCAGCTGCCGGAATTATACTGGGTGCAATTTTCCTGCTCCTTGGCTTCACCAATGTTCTCGAAATAATTGAACGGTATATTCCGCTTCCCGTGGTCCGTGGTATCCAGCTGGGATTAGCCCTCATCCTCCTCAAGACTGCAGCGGGATACCTCATTCCCGATCCGGTACATTTCATACTGGGTGCAATCATCATTATCGCAGGATTTCTTGTGGCATTGCACTTCCGTGTCCCGGATCCCTCATCGATTGCGGTCATCATCGTTGCGCTCGCTACCGGTATTCTGGCACAGGGCTTTCCTCCGCTTACAACGATGTCCCTCTCTCTGGTTTCCATCCCTGCAGGATCCGAAGTGATTGCTGCGTTACAGGATCTGGTCCTCCCCCAGGCCATCCTCACCATCACTAATGCAATCCTTGCGACTTCGCTCCTTGCAAAGGACCTGTTCTCGGCCGATATCAGGCCAAGAAAGCTCTCCCGCACCATTGGGCTCATGAACCTCACCTCGATTCCCTTCGGCGGAATGCCCATGTGTCACGGGGCCGGAGGGATGGCCGGGCAGTACCGGTTCGGGGCAAGGACCGGGGGTGCAAATATCTATGCCGGGATAATTTTGATCGGGGCCGCCCTGCTCTTTGCCAGCCCCGCATGGATCGGGCTGATCTCTTCCGGTTTCTATGCAGCCCTCCTCCTCTTCGTTGCGATAGAACTGGCAAGGCATGGATTGAAGACCGGTTCCTCCCTTGTGACCGTTACCACCGCAGTACTCTCATTCCTCGTCTCGATGACGGCAGCCTTTATTGGAGGGATGTGCCTCGCTTATGGGATCCCTTACCTGATGAAAAACATCAAGCAAAAAAGCGGGTGATAGGTGCCGGAATACTTCCATCTGGTTCGTACCATGGACATGTGATGGTTTCCGGCATGACTCCTGGTGTTTTTTACAAAGTGACGTACAAGGTCATACATGTTCCTGGAATGCATGACCATAAGGTAATGGGAAGAGGAAATATATAAAATTATTTTATCAAAAAGGTAAATTAACTAAATATAATTAACCTTTCCCGGTCCCCTTGAAACGATCATCAGACAGGGTCGTCCTGAAACAGGACCCGCCCGAAGGATACCACCCGGTCCGCTCCAGGGGGAATGCATCGTATTCGGGAAGGTAGGGCTTGATATCAAGCAGGGGTGTGCCATCAAGCATGTCCACTCCGCTGATTTTCAGGCAGGTATCTTCCCTGCCAAGGAGGGACACGGTGGATATCCCGATGGGATTGGGACGATTGGGGGCCCTTGTGGAAAATACACCATGCAGGTGAGTGTCAAGAAAAGGGACCAGTTGTAGACTGCACGCACCTGAACGGTGAAAGTAGTAGATGAGAATGATCCGTGAGAACCCCTCGATATCCATCAGCCCGTCAGCAAATTCGGGAAAAATTTCGATTGTACCGGTAACCTCCCTGCCTCCGGCCGGCTGAATTGGCATTCCCGCCGGATCCGGAAAAGGAGTATGGATGACTCCGATGGGTTGGAATACTATACTCTCTCTCATATCCTCTCCCCTTTACTTGGTAATTTCGCG
>JASEES010000039.1 GCA_030019395.1 Methanolinea sp. | reverse complement strand
CATCCCCACCCATGACCGCCGTGCCGTTGCGCATGCAGTCCGGACATCGCGAAGCGATTTTCCCGGGAAAAGGGGTTGCAGGATGACGGAAAAACGGGAAGAGGATTCCTACCGGGAACGACTCCGGGTATTTCTCGGCGATCCGCGGATCGGGGTGACTGATCCCTCGCCGGCAGCACTGGCCCGGTACACAGCCGCGTTCACGCACAAATCGTTTGCAAGGGAACACGGTTCCGCCGGAGTTCCTGTTGCAGACTACGAGGCTCTCGAGTTTCTGGGTGACAGGGTATTGAACCTCGTTGTTGCTGAATACATATTCCGGCATTCACCCGGAAACGAGGGTGAGATGACGGAAAAAATGGAATTTGCCAGAAACAGCCACCTTTTCTCCATCGTATCATCCCTGGGAACCGGCTTTTCCGGTATGATTCGGCTTGGCTCGCACCAGAAGCTGACGTCCCGGATCGCTGCCTCTGCATTCGAGTCTTTTCTGGGTGCTTATTTTCTCGACAGGGGATTTGAAAAAACCCGGTCGTTCCTTCTCGGGTTGCTCGGCGATGAACTCGGCACTTTCATTCCTTTCATGAATTACAAGAAGAGACTCCAGGAGCACATCCAGAAGACATCCCGGCAAATCCCCGTCTACGAGAGGATCGCGAAGGAAGGTCCGGACCACGCACCCGTTTTCACCTACAGGGTCAGCGTTTCGGGTGTCATCCTCGGAACGGGAAAAGGTATCACGAAAACTCAGGCGACACAGGAAGCGGCCCGGAATGCCCTTTGCTCCCTTGGACTGCTTCAGTAGGCTGTCCGGTTCCAAAAAAGTCCCGGAGGACTTATCTGGTCCTGTGTTCTTACTGATACATGCATAAGACCCCCCGGGATTGACGGGTGGGCCGAAGGAAAGGAGATATACGACGTGACACGCCGGGTTCTTGCTGCCGTGGACGGGTCGATTCTGACTCACAACGTCATTCAGACAGCAATAGAGGAGGCCATGTGCAGGAAGGCCGAACTCCATATCGTGCACGTGATCGAGAAGGAATGGACAGATCCCGACACCGCAGTGGAACTTGCGATACGGGACGAGGAAGAGGAGGCTGCGTCCCTCCTTTCATCGATGAAGGCCGAGGTGGAGGCTTGCGGCGTTGCGGCAGTGGCCCACCTCTTGAGGGGACACCCCGGCGACAGGATCGTGGATTGCGCGATCGATCTCGATGCCGAGCTGGTCGTCCTCGGTTCGGTCGGCAAGAGCCAGATAAAGCGAATGATCTCGGGGAGCGTCTCCTCCTTTGTTGTCACACACTGCCCGGTTACCACGATGGTTGTCAAGCCCGGCCATAAGCAGCATACCGGTTGAAATCCTCGCCTCTTGCCTGATCGCTTGGAAGGACTGATTACCGGGGTTTTTCCTATCGTCCCCTGCATATGCAGGATACTGGTATCTTCAGGGGTGACCTTCCCCTGGCGGGAACAAAAACGGAAATCTTTCTCCCGGGGAACTGCTATCGTGCGGCATTTTTAACGTGATGGGGAGAAAACCCAGTACAGGAACTTCTGCTCTCCCATGCCTCCCACAGCTCTGCACCGGGGCACGGATGCCCGCAAGTTGCCCACCGGCACAAATCCCATGGTCATCCGGGTCATCACCATGGCAGCAGTCGCGATGGCCGTCATCGACGGCATCGTTGTCAGCATTGCGCTGCCGACGATAACCAGGGCTTTTTCCGCTGATATTGCACAGTCCCAGTGGATATTGACGGGATACCTGGTCACCGAGACGAGTCTTCTCCTCATTTTTGGAAGAGTATCGGAATTCATAGGAAAAAAGAGGCTTTTTCTTGCCGGGCTTATCCTCTTTACAACCTCGTCCATCGCGTGCGGGCTTTCCTCGAGCCTGTGGGACCTCGTCATCTTCCGCGCCCTGCAGGCTGCAGGGTCGGCGATGATCTTTTCGATTTGCGCCGCCATCCTCTACGAGACATCGGGACCCGGTGAGCAGGGGCGGGTGATGGGATACATAGGGACGACAACTGCGGCAGCCGCAGTCGCAGCTCCCCTTCTTGGGGGAATCATCACCGGCTCTCTGGGTTGGGAATACATCTTTTTCATCAACGGCCCGATAGGGCTGACAGGAATCGCCCTCTTCCTCCTGTTGTCACCCCCGGAAAGTGCGTCCGCGAATACTTTTTCCATGGACTGGCCCGGGGCTGCATCCCTCGTCTCTTTTCTCGTCTTTTTGGTCCTCTCCCTTGCAGAGGTCTCCCCGGGACACTTCCATGCACCCGGAATCGTCTTTTTCCTTTTCCTGTCTGTTCTTTCTCTCTTTCTCTTCATCATGGCAGAGAGGAAGAGTCCCTGCCCCCTGCTTGATCTCACCCTTTTCCGGGACCCCCGTTTCCTGCTGCCGAACATGTCCATGGCATGCGTTTACATCGCGTTCTTCATGCTCTACCTCGTGGGACCGTTCTACCTCGAAGGCGCGCTGGGCATGGATCCCCTGGGGGTCGGTTTCGTATTCCTTGTCATACCCGTCATCATCATCGTTGGATCGCCTGCTGCCGGTCTCCTCTATGACAGGCGGAATGCGAGAACACTGCCGGCATGGGGCATTGGCATCGCCGGGGCCTCGCTCTTTCTTTTGAGTTTTGCAGTCCTCGTGAGAGAAATAGCGCTGATAATAGCTCTTTTTGTCCCCCTCTCCCTCGGCATATCACTCTTCCTTGCCCCGAATGCAACAGAGATCATGCGATCCCTGCCCCTTGAAAGGGTATCCCTTGCATCGAGCATGAGTGCCACTCTCAAGAACCTGGGCATGATTGCAGGGATCTCTCTCTCTGCCCTCTTTCTCTCGCTGGAACTTTCTGCATACGGGTATTCGCTGTCCTTCCAGGATGCCGATCCCGTTATCCTCTCCTTCTCCATCCAGAAAATTCTCGTTACGGGTTCCATTTTCTGCGCCATCGGCGCCATCCTCTCCCTGGTGAGCACCCGTTCACCGGGGGAACGGTAAGTGCCGGTTGAGTTGGACCGGAACGAAAAACATGCGTGCAAAGAGCACAGCAACTGGTCCGGGTTACCCCCGGCCTCTGAACGGGTATACAGCAGGCCGGGGCACTTCTCCGGAGTGTGGAAACGATAGGCCTCCCTGCATCCGTTCCCCGACCATTAAGTCACTACCACGATGAGAATGGATTGGGTTTATTTTCCCGGAAAAAGACCTCTTTCTTTCTCATCAGGGGAAAAAATAAAGGGTTTTTGCCGGAGATGTCACGGCCTCTCCCTAAAGACCCGGTAAATCTGGATCTTTCCGCGTTTCATCAGTTTTCCCGGCATTTGCTTCCCGTGAAACAAGGCAGAAAATACCCCCGATCAGCATGATGATGACGAGTGGGGGCAGGACACTTGCGATAATCGCATATATCCCTGCACGGGAAAAGTCCTTTTTCTCTGTCGAGAAAAGTGCAAGGAAACCCATGACGAGCCCGGCAATCCTGACAGCGGCAAGTGCTGCAACGATGACAAGCGGTATGGTCAGGGAGACCCCGAGGGTAGAAAATACCCCTGCGGTATAGACAGCCACCCCTACCACTGCGAGGAGAAGGAGAACGAGAATGCCTATGACGAGGGAGACGAGGATCAGGATCTTTCCTACTTTTGCCTCCGATGAAAGGCCTTCGATATTGAGCATCTCTCTATCACTCTGATGTATGTAGGAGCAGGGTGCGCATTAACTTATGGCGTCTCCGTCTGGCCCGGGAGACTCACCAATCATTATGAATGTCACGCTTCCTCGTCCTGTACCGCAGGACAGAAATTGCAGAGCGCAAAGAAAACATCCTTCTCCTTGTCCCTGATGGGACAGTAAAACTTCCCGTTGTTTTCCCTGACTGAGAGGCCACCGGGAAATGGTGTCCCGACCGGATGTCCCGGCCTCTCGAGGACAAACATCGCGAACCCGGCAAGGATATAGTAGAAGAGGCGATGCCTGGGCGAATGGAACTGGGGGAGGTATTCCCGGTGGGACTCAAAGACAAAGCAACCGTCCGGGACCATGGAAAAGTAGGAATCGTAGACGTCCTTTTCCCTGATGGGCTGGACCATGCGGGAGAATTCCCCGCGGGCGCACATTAACAGGAGCTCGTGGTGTGCATCAACGATCTGTCCGAGCAGGTAGGGTGCAGCGACTTTCCTGTACCGGGGGGGAAGACGATGGACTTCGTACCGCACCCGTCCCATGATGACCTGGAGGTCAAAGAGGGAGAACGTGGAGATCTCCTGTGCCATGAGAGTTCCTGCCTCTCCACGGGTCTGCGCAGCAGATATCCTCCGGCAGGACCGGCAGATCTCCTCGTATATTGGGGTGTCTTTCTGGTGCATCTTGTCAATCAGGTATTC
>JASEES010000038.1 GCA_030019395.1 Methanolinea sp. | reverse complement strand
TATCTGCTTAATGACGAAGTTATTGACTCCCATATCAGATCTTTCTCCTGTCGATTACCCTCTTTGCTTTTCCTTCGAACCGCGGGAGTGACCCTGGTTCGACCAGTTCCACGTTCACACCAACATTGAGAATGTTGCGCAACTTGTGCTCGACCTTTCTCCGAATTGCCATGAGATCCGTAATCTTGTCGGAGAAAGCCTCCGGGGCAACCTCCACCTGGACGAGCATGTCATCGAGTGCCCCCTTCCGATCAACGATGATCTGGAAGTGCTGGCCGACCTCGGGAATGGTCATGAGTGCATACTCGATCTGGGACGGGAAGACGTTGATCCCGCGGATAATCAGCATGTCGTCGACTCTCCCTGTTATCCTCTGGACACGGGGATGCGTCCGGCCGCAGGGGCAGACATCTTCCTCGATAGAGCTGATATCACCGATCCGATACCTGATCAGCGGCATGGCTTCTTTCTGGAGCATGGTGATAACCATCTCACCGCGTTCTCCCGGCGGGAGCGGTTCCTGTGTCTGGGTATCGAGGGTCTCGACGTACGCAAGGTCTCCCCAGACATGGAAACCTCTCTGCTCTGTACATTCACAGAACATCGGGCCGGAGAGCTCACTTGTCCCGTAGATGTCATATGCCTTTATTCCGAGCCAGTCCTGGATACGCTGGCGCATGTTCTCGGACCAGGGTTCTGCTCCCAGGATACCGGTACGCAGTTTCGTGTCTTTCCTGATGCTGATTCCCATTTTTTCTGCAACTTCTCCGATATGGAGGAGGTAAGATGGTGTACAGGCAATTGCCGTTGCCCCAAGGTCCTGCATCAGCTCGATCTGGCGTTCCGTGTTTCCTACACTTGTGGGAAGAACTGTTGCCCCGATACGTTCAGCACCGTAATGCAGTCCGAGGCCTCCGGTAAAGAGACCATATCCATAGCTCACCTGGATGACGTCGCCCCTTCCAAGGCCGCACGAGACCAGGGCGCGCGCAAGCGATACAGTCCAGTTTTCAAGATCCCTTTCGGTATAACCGACGACCGTGGGCTTTCCTGTAGTGCCCGAGGAGACATGGTACCTGACCAGGTCTTCCTGGGATGCAATGAAGAGCTTGTCAGGGTAATTGTCCCTGAGATCCCGTTTATACATGAAGGGGAGCTTCTGTATATCTTCGAGCGTCCGGATATCATCGGGATGGACTTTTGCCTCCTCCATACGCCGGTGATAGAACGCTGAGAAACTGTACAGACGGTAAACGAGTGTCTTGAGCAGGGTATACTGAAGCTTTTTTAAGTTTTCGAGGGGCATCTCCTCGATTCGCGGGTCCCATGCTCTTGTCATAGGGTATCTTTCCTCCTGTCCACAACCCGTTTTGCTTTGCCCTCGAACCGGGGCAGAGAACCGGGTTCCACGAGCCGGACCGTTGTCCTGAGTTCGAGGGCATCACGGAGTGCCTTGACAACCTTGTTCTGGATTCTGGCGAGATCCTTCAATTCTCCTGAAAAGAAGTCACGGTTGATTTCGACGTCGATCGTCATCTCGTCGAGGTGGTTAACCCTGTCCACATAGACCATGAACTGGTTACCCACCTCGGGAATTTCCAAAAGTACATGTTCTATCTGCGATGGAAACACATTGATCCCCCTGATAACCAGCATATCATCACTCCTTCCCATTATACGTGCGATCTTCTGCCCACGCCCGCATATACATCCATCCTCGTAAAGCATCGTGATATCCCCGGTCCGGTATCTGATGAGTGGCATTGCCTCCTTGACAAGCGGGGTAACAACCATCTCCCCTCGTTCACCCTCTCCCAAAACTTCCCCTGTCGCAGGATCGATGATCTCGACAAGGTAACAATCATGCCAGATGTGGAGACCATCCCTCTCTCTGCATTCAAATGCAACACCCGGCCCAAACAACTCAGAAAGCCCGTAAGAGTCGTAAGCAGTAACACCGAGCTTGTCCTCCAGTTCCCTGCGCATCGAGTCGGACCAGGGTTCAGCGCCAAACAGTCCGGTCTTTAATGAGTCGAGGCGGGCGTCCATCTCCTCGGCAACTTCTGCAAGGTGGAGGGCATAACTCGGGGTACAATGGATAACAGTAACCCCAAAGTCCTGGATCATCTCTATCTGCCGGCGGGTGTTACCTGTGGCACTGGGAATCACAGTCATCCCGATGAGTTCTGCACCATAATGGAAGCCAAGACCCCCCGTGAACATACCGTAATTAACCATGTTCTGGAAGATATCCTGGTCAGAAAGCCCCACCATGGTCATGTTCCGTGCTATCAGGCCTGCCCATGTACGGAGATCCTTTTTTGTATACCCTACGACGGTCGGTTTCCCTGTCGTTCCGGATGTGGTATGGATACGAACAACCTTGGTTAAAGGAACGGCAAAAAAACCAAAAGGATAACCGTTGCGGAGGTCCTGTTTCCTTGTAAACGGTAATTTCCTGACATCATCGAGGCTTTTTATGTCCTCCGGCCTGATACCTGCATCTTTGAACAACCTCCTGTAAAAATCGACGTTCTGGACCTGGACAAGCGTCTTTTTGAGGCGTTTCAGCTGGAGACGTCCAAGGTCTTTCTTTGGAAGTGTCTCGTATTTTTCATCCCAGAACATGACTATTAGTCTCCTGTCTCAGGTTTTTTTGCTTTGTTCTCATATTTTCACCATTTTTCACCATTGTATCCTTCTCTCATGACCACGAGAGAGAACTTCTGGTGATTACCAGGTACCTTTTTCATAAACTCGCGTCGAAGGATGAAAAATATTGCCAGGTCATGACATGGCATGGAAAAAACTGGATTACCTTCGCCATAACACACCGGTTTCTCCCCGGAAGAAACGATGCATTGATGTATTTATGCCCGGCAAGAGAGTAACATAGAGAGTTTTTCCAGGATGGAGAGCAGCGAGAAAAGTACCAGAGAGACCGTTCCCTGGTATGTGGTATCAGGGTTTGGGGCGCATATCAAGGCAACGCCCAAGATCCTTATAGTGCAGAAGCGTGGCTGTACACAAGAGATTCCTCTGTCTGCAATCAGGCACCTCCTCGTCATGGGAGGCCATACCATCCATTCATCGGTTATCTCCCGTCTTCTCTCTGCTGGATGTGCAGTCTCCTTTTTCGAAGCGGATGGAGAACCGCTCGGTTTCCTCCGACCATACGGCTTTCAATACGACCAGATCGTCCGTGAGGCCCAGGTGAGAGCATTTCCGCATTCCACTGCACTTGCAATTGCAAAGGGAAGTGCCCATGCCCGGATACTCTATCTCGTCAGGTTGCAGGAGGAGCTTGATCATCCTCTCTTTTACGAGGGAGAGCTCGAAATCCTCGAAAAAAGTGTTTCAGAACTCGATTATCTCGTCCGCCTCGAAGAGGTCAGGAGAGTGCACAGGCTTATCTCTGACATGTATTACGAGATTCTTGCCCGTACTGTTCCTGCAGGTCTTGGTTTCCGCCGCCGGACCTCCCGGCCTCATACAGACGTTGTCAATACCCTCCTTTCGTTCGGGTACGGGCTCCTCTTCGGTAACATGTGCGTTGCGGCAATCGGGGCACACCTCGACCCTGATATTGGTTTTCTGACGCGGGGGAAGGCCGGACTCGTGCATGATCTCTGTGACCCTTTCAGACCGTCAATGATCGACGACCCCGTCTGTTCCTTTGTGAGGGAGGGGCTCCCACCCGGGGGGTTCGAGTGCGGCCCGGACCGGTGCATCCTGTCGGACGACCTTGTACAGGCTCTCCTGCAAAGACTCATCCGTACGATCAGGCAGGATGTCATAGATTCTCATGTCTTCGCACTCAAGGAATCACTGATGAAAAAGACTGATTTTATCATCCACATACCAGAACCGGATTCACTCAACGGGGCGCACGACAGAAAAGTCAGCGAATGACCTGAAGGGGATCTCGCAGATCTCCATCTCCCTGATAAGGGCCCGCGGGCACCCGTATATCATGGAAGAGAACTTGTCGAGGGTCAGGGGATCGCCACTTGCAACAATCTTTACAGATCCATCGGGAAGATTCATGACTTCTCCCTTAATGCAGAGTTTCCCGGCGATGTGCCGGATGCAATTCCGCAGACCCACTTTTTGAACTCTCCCGGTAATTCGTATCTCAATGGTCTTCATTACCGCTGACCCCACCGGAATGGTCATACCAGAGACCTTTGGTGTATCTGCCACGCCATCTTTTATTTGCATTTCTATCCGAGACGAGGATAATAGTATATCATTATATGGTTTATAATAGAAAAAAAGGTTTTATCACAATGTATCCAAAAAATGCCGCTATCTCTGAATAAGGCTCATTATCTCTTTGTAGAACTGCTCTGCCCTCTCCCCGGATTCAGACTCGACCATTACACGTACAAGGGGCTCGGTACCCGAAGGGCGGACCAGGGCCCAGGAGTCACCCCTGTTGATCCTTATGCCATCGGTCAGGTCCAGGTTCTCCCCGGAATAATGATCCACAAGGCGTGCAACGAGGGCCTGGGGATCTTTTTCCCTAAACTTGTCCTTGATTAAGGCAAAATGCGGCATTGCATTCACGAGCGAGGACAGGGACTCTCCCTTATGGGCAAGGAGCGAGACCATGGTCGCTGCAGTCATCCCGCCGTCCCTGCAGAGCTGATGACCAGGAAAAATCAGTCCCCCGTTTCCCTCTCCCCCGAATACAACCGGGATTCCCTGTGCAGCGAGGGAAATCATTGTCCTTGCCACGTAAATGCTCCCGACGGGCGTGTAGACAACCCGACACCCGTTTCTTTTTCCGATAACTTCTATGATCCGGGATGTGCTGACGGGAGTCACAATGACTCCTTTCCTCCCTTGGCACACATGATCAGCAATAAGACCGAATTCCACGTTCTCCTCGATAAAATGACCTTTTTCGTCCACGAAGACAGCACGGTCTGCATCACCGTCATGGGCAACGCCAAAGGATGCGCCGGTCGTTTTCACGAGATCGGCAAGGGGCAAGAGACCCTGAGCCGAAGGTTCAGGAGGTCTCGCGGGGAATGTCCCGTCCATCTGACAGTTGAGGGAATAGACCCTGCAACCCAGGCGGTTGAGGATTTCCGGTGTTGTGGCAGCAGCTGCACCGCATCCCGGGTCTGCGACAACCGGCATCCCTTCGCCAATGCAGGGGGGGAAAGCGCGGACAACGGCATCAACATACTCTTCCACGAGGGCAGGGGCAGAGCGTTCGCGTCCGGTTCTCTCCCAGGAGACAATCCGTGAAGTATCCTCGAATATATGCTTTTCCAGAGCGACGCTCTCTTCATCGCCCATTTCTGTCCCATCAGGTTCCACCACCTTGATCCCGTTGTATTCCGGCGGGTTGTGGGATGCAGTCACGACGGCTCCCGCATCAAAGTGCCTCCTGACAAGGAACTGGAGTGCCGGGGTCGGAAGGATGCCACAGTCGACCACGTCACACCCTGCCGCAAGGAGACCTGCTTTCAGGGCACTGACCAGCGCCGGCCCGGAAGTCCGGGTATCCCTGCCAACGGCAATAGTCCCCTGCCGCATTGTTCCCAGTGCAAGCCCGATTTTGAGTGCTAATCCGGGAGTCATTTCTGTCCCCGCAATTCCCCTTACGCCGTTGGTTCCAAAGAGCCTCTTTTCAATTTTTTTCAAGTGCATGAATCTCTCCTTCCGGTATGCAACGCAAGTTTAAGCATATATTCTATGCGTTCAAGGATTCGTGGAACCGCAGAATTGACAGCTTCCACTGTCGGGCTCCCAACAGCATAGATCACCCTGTCTTCCCCTCCAAAAAAGAGCCCCTGGTAAAGATGGACCCTCACCCTGGAGGCGTCCGACACGCCTGCTCCCTTTCCCGTCATATCATGTATCATTGGGAAAAAACGGTCATAAAACTCTCTTCTCTCGCGGGGGTGTAGCAAAGAAGAATCAACGGGAAGAGAACCACTCACCGCAATGAGCCCGTCAGCCCATATATCTCTTGTGAGTTCGTAGTAAGAGACATAGTCCGGGAACCTCCCGAGAGAATCGAGTATATCCCGTGGACGGGGATTTTCGAGGACAACGTTATGGGCATCATTTAATGATCCCACCACGACCTTGGGCATCGGGAGCGATTTGAAACCTTCCACGATTGTAAACGACGTGCCGGAAAAGGAGAGCATGTCGAGAACGGTCCGGAGAGAGACAGTATCAGTGACAAGAACCGTTTTTTCGGGATCAATTCCTGCAGAAATTTTTGCGCCCGATTCGAGATAGAGAGTGGTATCTTTTCCTTCCGGAAGTGCAAACAGATGGTGTCCGAGGTGTTTGATTACAGCTACGACCCCTTTGTCTGCGAGGAGT